>NZ_PDYW01000002.1:0-364879 GCF_002743245.1 Sporosarcina sp. P26b
TAGGGGTCAAGCCGTCGACGCCTTGACACCCCGAATCATACCAAGGGGACTTTTCTATTTCAATAGGGTTCCACTAACCAAACAGGAATGCTCCCGATGGATCAGCTCGAAAGGAGAGACAACCAAGAGGGAGCTTGCGACCTGGTTGGCTCACCGAGAGCCCATGGGAAAGCGTCCGCCTGGAACGCCTATCAACGGTATCCACACGTCTACCAGCCGCGCTATATTCAAATCAAAAAACTTCCCCTTGCCAAACAATCAGAAAATTCGTATCATGTAAGAGAAGGAGTGTGAAGGCCTTGTTAACAGCTCTTACAAGCCAAGGGAAGCAAGTCGTGCTAACACGGCAGACATCTCTTGACAGCTTACGAGAGTGGCGTAAAACCGAAACCTTTCATTGTCCACAATGCAAAGAACAAGTACTCTTGAAAGTCGGCGACATCATCATCCCGCACTTTGCCCACCACCAACAAACCAACTGCCGAGACAGCTTCTCAGAAGGAGAATCCCCAACCCATCTACTCGGTAAAATCCAACTCTATGAACTATTTTCACATCTACCATTACAAACTGAAATGGAACCTTATCTGCCTGATATCCAGCAACGACCCGACCTGCTAGTCACATGGCAAAATCAGCAAGTACCCATTGAATTCCAGTGCAGCACGATTCCGATTGCACTCATCCTCGAACGCAATGCAGGTTACCATTCCATGAACATGCAACCCATTTGGATCCTATTGACCCCTCCGAAAATTCAAGACTCTTCAGCATGTGTATTGACTCATCGTTTCTCTCAATTCCAACAACACTTCATCCGTCCAATTCATTCGAGCACTAAAGAAACTCTGTCGATCCTTCTGACATATAATCCACTGAAGCAACAATTCCACTATTTAAGTCATTTCATTCATCTTCGCGGTACATCGTTTGCGCTGTGTCACTCCGTCATGCGTATCAAACATCAAACCATTCCGTTTGCTATTCCTGCCGCTCCGTCGACTACAGATGTAGAAGGACTGACACGTCATTATCAAACTGCACGTCGAAAGTATCTTCGGTCGGTAATTGGGTATAATCAAAGAGGTATCCATCATCGCTTTTTGCGTGCTTGTTATGAAATGCGTGTCCAGCCGATTCAATTACCTGCATGGATTGGCGTTCCTACATTCGGGCAAGAAGCATTTAGTGAGTCCGATTGCGAATGGCAACTACTACTTATTGCAGCTATCCGACAAACGATGAGGACACCCTTTCAACCGGATCGATCTCTTCTTCGTACATTCGTAAAGACATTTGAAGGAAACTCGACATTGCAGTTGGAAGCTTGCGAACACTATATGGATTTCTTAAGAGAGCAACGCATAGATATCTACAGGCTCGATAAATTCATTGGAAGAGATTTTACACTGGATGTACTTTCAGGGAGATTTCTTGCAATGCATGCGAGGAATTGAGAAAATACAATAGAGTCAAATAACGGTAAATGCTGAAGGAGGAATTGGATTGACGAATGAAAACAAAGTATTGACGCGCGATGAGGTATTTGAAGAAGAAACTTGGCGCTTGGAGGATATATTTTCTTCTGATGAAGCATGGGATAAAGAGTACCGAAAAGTCGAAGAGATGGCTAAAGAAGCTGAAAACTATAAAGGTACGCTTGGGAACGGTGCACGTCCATTATTTGAAGCGTTAACATATCGTGATAAATTAGCAGAACGTCTCCGTAGGTTATATACGTATGCTCATTTAAAAACAGATCAAGATACGACAAATAGCTTTTATCAGGCAATGGATGGTCGAATCAGAACATTGGTCGTGAAAATCTCTACAGCATTGTCTTATTTCACACCCGAGTTGCTTTCTATCGATGAAAAGCAACTGAATGAAACGATTGAGTCACATGAAGGTTTACGAGTATATAAGCAAGAATTCGAGGAATTGAATGCAGAACGTGCTCACATCTTGTCTTCGGAACAAGAAGAATTAATTGCGCAGTTGTCTGAAGTGACAGGGAAGTCTTCTGAAACATTCAGCATGTTAAACAATGCGGATTTGACTTTCGGAATGGTCAAAGATGAAAACGGTAATGATGTTCAATTGACACATGGTCGTTATTCACAATTTCTTGAAAGTAAAGATCCGAAGGTGCGGGAAGCAGCATTTAAAGAAATGTATTCAAGATATGGTGAATTCAAAAATACATTTGCTTCTACGTTAAGTGGTAACGTAAAAGGTCATAATGTCAGCGCAAGAATTCGGAATTATAGTTCGGCAAGAGCAGCAGCTTTGTCAAATAACCATATTCCAGAGCAAGTATATGAAAATCTATTATCTACAATCAATAAAAATCTAGGTTTATTGCATCGCTATGTAGCTTTGCGTAAGAAGGTGTTGAAACTAGATGAGCTGCATATGTGGGATATCTACACGCCGTTAGTTGAGGACACGGAGATGAAGTACACATACGAGCAAGCAAAAGAAACGATGCTCGAGAGCTTCCATCCGCTTGGCGAAGGGTATAAAGCCGTTGTAAAAGAAGGTCTTGATAATCGCTGGGTCGATGTTCGTGAAAACAAAGGGAAGCGTTCAGGTGCCTATTCATCTGGCACGTATGGAACAAACCCATACATCTTGATGAACTGGCAAGATAACGTAAGCAACCTGTTTACACTTGCTCATGAATTCGGTCACAGTGTACACAGTTATTACTCCCGTGAAAATCAACCATTCATTTATAGTGGCTATTCCATATTTGTAGCAGAAGTAGCATCAACTGTAAATGAAGCGCTGTTGAATGACCACTTACTGAAAGTGACGACTGATGAAGATCAACGAATCTATTTATTGAACTATTGGCTCGATGGATTCCGTGCAACGGTGTTCCGTCAGACGATGTTTGCGGAATTTGAGCATTTGATTCATAAGCTGGATCAAGAAGGGGTACCACTGACGGCTGAAAAGTTAACAGAAGAATATTACGCGTTAAATGAAAAGTATTATGGGGACGCTATTATTAGCGATGAAGAAATAGGTATGGAGTGGGCACGTATTCCTCACTTCTATATGAATTACTATGTCTATCAATACGCAACAGGATATAGCGCAGCTGTTGCACTCAGCAAGCAAATTCTTGAAGAAGGTGAGCCAGCAGTAGAACGGTATATTACGAATTTCCTGAAGGCTGGATCATCTGATTATCCGATTGAAGTCCTCAAAAAGGCGGGTGTCGATATGACATCTGAAAAGCCGATTGAAGAAGCGTGTAGAGTATTTGAAGAACGATTGAACGAGTTAGAACAGTTATTGGAAAAGAGAGGGTAATATTTTCCTGCATGTTTCGACAGACATTTGCGAAAATCATGACATATGGATGAAAGCTGTTAGTATTTGTTGAAGTCATTTGTCATTTATGATATGGTGTAAATGTGGAATAAATCACATACCAAACATACACCCCTTTTGTTTGAACGTGAACATTTCTCCCATTCCCTTTGAAAGAGAGCATTCACTCCCCCCCAGGAGCGGATGCTCTTTTCTTTTTGTCTACATAAAAAGCCGAAGCTCCAAATAGGGCTTCGGCTAGTATAAGGGCTATTTAATTAAAGAACAGTTAGGTTGTTTTTTACGCCATAATGTACGTTCTGGTACACAAACTCTTTCGATTTCCTGTTTGAGTATCCGTTTCTTCAATTCGCGATCAGCTTCTTTTTCGGTCATGTGACACATTTCCGCGATTTCTTTAGTCGTAAGCAGATCGAAGCGATTGAATAACGAATCCATGGAAGGTGGCATGTCAGGAAGGAGTTGTCCTCCGACAAGCTCTTCTAGAATCTGTTCATAAATCGAATAGTCGTAGAGACCACCCACTTTTAATCCTTCATCTTCAATATTACTATTGAAGAAAACGAAGGTTGGCGCCTCGTCCACTTCCATTTCATTACCTAAATACATATCGACTTGCAATGCGCGCAGTGTCTCTTCTGAAGTGAAGTCTGTTATAAACTCATCCACATCTAGATTAATACGTGCGGCAATTTCCACAAGTACTGAAAACGAAGCAACATCCCGCTTTTTCAAAAAGGAATACTCAAGCAAGGATGATAAATAACGGAATCCAGCACGTTTACCTTGAAACTCAGCGGCTTTAACCGCGATGCTAGGAAAACAAGGATTAGACCGTTTGGTTGTCTTGGCATCCTTAGGGTCAAGTAGAGACGGTACATTCAATTTTGTCATGGGAGTCTTCAACGCGATGCGTAACGTGAAATAGTGATCGTATTCGACTTGCAATTTACGTAGCAATGGTTGAAGTGACCAACAATCCTTGCAATAAGGATCTAAAAATACATAGAGTTCAATGGGCTTTACTGAAGCAGAGTAGTGTAACGTATCATCGATTACTGTTAGATAGTTCACTGATCTTCCTCCTCGTTCCTATTTACCATATGGTTGGCTGTTAAGACAAGGCGTTTATAGTAGACTTCCCGAAGTGGACCCTCCAGTCCTACGTCATCCATCGCTTCCGCCATGCAAGCTAGCCATGCTTCTGCGCGTGTAGGTGTTATAGGGAAAGGGTTATGTCGAGCCTTCATCATAGGATGACCGTGTTCTTCTGTGAACAGGTTCGGGCCGCCTAGATATTGAGTCTGAAATTGTTTTTGTTTCCGGGCAGTTTCTGTCAAATCATCAGGGAATATTGGTATGAGGTCTGGGTGAACAGCCACTTTTTCATAAAATGTATCAATCAGTTCGTGTAGTTTCTTCTCGCCGATCTCCTCATAAGGGATGACAGGTTTTCGAGTCATTGCATTCACACCCCTTCGTTCATCTGTGTCTTTATTCTATCAATGAACGAATTTCTATACAAATAAAAGAACTTATTTTGTTTGTTGTTATATTACAGATTGAATATTCAGAGACTGAGAAACATTGAGAAAAGCAACTGGAAGGACAGTAGTGACGTGAGGAAAACAATTGATCGACGCTCTAGGCGGACACTTTTCCGGAAGGCTCGCGGTAAGCCAACCATGTCGCGGAGCTCCCCTTAAGTTGGCTGATCCTCTCGGAGCCTTGCGCTTACGATCAACTGGATAGTTGTACGTAAACATTATGACGCGTTGATATGGAAAATGTTAGACCATTGAGTGATAGTTGTTCATGACTTTTTTTACGTAATTTTGTGTTTCTTTGAACGGGGGGATGCCTCCGTATTTTTTTACGTTCCCCGGACCTGCGTTGTAGGCTGCTAGTGCCATTTCATTTGAGCCGAATTGGTTAAGCATTTTGCGCAGGTATTTGGCTCCGCCCATGATGTTTTGCTGAGGATCCATTGGGTTGGATACACCAAGATATTTGGCAGTGCCTGGCATTAGTTGCATGAGACCGGCTGCGCCTGCATGGCTTTTTGCGTTACTTTTGAAGTTGGACTCTTGCTTGATGACGGCGGCAATCAGTTTTTCGGGTAGTTGGTATTTGTCTGCTGCTTGTTTGATAATGTCTGCGTATTGATTGTTGGTTCCAGGTGCAGACGTAGTGGCTGGTACAGCGGCAACAGTTTCAACTGGGCTTGTGGAAAAGTTGAATGAAGTAGCGCTTGTGCCTTGGCTGAGTAGTTGCTCGGCTTGATTTGCGAGTTCTGAACTCATATTATTTCCCGCCATCAATTGCGTCAACATCATTTGGAATTCATTGGAGCCGGTAGATGAATTGCTACTGAAGGACTGAACCGCTCCAAGAGTTTGTAAGGTATTTATTTCTAGGAGCAACCGAGTGTTACGTGGGTCAAGATTCATTCTTTTTCCCCCTATATTTTTCAAGTAGTATATGGATTGATTTATTATATCTATTATACCAACTTTCTTACCATAATGCACAATAACAAAATGCAACTGTGAGTGGCATATGGTAGACTAAACGTAAAGACTTATATTAAGGAAGTGGATGTCTTGGATATGAAAAATGAAATCATTGAAACACGTAAGAACGGTAATGAAGTTCACTTTATATTGAATCCTGAGGCAGAGTGGCCGTTAGGTTCTCCAGCGGGGAAAATGTTGACAGACACGGATCGACAATCGTTCGTTTATATCTTCGATCACGATGCTGGCTATCGCTATGCGTATTTCCCAAAAGATAGTTGGAACGGGTTAGTGGATATGCTGTTACAACAAGCAGAGCCTGTGCTGATTTGGCAAGATGAGAAAATACCATTAACAGGTGCTGCAGAAGAAATGCAGGCGCTTATTTTCAATATTGAAGGAAATGATAATTACGGCGAGGAATTCAGTACAGCTGTCGAAGATATCTTCAAGCCGGTGCTGGAAAAGGTGAATTGATATATGGCAAAAGAATTTCACAAAAAGAATGGAAGTGACGTAATGAAATTCACAATTCAATCGCGGAATGATGAGATCTCCAATAAACTAATGAAAGAAGCTCGCGTGTATTTACGCGATTTTGGTTTGAAATATGATGAGGAAGAACCGGATATTGTATTGTCTATTGGTGGTGACGGCACGTTATTGCATGCTTTCCATAAATATATACATCGCTTGGATAAAACTTCTTTTGTTGGAATTCATACAGGTCACTTAGGGTTTTATGCAGATTGGAAACCTTCCGAGATAGAAAAGTTGGTTATTCTAATCGCTAGACAAGAATACGAAGTGATTGAGTATCCATTGATTGAAGTGACGATCAATTATCGACATTCTGAAAAAAGCGCATCGTATTTAGCGTTGAATGAATCCACAGTAAAATCACCTGAAGTCACTTTGGTGATGGACGTTGAGTTAAACGGAGAACACTTCGAACGCTTTAGAGGAGACGGACTTTGCATGTCGACGCCATCCGGATCAACTGCTTACAGTAAATCACTTGGCGGTGCCATAATTCATCCTTCGTTACCATCTATGCAACTGACAGAAATGGCTTCGATTAACAATCGTGTATTCCGTACGGTAGGTTCACCACTTATTTTACCGGATCACCATATTTGTACATTGACACCTGTAAAAGGACCCGATTTCATGGTAACTGTCGATCATTTACAGCTTCTTCATAAAGATGTTAAATCCATTGAGTACAAAGTATCCAATGAAAAAATGGGCTTTGCACGCTTCCGTCCATTCCCATTCTGGAAACGTGTTGAAGAGTCATTTATAGCGAGTGATTTAATCTATGAACGAGAAGATGATGAAAAGAAAAATTAACACACCATTTCAATTACAATTTGTTGCGAAGAAAAGTGGATTACTTCGCGAGTTTTTGGCGCAACATGAAATTTCCAAAACAACATTGACGGCTATTAAATATCGTGGCGGAGAGATCTTGGTGAATGGCCAGCCTCAAAACGTGCGATATAAGCTTCAGATAGATGATCAGATAACGGTCTCGTTTCCTCCTGAGCAAATAAGTGACGGATTGACTCCGCAAGATGGAGTATTATCTATTTTATATGAAGATGAAACCCTTCTGATTCTCGATAAGCCAGCTGGACAGAGCACAATACCTTCCCGCAATCATCCTACTGGAACGCTTGCGAATTTTGTCTGTGGAAAATTTCTAAGAGAAGGCATTCTATCTACAGCCCATATGGTGACACGCCTTGATACCGATACATCAGGTATTATTTGTGTGGCGAAAAACCGTCATATTCATCATGTATTGAGCCAACAAATGGCACAAGATCTATTTCAACGACAATATACGGCATTCGCAGAAGGTATAATCACTCCATCATTTTTAACAATCGAACAACCGATTGGAAGAAAAGAGGGGAGTATTATTGAAAGAATTGTCCGGGAAGATGGCCAGTATTCGAAAACGGATGTGTCAGTAAGTGCGCATTATCGAAATGAAGCGAACCATTTCTCCTTTATAGACTTGACATTGCATACGGGACGTACGCATCAGATCCGTGTGCATCTGCAATGGCTAGGTCATCCACTTGTAGGAGATGATTTATATGGTGCGGATCAAGAGATGTTCCCGCGCCAAGCATTGCATTGCTCACGTGTCAGTTTTCTTCATCCGATCACGAAAGAGAGAATGCATTTTACTAGTTCACTGCCGGAAGATATGCAATACTATTTACGGCAAAGTCAACAAGTGTGCGAATACTCTAAGCAACAACTCTCTTATATAAAATAATATGTGCAATATAATGGAACTTAATGGTATGTTTTAGCGTACGGTAAGTGCAGAAGGGAAGGTGTGAAATCATGACTACTCAACCAGAACAAATAAAAAGTGAAGTCGTTTTGGATGAAGATAAGTTGCGTAGATTGCTGAGCAACGAAGATATCCATTCGTTTAGACAAGAATATCTAGTGCTTCATCCATACGATCGAGCAATTTTTTATGAAGAAGTTGGCGCAGAACTTCGGGAACTGATGTATTTTTATCTATCACCAAAAGAACTTGCGGAGATATTCGAAACAAGTGAAATTGAGGAAGATGAATACGAAGAGTTCCTTGAGGAGATGGACGCGACATATGCCGCAGAGATGATTTCATACATGTTTGTGGATAATGCGGTAGATGTCCTGAAAGAACTTGATAAAAAGAAAGTCGTCAGCTATTTAACGTTGATGGATAAAGAAGCTGCTATACAAATTAAAGCATTACTGCATTATGAAGAATACACAGCCGGTTCGATCATGACAACAGAATTCGTCACGGTATCCGAGAATTCTACAGTACGTTCGGCTATGACAATATTGCGAAGTGAAGCACCGAGCGCTGAGACCATTTACTATATTTTCGTTGTAGATGATTTCCAGCGTTTAACGGGTGTCGTTTCGTTGCGTGACTTGATTATTGCAGATGAAGATACATTAATTCGCTCCATTATGAGTGATCGTCTAGTGAGTGTATCTGTTTCGGACGACCAGGAAGACGTTGCCCGAACCATACAGGATTATAACTTCTTGGCTGTTCCGGTCGTCGACTTCCAACAACATATTCTAGGGATTATCACCGTCGATGATATTATCGACGTTATCGATGAAGAAGCATCGGATGACTATTCTAAACTTGCCGGTGTTTCGACAATGGATACATTTGATAAAAACCCATTCTCTGCTGCGAAAAAACGGATTCCTTGGCTACTTATTTTATTAGTGCTTGGAATGTTGACAGCGAACTTAATAGATTTATTTACTGAGACGATTTCTAAAGTTGCTTTATTAGCCGCATTTATCCCTTTGATCGCCGGTACTGCCGGAAACAGTGGAACACAGTCTCTTGCTGTTGCGGTTCGAGGTATTGCTACACGTGACATTGAAGATGAAAGTAAGATCAAGTTGCTGATACGTGAAGCAGGAACTGGAATTATTACGGGTGTCATTTGTGCAATATTCGTCGTTCTATTAATCTTCATTTGGAAGCATGAATTAGTTATCGCTTTACTAGTAGGAGCAGCGATGTTGGTGTCTATTTTCGTTGCGACTATTTCAGGATCATTTATTCCATTATTCATGCATAAACTCAAAGTGGACCCGGCTGTTGCCTCAGGACCATTTATTACAACACTTAACGACGTCATCAGTGTCGTTATCTATCTAGGCCTAGCGACAGTATTCCTAAGTTCATTATGAACTAGGAATACTGTTTTTTTATTCTGGAACCTTAGGCGATTAGCTCACATATGCTATCTAAAAGGAAGTGATGAAAATGCGTCATGAAAAGCCATTACTGTTTATCACGAGCCCCATCATAAGAAAATATCGGTATACGCCTATCGTGGAAGAAGAAAGCACATCTGTCTTCGAGCTGGAGCATTCGAGGGTAATAGAAAGATCTGAAGTTATAGCTGCCCCTGAATTCCAATCGACAGAAGAGTTACAAGAAATACAACAAGAAAAATCTACTAACGAACCTATTCGAAAACGTTTGGAATACTTACATCACCCATTTCGCAAAGAACTATATGCGCCATTAGAAATCGTCACCGAAAAGGAAAAAATTAAAGGCAAGCTTCACGATCTAGAAGATGAAATGGTGTGGATCAAGACAAACGAAGAGATCACATCAGTTCGCATTGAAGAAATCTTAGATATCCTTTGGAAACAGCAATCATTCACTATTTAATTCTTAATACAAAAAGGCGAACCCGCTAAACGGGTTCGCCTTTTTGTTTGCTATTGCACTATCTTTCTATATTGAAAAACGACACTAGTTGAACGTAAGTGGAAAGCGTCCACCTGGAATGTCGATCAACGGTGTCCTCACGTCTTTCAATTTCTATCGTGAAACCAAAAAAAGACGAACCCTATTGAATAGGGTTCGCCAATTAGCATTGCAAGCAATAAATCAAGCCTCATCGCAGAAATCGATAAACACATCATCGATACATTGAACACCGCAGAAACAATTTAAATCCACAGTCAAGCACGTATTCGTAGGTCCGAAACCATTCACCTTACAAATCTTCTCAAAACAGATTTTTCCGTCTGTAGTAATATCAAACGGCTTTCCGTTATATAAAGGCTGCAACACTTGAATGGTAGCACAGCACGAATCAAACACCGTCTGCACGCGGAAGAATACAGAAACGCAGCTCGTATGATGGTAAGATGACGGGTTGTGATTACCCATAGATTCTTCTTTAGTCATCTTAGGATACGGCTTATGCTTATTGCCACCTCTGAACACTGCCTTGAAATAATCCCCATTACCCGTCAATAAACTAAATACGCGTGTGTTGACGCGGCCTCTAACCGGGCTTACTAAACTGCCAAGCGGCGCCATGAAGCAATCCGTATCACACTCTACACAATCCACTTCCGGACTCGTATTCTGGACGCGTTGGATAAAGCGCACTACTTCACAAATACAATTTGACTTATGACAGCCACCATGTTTGCTGTCCTTCTTTTCACATCCCACTACTGTCCACCTCCTGTTTGTCGTTCTCTATACTCTATGCATGGGTAATCGACATGACAGGGCGCTTTCCTCATTATGCATAAATCCGACATAAAAGTTACATGCTAGACAGAAGGGAGGCGTTGCATTTGAAGAAACTGAGTATCTTGTTAATTATTCTTGGTCTACTTACTGGTTGTAGTGAAAAGGGAACCTATATTAAAAATACAACTTCGCAGGATGAGCATTCAGTAGAGGAAGTCATCATGAGTAATGAACATGTGAAGCTAGCAAAGGTACTGCTATTTGAGGATGAATTACTGGTAGGAATTCGTGTCAATACGTTTTCCCGATTTAAAAAGAAAAAGATCGCTACGGATATTCAGAAGAAATTGGAAAAGGAGTATCCTGACATGAAAATTACGGTGTCGGCAGATAGTAAAATTCTGATGGAAACGGAGAAGTTGATCCGTAAAAAAGGTGAAAAAGATTATCGAAAGAAAATCGATAAAATCAAATCAATCGAAAAGGAGCAAACCTAATGCAACAAGAAAAGTATGCCCAAATAGAGAAAGAGTTATCACCTAAACCTCCTATTTTGAAAAATGTAATTAAAGCTTTCTTGACAGGTGGTTTGATTTGTTTGATTGGACAGTTCATTGCACTCTTTTATATTACGTATTTTGACTTTACGGAACGCACAGCGAGTAATCCGACGGTTGCTACGATGATTTTCATTGCGATGTTATTAACTGGTTTCGGATTATATAAAAAGATTTCGCAGTTTGGTGGAGCGGGAGCGGCGGTGCCAATTACCGGCTTTGGCAATGCGGTCGTATCAGCGGCTATTGAACATAAATCAGAAGGATACGTATTAGGCGTAGGTGGCAACATGTTTAAACTAGCAGGATCTGTTATTTTATTCGGTGTTTTTTCGGCATTTGTAGTAGCTCTGATTAAAACTATCTTAGTGAAGTTTGGAGTGGTCTCATGGTAAAGCGGGGAGTGCTAACCTTTCAGTCCAAGCCAAGTATTTACGCAACAGGTGTAACAGCGGGTCCATTGGAAAAAAAGAAAAGTGTCTTTGCACAGCAATTCGATAAAGTATATGAAGATGAGCGTTGTGATTTGCCGACAAACGAAGACGGTCATAAGCAGTTAATGTATGACGCTGTGTTGATCGCACTTAGTAAAGCGAAGAAACAGCCAGAGAAAGTTGATTTCTTCTTAACGGGTGATTTGGTTAATCAGATGACCCCATCTAATTTTGCAGCCCAAGCACTAGCTATTCCATATATCGGTCTGTTTTCTGCATGCGCTACTTCTGTCTCTTCTATGATCACTGCGGCATTACTCGCGGATGCTAAGCAAGCAAACTGGATCATAGCCGGATCTTCTAGTCAACATAACGCAATTGAAAGACAGTTTCGATATCCACTAGAGTATGGTTCGCAAAAAGGAGCAACTGCACAATGGACCGTCACGGCGGCTGGTGCAGTATTAATCGGACAACATAAACAAGGAACTCCCGTTATTAACTGCGCTACTGTAGGTAAAGTGATAGACATGGGGATGACGGATCCACTCAATATGGGATCTGCGATGGCCCCAGCTGCTAGTGATACATTGATGAATCATTTAACGGGACATGATCGGACAATCGATGACTATGACACGATCATAACTGGAGATTTAGGAAGTAATGGGTTTAATATATTTAAAGCGTTAGCAAATGAAAATGGTTTACCACATACGAAAAACTTTCGGGATGCCGGAGAAGAGTTTTATGGAAATGATCCGTCCTTCAAAGCGGGAGCAAGTGGATCTGGTTGTTCGGCAGCCGTATTTCTTTCCGATGTCTATCAAAAATTGCTGACGGGAGAGTATAAGCGGGTTTTATTATTGGCAACTGGTGCTTTGCTATCTCCTTTGTCATTTCAACAAGGGGATACGATTCCATGTATTGCGCACGCGATTGAACTGTCAATGGATGAGGTGATGGCAGAATGATATCTATATACATCACATCATTTATAGTAGGTGGCTTGATTTGTGTCATTGGACAATTATTAATGGATGTTGCCAAATTAACGCCTGCTCATACATTGGTTTCATTGGTAGTGACAGGTTCGGTGTTGGACGGTATTGGTTGGTATGAACCACTTATTGATTTTGCCGGTGCAGGCGC
The DNA here is from genome assembly GCF_002743245.1 of Sporosarcina sp. P26b. Classification (NCBI taxonomy): domain Bacteria; kingdom Bacillati; phylum Bacillota; class Bacilli; order Caryophanales; family Caryophanaceae; genus Sporosarcina; species Sporosarcina sp. P26b. Next base: position 13,061 of record NZ_PDYW01000002.1, read on the forward strand.
AACGATTCCTATTACTTCATTCGGTAATGCATTGACACATGGTGCCATGGTGGAAGCAGAGAAACATGGTCTGGTCGGTGTAGTAACTGGAATGTTCGAAGTGACAAGTTCAGGAATCAGTGCAGCGATCATTTTCGGACTAATCGGTGCATTGCTCTTTACTTCAAAAGGAAATGTCTAAATTACTTAAACGCCCTCTCCAATTCATTCTTCTCTGCATATAGTAGAGAAGATAGGAAGGAGGGGTTTTTCATGTACGGATGTTATCCATCACAAGGTGGTTACGGATACGGCGGAGGATGCGGTGTGAATTATGGCGGTTCTTCATTCGTCTTGATTGTAGTTCTGTTTATTTTATTGATTATTGTAGGCAGAAGCTATTTCTAAGGAGGAGAACTGACTATGAACGATTCATTTTTTAAAAAAATAGAATCCAAAACCGGTGTTCCAATGGAAGAAGTCTTTGCGTTAGCGAATGCAATTCAATATGCAGATTTCAAAGATGAAAACCAAGTACGAAAAATCATTCGAAAAGTGAGCCAAGTGGCAAATAAAGACGTGCCACAAGCAGTAGAAGATGAATTGGTCCATTCCATCGTAAAAAGTGGTAGAGGACTAAATCTGAACGATATTTCACAAATGCTTGGCGGAAAATAAATAAACATTCAAAAATAGGTTTAGATTAGTTGCTTAGCGGATATACTACAAGTGATAATACATGAAAAAAAGGAGGTGCACATCATGGGATACATTCTACCAATACAAAATTACCAAGCACAACAATATGCAGAACGTATGAACAATGATCGTCATAATTTTGCGTATATCGGGCGAGTGAGTCCTGTGCGTCTGGCAAATGAGGAGTCGAGTTATTGGGAAGACGTTCTAGAAGATGAAAACAGACGTCGTGAAGAGCAGATGAAGCAAAGAAAAAAACGTGCACCTCAACCTTTAGTAAAAAATGGATTTATTGCTCCGAATCCGGCCCAGTTCTCACCTGAGATTGCAGATGTAGTAGGTAAAGGTCAAGCGATTAACGCATATGTCTAAAACAAATAAAATAACCCTAACTGCTTATTACAAGCAGTTAGGGTTATTTTATTTGTCTAGCATCATGTAGTCCGCAAATCTTTCTCCATAGCACGATGAGGTATATCTGCATCCATGAATTCAGGAGAAGTGACCACATAGCCTAGTTTCTCATAGAATGGCACAGCATAAGACTGGGCATTCAAAAGAAGTTTCTTCATAGATTTATTTCTCGCATGTTCTTCTAAAGCATTCATAATTAGATTACCAAGGTGTTTTCCACGATGTTCCGGCAATATGCAAATTCTTTCTGCTTTCGCATGTGCATTGACCAGACCCCTCATACGACCGGCGCCAATTGGCTGATCTGCTTCATCGTAGGCGACGAAGTGGATGGCATCTTGATCGTATTCGTCTAACTCAAGGATTAGAGGGACGCCTTGCTCTTCCACAAATACTTTCTGGCGGACTGCATAAGCATCCTGGCGACCCTTTTCATCTGTGACGATTTTCACTGTGATCTGCAAATTATGACTCACGATCAAGACGGAATGTTTCGTACACTGTCCACGATCCGTCATCTAGTTGATAAAGCATGTGAATACGGTCGATGACTTCCGAATGGTCAACACCTACCATTTTCATTTGGTTTATCACATCGTCATGTTCACCGGAACTCAATTTTTGTGCAATTGTAATATGCGGAACAAAAGCATAGTTGTTTTCATCGTGGTAGAAATTCACATTTAAATCCTTATGCAAAGCAAGAAGTTCATCGTTTGGTACAACTTTAAAGTAAATCGTATTCGTAGTCGGTGCGAATGAACCGACCTTTGTAACGTTCAATTCAAAAGGATGGTTCTTGATGGTAATTTCTCTTAACGCTTTTGCTACTTCTTCAATTTCCTTATCATTTGCTTCGAACGGATCTTTCAGCGTCATATGAGGTGTAATCAACGCGTAATGTGGATCATATCTCTTTCGATAACCATTTGCTAAGTCCTGAAGCTTTTTTGAAGGGAATGCAACAATACCATATTTCATTTAAGATTGCCTCCTTGTAAATTGATTGAATTTTAGGTACATCTATTTTAGTATATCAGAAAATAGTCTGACTTGTCCTGTTCTACTACTAAAGACTATTTATTTCGATCAGCGCACGGCGAATATCTGGTTGCCATGACTTCCAAGTATGATCGCCATCCAACTCTTCGTAAAAGTAAGGAAATCTTTTTTCTTTAATAACTTTATGCAACTCTCGGTTAGGCGTCAGAAAGTCGAGTCTGCCGTCAGAAGTAGTTGGTACGTACGTTTCTTTATCACCAATTACATGGTATATAGAAAGGTTTGCTGGGCTTTGATTGGCTTGGACGGCTCCAAGTACTTGTTCATTCACAAAAGGTGAATGCAATACTACATTTCCAAAACAATTAGGATATTTTAATGCAGTCAATAATGAGATAGATGCTGCTAATGAGTCACCAACTAATGTTCTTGAGGATCCCATTTGGTATGTTGGATAGGTTTCATCAATATACTGAATTAACTCGTGTGCTAAAAAGCGGATATACGCCTTGTGTCTGTCACCTTCAGGGTGATACATACGTCTGCGTTCTTGCACCGTTTTGTATGGAATACCTACAATGATGACAGGTTCAATGATTTCTTCTTCCATTAACTCATCAACAATCCGTCCAATCCGTCCGTATTGAAAATAATCTTTCCCATCTGAGACGAGCATGACATTATGTTTGTACAAAGGGGAGTAGCGGGATGGTAAATATATCAACAATTCCATTTCTTCTTGTAGCTCATTACTATAAAAACGGATTTCTTCAATTTTTCCTGGATTCATTTTGTAGGACCTCCATAATTAATGTACACTTAGTAAATATCATACCGATAAATAACAGTGTAAAGCTAGTGAAAACTATTGCGTATGAAGAAAGAGAGGGGAAATAATATGGATGAAGGTAAGAATATTGTTCATTCGGACGTCGTGACAGCGGCAACAAAAGACGCGCTGATCCGTCGTGGAGTTAAAATTCAAGATATCGCAAAAATTGTTTATGAATTGCAAGTACCCTATAACAAAGGCTTGTCACTCGAACAGTGTGTCGACTCGGTAGAAAGCGTTCTTCGCAAACGTGAATTGCAGCACGCGATACTGGTCGGTGTTGAATTAGACGAAATGGCTGAAAGAGGTCAGCTATCGCAACCACTTCAGCAAATCGTTGAATCAGACGAAGGTTTATTCGGAGTCGATGAAACGATTGCATTGGGTGCAGTCTACACATACGGTTCGATCGCAGTCACTACATTCGGTCACTTGGATAAGAACAAAGTGGGGATCATTAATGAGTTGGATACAAAAAAAGGAATTGGTATCCATACGTTCTTGGATGATCTAGTAGCGAGTGTGGCAGCGTGTGCGGCGTCTAGAATTGCGCACAGAACACGTGATTTACAAGAGGCTGGTCTAACGTTTAAGGATGTACAGAATGGCAAGGGTTCATAAGTAAAGTGAGGCTGTCCTAGATTAATTTCTATGGATGGTCTTTTTAATGTTAGAACTTTTTCTGATGCTTTAGAAGTGTATAATAAACGGCATTGGGTCGTTGTTCTACTAAAGCTTTTCTTTTCCTAGTTTTTGCGGAGGTAGCGGTTTGACTGGCAAAGTAAGTGGGGCGATCATTGGCCCCACTTCGGCGGTGGTGGATGGCTTCCGCAATGAGCCAGACAGGAAGTGCGCCTGGCTGTCTCATTACTACGCCTACCACGTGCAGCCGCCTACGTTAGATTATGTGTAGGACACTTCAGATTTTTCTTTTGCAAGGATAGGAACTAGTACTACCCAGTCACTGGTTTTATCTCCTATAAACCACAACATGATTTGATAAGTACTCAGTAGCGCAGGCACAACTGCGGGGTAGGCCGTGGCCATGAGACAGCTAGCAGCTCCACCGCTAGTTGGCTCATGGCTGTAGGCAATCCCCCACGTGCCTGCGCGAGTCCAAAGCATGACCCTCACCACTTTCAATGAACAAGCTAATCTCGAGCAACGACCTAATCTATCTCCTAATGACTTAGCTAAGACAGAAGAATCGTACCACCTAGTCACTGGTTTTCATCTTCTATAAACCACAATCTAACTTGTCAACCACTCAGTAGCGCAGGCACAACTGCGGGGTCGGCCGTGGCCATGAGACAGCTAGCAGCACCACCGCTAGTTGGCCCATGGCTGGAGGCAATCCCCCCACGTGCCTGCGCGAGTCCAAAGCATGACCCTCACCACTTTCAATGAACAAGCCAATCTCGTGCAACGACCTAATCTATCTCCTAATGACTTAGCTAAGACAGAAGAATCGTACCACCCAGTCACTGGTTTTCATCTTCTATAAACCACAATCTAACTTGTCAACCACTTACTAGCGCAGGCACAACTGCGGGGGAGGCCGTGGCCATGAGACAGCTAGCAGCTCCACCGCTAGTTGGCTCATGGCTGTAGGCAATCCCCCACGTGCCTGCGCGAGTCCAAAAAGCAGACCCTCACTAACTCCAGTCCCCAACAACCAGTCGAGCAACGACCCAACACCTCAACACAGTACCTCCATACTACACATCCCACCTATTTATCTATAACTACAATAAAATTTTATAAAATATTGACAAGCTAAAGCGCTTTCATGGTAGAATGGTAATGTCTATGACTACAAATAGTAAAGGGGAGATGGTCACATGAAGAAAAACTCACTTCGCCTACTGGCGCTAGTTTCCATGCTTGCACTTCTTGTACTCGCAGCTTGCGGTAACGACGAAAAAGCTGACGGCGATAAAGACGCAGACGGAAACAAAGACGAAGGTAAAACGGAACAAGACTACAAGTTCTTGAGCTTACTTACTGGGGGAACACAAGGAACTTATTATCCACTAGGTGGATCTTTTGCTGAATTCATCAGCCAAGAGACAGGAATCAAAACTACTGCTGAGGTATCTCAAGCATCTGCTGCAAACATGACAGCGCTTAAAGATGGAGATGCACACATTGCATTCGTACAAACAGACATCGCGTACTATGCTTCTAAAGGTGAAATGATGTTTGACGGAGAAGTAATCGACGAAGTATCTGCTGTTGGTTCACTTTACCCGGAAACAGTTCAATTGGTTACGTTGAAGAAAAGCAACATCAAGACATTTGAAGACTTAAAAGGTAAAAGTATTTCAATTGGAGCACCAGGATCAGGTACAGCAGCTAATGCTGAGCAACTACTTGAAATTCACGGTTTAGCTCTAAGCGATATCAAAGCACAAAACTTAGACTTCGGTGAGTCTCAAGAGAGTCTACAAGCTGGACAAATCGACGCTGCATTCATTACAGCTGGAACTCCAACAGGTGCTGTTGAAGGTCTTAACGCTACTTCTGATGTTTTCATTGTTCCAGTAGAAGACGCAAAAGCTGACGAATTAATCGAGAAATATCCATACTATGCAAAAGAAATGATCCCTGCTGGAACATATGGTTCTGAAGTAGAAACACCTGCAGTATCAGTAGGTGCAATGCTTGTTATGCAGAACGATATTTCTGAAGAACTTGGTTACCAGATCACAAAGGCAATTTATGAAAACGCTTCAAAAATTCAACATGCTAAAGGTGCTTTGATTAAAGCAGAAAACGGTTTGAATGGTATTGGTATTCCTGTACACCCAGGTGCACAGAAGTACTTTGACGAAGTGAACTAATAAACTGAATTAGTTATCTGATAGAAGCATGGGGACGGTGAAGCGAGAGCTTTGTCCGTCCCATTCTTAATTTTTTAAAGAAATTTGCAAAATTCATACACTATTATGCCTATTGCATGTAATGTAACAGAGAGGATTAAGTGGATGAAAACACGAAAGATTGTTCTTCTGCTGACGTTTCTAATAGGAATTGTAATGCTGGTCGTATTGTTTTATCCATACAGACAAATGATCGTACTTGAAGAGGTTCGGAGCGAACAGCCAAAAGCGTATTATCTTCCATTACATAAGGATCGAAATTTTCAAGTGAACTATATTCACTCGATTCACTTGTCTAATGTGAAGGAGCAATATCGCATTACCGACGACGGTAAGCTCCGTTTCGAATTTATGCAGTATGAAGACGTAGCCATCGGATTGCCAGGTTACGCAGAAGAAGGCGAAACACTGCATGTGGAAGATGGTGTTTATACGCTTACATTCGAAAAACGCGTGATAGATTCGTTTGTTCTCTATGTGGGTAGGGTGAATGCAGATCTGTCTTTGCGATATGAGCAACAAGAGTATCATCTAAAAGAATTCCTTGAAAAGGGTCATTCTTATGAATTTCATGTAATGAAGGTACCAAATTATAAGTTGTTGAAAGGAGTTAGATTAAATGGATCGTAATAAAGATCAGGAAAAAGACATACCCGTACTTTCAGATGAAGAAATGGGTACGCTTTCCGAACAAGAGCAACTCGAAATTCTTCAAAAGTATGACCCGGAATCCAATACACGCGATTTAAAAGGGCTACTAGGAAAAATTGTGTTTTTCGGTTTGCTAGCATTTTCAATTTTTCAGTTGTATACAGCAATTGGTAAGCCATTTACGGCTCAAATCCAGCGTTCGATTCACTTAGGTTTTGCTTTATCACTTATATTCCTCATGTTCCCTGCTAGAAAGAAGATTGGTGAACGCCGTAATAAAGTACCGTTTTACGATATTATTCTATCCATATTGGCAATAGCCGTTGGTTTATACTGGCCGTTATTCATCGATGAATTAGTATTTCGTGTGGGGCGTGTATCCGATATCGATTTAATTATCGGTATTTTAGCAGTTCTACTCACACTAGAAGCAGCGAGACGTGCGGTAGGAATGCCGATTACGATCATCTCGATCGTGTTTCTCGCGTATGCGTTCTTTGGACCTTATTTCCCAGGGTTCCTTGCACATAGAGGACAAAGCGTGGAAAATCTCGTTCAATTAATGTTCTTTACAACAGACGGGATCCTCGGTACACCGATTAGCGTATCCGCCACCTTCATATTCGTCTTCCTACTGTTTGGGGCGTTTCTGGTGAAAACAGGCGTAGGTAACTACTTCAATGACTTAGCAGTAGTATTAGCGGGTCGCTTAACTGGTGGGCCGGCAAAAGTTGCGATTTTCTCAAGTGCTTTGCAAGGTACGATCTCAGGTAGTTCCGTAGCAAACGTTGTTGGATCGGGTTCATACACGATTCCGATGATGAAGAAGCTTGGCTACCGTAAAGAATTTGCGGGTGGAGTAGAGGCTGCGGCTTCTACGGGTGGACAGATTATGCCACCGATCATGGGAGCAGCAGCGTTCCTAATGGTTGAATTCATCGGCGGTGTAACGTATTGGGAAATTGCCAAAGCGGCAGCTATTCCTGCATTGTTATACTTCACAGGAATTTGGATCATGACGCATTTCGAAGCAAAGCGCGTAGGTTTGCAAGGAATGGACGCATCACAGATTCCAAATCGGAAAGAAACATTAAAAAAGATTTATTTATTGCTTCCGATCCTTGGAATTATCGTCTTCTTATTGGCGGGTATTCCTACGATGAAGGCAGCATTACTCGGTATTGTTCTTACGATTATCGTCAGTTCAATTAGCAAAGAGACGAGAATTGGATTTAGAGATATGATTGATGCATTAGTAGATGGTGCACGTACAGCATTGGCTGTTGCGGCAGCGACTGCTTGTGCAGGTATTATTGTTGGCGTCGTTGTAAAGACGGGTCTTGGGCTAAGCTTGGCAACCGGCTTGATCTCAGCAGCCGGTGGTAACGTCTTGCTTACATTAATCTTCACAATGTTTGCAGCAATTATTTTGGGGATGGGCTCTCCAACGACAGCAAACTATGTTATTACATCTACAATTGCAGCGCCTGCCATCATTACACTATTGATGCTTGATGAGCCTGTAGGGGCAGCTGTGCCGATTGTAGTGGCAGTATCAGCACACTTATTCGTATTTTACTTTGGTATCATTGCAGATATCACGCCGCCTGTTGCGTTGGCAGCCTTTGCAGCTTCAGGTATTTCTGGTGGAGATCCGATCAAGACCGGTATCACTTCTGCGAAATTGGCAATAGCCGCCTTCATCATTCCGTATATGTTCGTCTTTAATCCAGCGATGCTGATGCTCGACTCGAGTATAACGGAGATTGTATGGGTGACCTTGACGGCCATTGTAGGTATGGTCGCAATCGGTGCTGGAATAATTGGCTACTGGTACAGTAAATTGAATTGGATTATGCGAATTATAACGATTGGTACAGGTATGCTGTTGATCTATCCTGAAACTATGACTGATATCATTGGTTTGGTGTTATTCATTATCTTGCTGGCATTCCAGTGGATGGGTAACAAGAAAAATACTCCGCCTAAATTAGCGTCAAATTAAATAACTAAAAGACTTGTTAGCTCGAAATGAGCTTGCAAGTCTTTATTTTTTTGAAGAAATAGTAAATTTATTGAATTATCTCCAACGTAAACTAAAGATTCTATTAGTCTATTTGGGAGGTTTGTACTATAGTGAGTGGTGTAATTAATAGAAGACAAGTTTAGTATTTGTAAGGGTTTGCAAAACAAGTGGATGTTTTAAAACACACCATGATCGTAAAGTCAAGAAGTCAAAGGTCTATAAAAAAGTCAATCGAATTTGGACTAATTACGCAGTTTTGGCAACGCTGATTATGTATATACTACATATAAGCGAATCAGTCATTGCAAACAAAATATAAAGATCGGTACAGAAACCAATCAAATCAAAAGGGAGCGAAATAATATGAATACACAAGAGACATGGTGGGAAAACGTATTTGAAGGGCACTTAGCGCATGGCTTTAACAAAGAACGTATGAGTGAGCTAGAACAAGAAGAATTTTTATATTTCGAGAATGAATCAATAGAAGAACCTATTCATCCTATGCAATAAGAGAAAGGAGAATCTTCTCTGAATAAGGTAACTAACTTCCATGAAAATCGGTAATTTTTCTGTCGTCGTAGAAAAATTGTCGATTTTTAATTTTGTTGTTTACAACAAGGATGGATAATGCTATTATAGTACTTGTGCTTGAGAGCCTAACTGGCTTGCTTCTTACACGCACATACTAGTATTATCGATTCCGTAGCTCAGCTGGGAGAGCGCCACCTTGACAGGGTGGAGGTCGCTGGTTCGAGCCCAGTCGGGGTCATAGGTGCCAAACCTAAGTTATTTACCGTCGGAACACGGTTTATAACAATAAACAGTCCTATTAGACCGAATGTCTAGGGGCTGTTTTTTTTATGTCTTGATTTCAGATAGTCTTTACTATTTTCGGCAAAATATAATTACAATACACACATAGGTCGCACGGTGTATACTTAAAGTACAAATAAGCATGTAGGTAAGCAGGAGGGATACGTTTTGATGAAAAGAAAACAAGAAACATCCAATGTAAAAGAATATATAGTGGAAGAACAAATAGAATTATTGCCATATTTATTGAAGATCATGTCAAAAAGTAGTCGGAATTCCGTTAAATCAGTTCTTACACGTGGACAAGTTATGGTGGATGGTCACATGACAACAAAGCATAATCAGTCATTAGAACCTGGACAAACGGTTGAAATACAAAGTAACAAAGCGGCTATAAATGTGTCTCAATTAGTAGGTGTAGCTATTCTGCATGAAGATGAGGATCTCATCGTAATCAATAAAGACGCAGGTGTTCTTTCTGTTGCGTCGGAAAAAGAAAAAGATCAGACAGCATATCGTGAAATTACGAAATATGTTAAAAGAAGTCATCCCGAGAATCGGATTTTTGTTGTGCATCGACTGGATCGAGATACATCCGGCGTCATGATGTTTGCTAAAAATGAAGAAACTCAGCAAGCTTTACAAAGCACGTGGAATGAATCCGTAAAGGAACGTTTGTATACGGCACTTGTAGAAGGAAAAGTACGTACACAATCGGGTACTATCAATTCTTGGTTAACTGAAAATAGTGCATTTCGAGTCTATTCAAGCCCGACTGACAATGGCGGGCAGCATGCGATTACACATTATAGAAGAATTCAGGCAAACAAAAACTTTTCATTGTTAGAGGTTCTTCTGGAAACGGGTCGAAAAAATCAAATTCGAGTACATATGGAAGAATTGGGTCATCCTGTGATAGGAGACAAAAAGTACGGTGCTACTGGCAATCCTATACGCAGAGTAGGGCTTCATGCGACGGCATTGGCCTTCCTGCATCCACGTACGGGCGAATTGGTTCGCTTTGAAGCAGAAGTACCACAGATCTTTGTTGCGCGTTCTAAATAATGAATCATGTCATTTGCAGTCTCTTAGCTCATCCAAGGGGCTGCTTTTTTATAACTTGACATTCAAACTGATATTTGAATGTATGAATTGACAGAAAGTCATTCATTGCATATACTAAAACTAATCAATCAAATGAACGGTTGAATGAAGAAAACCTGAAAAATGATGAATTTTTTGAGAGGACTGGTTACATGGCTTCTGAGAAAAATGTCTATCGCTTACAGAATCTGTCGTGCACAAGTTGTGCTGCGAAGTTTGAGAAGAATGTTCGTCAAATTTCTACTGTAGAAGATGTTCAACTGAACTTCGGCGCTTCTAAATTAACGGTCGCGGGTGATGCCTCGATCTTACAACTGGAAGAAGCAGGAGCGTTTGACGGTATTAAAGTGTTCCCTGAAAAGCAACGGATCATTAAACAGCATATGCCTTTTTGGAAAAAACGTGAAAATCAAACGACAATTGCTTCCTTAATTCTACTATTGGCAGGGTATGCAGTGTCTACCGCAAATGGTGATAATAATTGGCTGTCCGTCGGATTGTTTTTAGCCGCCATTCTAATTGGTGGATTCAGTTTGATGAAAGAAGGATTAACGAATCTTTTTAAACTTGAATTCGATATGTCCACATTGATGACGATTGCAGTGATTGGAGCCGCACTGATCGGTGACTGGGCTGAAGGTGCGGTAGTAGTGTTCCTTTTCTCTGTTAGTGAAGCGTTGGAAAGTTACTCCATCGATAAGGCGAGAAATTCCATTACCTCATTAATTGAAATTGCCCCCACTACAGCAATTGTGCTCCGTGGAAGTAATGAATTTGAAGTAGATGTAGAAGATTTACGTATTGATGATGTTATTTTAATTAAACCAGGACAAAAGATTGCGATGGATGGTGAAGTGATCCAAGGTGATTCCTCGGTTAACCAGGCTGCTATTACAGGCGAGTCTGTACCTGTCCACAAAGTCCTTGGAGACGAAGTGTTTGCAGGTACGTTGAATGAAGAAGGTGCAATGCAAGTACGTGTGACAAAGCTTGCTGAAGATACGACGATTGCCAAGATCATTCATTTAGTCGAAGAAGCACAAGCGGAAAAGGCACCGACACAACAATTTGTCGATCGTTTTGCGAGATATTATACACCAGCTATTTTAATTATTTCCTTATTGATCATGATTATACCTCCACTTTTAATGGGTGGAATATGGGGCGAATGGTTTTATAAAGGACTTGTCGTACTAGTAGTAGGCTGTCCTTGTGCATTAGTCATTTCGACACCGATTGCAATCGTGACCGCAATAGGAAATGCAGCGCGTAATGGTGTGTTAATAAAAGGTGGCATTCATTTAGAAGAAACGGGCCAAATCAAAGTCGTGGCTTTCGATAAAACGGGTACGTTGACTGAAGGACGTCCGGAAGTAACAGATGTTTTGACGGTTTCGTCATTAACGGAAGATGAAGTATTGCAACAAGCTGCTTCTATCGAGAAATTCTCCCAACACCCATTGGCATCCTCTATTATGCGGGCAGCAGAGAAATTACCGGTTGGGTTGCTTGCGGTGGATCAATTCCAGTCTATTACCGGTAAAGGTGCAAAAGCCAAGATTGGAGAGCATTTGGTACATGTGGGAAGTCCAAATCTATTCAAAGAACTACATGCTATGGATGAGGCGATTGAACAGCAGATTCTAACATTACAAAAACAAGGTAAGACCGTGATGCTCGTTTGGTCTGAAGCTGGCCTAGAAGGAATCATTGCAGTAGCAGATCAAGTTCGTAAAAGTAGTCTAAAAGTTATTCAAAAGCTACATGAAATGGGTAAGCGGACGGTAATGCTTACTGGTGACAATCAATCAACGGCTTCAGCGATCGGTGCGCAACTTGGCTTAACTGAAGTCAAAGCGGAATTGTTACCTGATCAAAAGGTTGAGATGATCAAATCATTGGGGCAGTACGGTAAAGTAGCCATGGTAGGAGACGGAGTGAATGATGCTCCAGCGTTAGCTACAGCGAATGTTGGAATTGCGATGGGCGGTGCGGGAACAGATACGGCACTGGAAACAGCGGATATTGCATTGATGGCGGACGACTTGGAAAAGCTTCCGTATACAATCAAATTGAGTTCGCGCACGAAACAAATTATAGTACAGAACATCTCAATCGCGCTTGGATTAAAAGTGATTGCGTTGTTGCTCATTATTCCAGGCTGGCTAACATTATGGATGGCGGTCATGGCGGATATGGGTGCGACTGTCATAGTGGTATTAAATTCATTGCGACTCATGAGAAGTAAAATATACTAATTAAGTAGAAACTTCAGACGAATAATTCGTCTGAAGTTTTTTCTGGTGCATAAGATGGTAGACTGATAATAACAACAATTATGAGGAGTGTGGATAATTTGGCAATGACGAACTTAGAACTTGAAATGATTATGAACAAACAGAAACAATATTATGTGTCGGGTGTGACGCGTAGTATTTCATTCCGAATCATGATGCTGGAAAAACTATACAAAGCAATTCAAAAGCATGAAAAAGAAATTTTGGAAGCTTTGCATAAAGACTTGCACAAGCATCCACTTGAAGCGTATGTATCAGAAATAGGTTTCGTCTTGTCCAGTATTACACACATGATAGATCACTTGGATGAATGGGCAACGCCTGAAAAAGTGAAGACACCTCTCCATCTGCAGCCTGCAACGAGTTTTATCGTGAAGGAACCGTATGGAACGGCTTTGATTATTGGACCATTCAACTATCCATTCCAACTATTGCTTGATCCGCTTGTAGGATCCATAGCAGGAGGAAATTGTACAGTATTGAAGCCGTCAGAGGATGCACTACATACGGCAGCTGTCGTGGACAAAATCATGTCAAGTATTTTTCCTGCCGAGTATGTATCAGTTGTCCATGGTTACAAAGAAGAGACGCAACTGTTGTTACAAGCACCATTTGATTATGTATTCTTTACGGGAAGTGCAAACGTAGGGAAAATCGTCATGAGGGCTTGTGCGGAAAGATTAACTCCATTTACACTGGAATTGGGTGGGAAAAGCCCAGCGGTTGTCGACCATACGGCAGATATTAAAAAAGCTGCGGAGAAAATTGTTTGGGGTAAGTTTATGAATGCAGGTCAAACGTGTGTAGCTCCAGATTATGTACTGGCTGATATATCGATTCACGATGAATTAGTAGAAGAAATGAAGAACGCTATTCATCGTTTTTACGGAAAAGATGCGCAGAAGAGTACGGACTACGGTCGTATAATTGCAGATCGTCATTTCGATCGTTTGGCAAAAATATTAGAACAAGATCAAGCATATATCGTAGAAGGCGGCCATACAGACGCCGCAGATAAATATATTGAACCGACGATTTTGGTATTATCCGATTGGAATAGCGCAAGTATGCAAGATGAATTATTCGGTCCGATCTTGCCTGTACTTCCGTATGATAATTTAGGGATTGCGATACAACAAATTAGTACGTTGCCTAAACCGTTAGCTGCCTACTTTTTCACAGAAAACGATGAAGCAGCTAATCACTTTATAGAAGCACTACCGTTTGGTGGAGGTTGCATCAATGATACGGTCTCACATGTTGCCAACATTCATTTACCGTTTGGTGGAGTAGGGCCTTCCGGAATGAATCAATACCATGGCAAAGCGAGTTTTGAAACGTTCACCCATTCTAAATCGATGATGAAAAAGAGCACCGTCGTTTCGGTGCCCCTAGCGTTTCCACCATACAAAGGGAAACTGCAATTAGTGAAGCGTTTCCTTCGCTAACAGAAAGCGAATTATTGTCTAGGCACTCTGCTGACTTTCAACCAGCAGAGTGCCTTTGTGGTCAATAAATATCTTTTTAATGACTTCTACTATAGAGAGAAGAGAAGTATCATGTAATCTATGACTTTATTGTTTAGATCAAATATTGGGATGAGATCCTGCGGCTGTTCAAAAAAGTAGATATGTAGAATGGTGGACAGCAGTAGTCTGTTCTATTGACATGTTTAATACTCTTCATTCAATATTCAATGTATGAGGTTTTAGGTGGATGTGATAAGAAAATACGCGTATGATACTAGTAATTGATTAATTAATTAGTACTTCATTTTTTCAATAAATAAAGCCTTTTTAGTGAAATTCATTTATTTGTTATAATGATTAAGGCTATTCACCAACTCACTGGAGGAAATCACATGAATACGAAAGAATTGCTATCCGTACTGCCTGTAAAAACAATAAAAGGGACATTGCCTGAGAATATCACGGATGTGGCGGTAGACTCTAGAGCTGTTCAAGATGGAGGGGTATTTGTCTGTCTAAAAGGCTACACTGTAAATGGCCATCAATTCGCACAGAAAGCCCTATTGAGCGGCGCCCGCGTTATTGTGGCGTCTGAACCTATTTTAATTGATGAAGAGCGTACAGCGGTTGTATACGTAGAAAACACAGCAAAAGCGATCGAGTTATTGGCATCTAAGTACTATCAGTATCCTTCAAAGCGCATGAAGATGATTGGCGTGACAGGTACTAACGGCAAGACAAGTGTCGGCAACATCATTCATGACATGCTGCGACAGGTAGATGAAAAGACTGCTGTGTCGGGCACGATTGGTTTTAAATTAAATGATATTCTTTATGAAACAGAAAATACAACGACTGACGTTTTAACTACTCAGCAAATGATCGCACAAGCAGCAAATGAAGGCTGTGAATCGATGATCATGGAAGTCTCTTCACACGGCTTGGTTGAAGGTCGACTGGCGGGAACAGAATTTGATATCGCGATTTTCACTAACTTGACGCATGATCATTTGGATTATCACAAAACGATGGAAAATTATAGTGCGGCAAAAGGATTATTGTTTGCACAACTCGGTCAGCAACTGGATCAGCAAAAGTTTGCCATTATTAATGCAGATGATCCGTGGAGTAGTAAAATGATCGAAATGACTTCTTTCCCGATTTTTACATATGGGATTCACGTAAAATCTTCATTTCAAGCGACAGCAATCGAGATGCAGTCTAACCGTACGAAATTTCAATTACAAGCCCCAGATGGGATATTCTCTGTCACGATGCCATTGATTGGAGAGTTTAACGTATATAATTCATTAGCTGCCATTGCGGCGTTATATGCAAAAGGATTGAAGACGGAAGATATTTTACCACTCATCGCGAATGTATCGACAGTGAAAGGTCGCTTGGAAAAGGTGGAAACTTCTTTACCATTGACGATTTTTATCGATTACGCACATTCACCAGATGCAATTGAAAAAGCCATCGCTACTGTACACCCTTTAAAACAGGAAGGAAGTCGTCTTCTCTTTTTGATTGGAACAGGAGGTAACCGAGATCGTCTTAAGCGCCCAATTATGGGAGAAAAAGCAGCAGCTGCTGATTATGTCGTGTTTACGACGGATGATCCGCGAGACGAACCGTATGAGTCCATCCTATCGGAACTGAGTGCCACGATGCCACATGATCAGTACATTTGTATAGGGGATAGGGAAGAGGCAGTACGGCATACAATTGAGCAAGCAAATGCAGGGGATATCATCATATTTGCAGGAAAAGGTCATGAAGACTTCCAAATTATCGGCAATACAAAATATGCACATTCCGATGCAAAGATTGCACTTGAGGAAGCAACTAAAAAGTTTGGCGATACAACTATCAATAAATGAAGAACAGAGAAGATTTGAGAGCGTATAGTTTTTTAGTCAATTCAATGAAAATCATTGAAATGCATCCCTATTCTCTCTATGATAGAAAACGTAAGTAAAAGGAGAGTACGATTGATGCAAAAGAATATACAAGATGAAATATCTTCGCGACGAACGTTTGCGATTATTTCTCACCCGGATGCCGGTAAAACGACAATAACTGAAAAACTACTGTATTTTGGCGGTGCAATTCGCGATGCTGGAACAGTTAAAGGAAAGAAGTCAGGGAAATTCGCTACATCTGACTGGATGGAAATTGAAAAGCAACGTGGGATTTCTGTAACTTCTTCCGTTTTGCAATTTGACTATGATGGTAAGCGTGTCAATATTTTAGATACACCTGGACACGAAGATTTTAGTGAGGACACGTATAGAACCTTAATGGCAGTCGATGCGGCCGTTATGATGGTCGATTCTGCAAAAGGTATTGAGCCACAGACGATTAAATTGTTCAAAGTTTGTAAAATGCGTGGGATTCCTATTTTTACATTCATTAATAAGATGGACCGACAAGGTAAAGAGCCATTGGAACTACTGGAAGATTTAGAAGAAGTTTTAGAAATCCAATCGTACGCAATGAATTGGCCGATCGGTATGGGGAAAGAGTTCCTTGGTATTTATGATCGTTTTAATAAACGTATAGAATTGGCACGTCCTACTAATGGTGAAGATCGTTTCCTTCCGATTGATGAAGAAGGCGAGCTTGCAGTAGAACACTCCATGCAGGAAACTTCTTATTATAAGCAGGCGTTAGAAGATGTCATGCTATTGAATGAAGCAGGAAACGACTTTGATGAAGAACGAATTGCTAAAGGAGATTTAACTCCAGTATTCTTCGGAAGTGCGTTGACTAATTTCGGTGTCCAAACATTTTTGGAAACATTTTTGCAATTCGCACCTGAACCACAACCTAGGCTGACAAAGGATGCTGAATACGTAGATCCCATTTCGGATATTTTCTCTGGCTTCATCTTCAAGATTCAAGCTAATATGAATCCTGCACACCGGGATCGTATTGCTTTTGTTCGAATCGTGTCGGGAGAGTTTGAACGTGGCATGTCTGTAAATGTTCCGAGACTTTCCAAGAACTTCAAGTTGTCACAAACGACTCAATTTCTAGCGGATGATCGTGAAACTGTTGATCAAGCGGTAGCGGGTGATATTATTGGATTATATGATACAGGTAATTATCAAATTGGTGATACAGTCGTTGGCGGAAAAGCCAACTTCCAATTTGAAGCTCTACCGCAATTTACCCCTGAGCTATTCGTTAGAGTAAGTGCTAAAAATGTTATGAAATCTAAACAGTTCCATAAAGGTATTTTACAACTCGTTCAAGAGGGAGCTATTCAATATTACAAAACACTGCATACGGAAGAAGTTATTTTAGGTGCAGTAGGTCAGCTTCAATTCGAAGTCTTTGAACACCGAATGAGAGCAGAGTACCATGTGGAAGTGCAAATGGAAACAATGGGTTCTAAAGTAGCACGCTGGATTGAAAACGAAGAAGATGTAAAAGAAACGATGGCAGGACAACGTGCATTGCTCGTAAAAGACCGTTATGAGCGTAAAGTATTCTTGTTTGAAAATAATTTCGCGATGCGCTGGTTCCAAGATAAGTTCCCTGATATCAAGTTGTACAATCAATTATAATACTTATAACATACACGCCCGGTCGGATTAATTGTAATCCGATCGGGTTATTTGTTAAAATTGTGAAAACTTGTTGTGTCAATTTGTTGAAATTAGAGCAAAATATGAGGAAAGTACTGCATTCAAGTGGTATGGTGAAAATATTAAAAGGTTACCTCGGCTATTGTGCTGAGAATAGAGAGGAATAAATAAATGAAGATTAGTAGTTTCTCGGTCAAACGACCTGTTTTTACGCTAGTTACGATGTTTCTTGTCATTATATTAGGAGCCGTGTCTTTCTTTAAAATTCCGGTTACACTAATTCCTGATTTAAATCCGCCTGTTGCGGTAGTAGTCACGAATTATCCGGGCGCTTCGCCAACAGAAGTGAGTGAGAAAATCACCAAACCGTTAGAAGAAAGTTTGTCGACAGCGCCGGGCTTAAAGTCCATGCAATCTTCTTCGCAGGAAGGTGCTAACTTAGTATTTCTTCAATTTGATTGGGATTCTTCTATTGATGATGTACAAATGGATATTCTTCAACGGATTGATCAAGTGGAAGTGCCCGATGGTGCCAATAAACCACGTTTCATGAAATTTGATCCTTCTCAATTTCCGGTTATTCAATTATCTTTACGTTCAGTAGATAAAGATGCAAATATACGGAAAATCGCAGAGGAGCTAGAAAAAGAATTACGCCGTATTGATGGCGTAGCAAGTGTTAACGTTTCAGGGAAAATCATTGAAGATGTTCAGGTTATTTTAGATCCTGAAAAATTAAAAGAGTTTGGCTTGGCTCAATCAGATGTCGTGCAGGCGATACAGGCTAGTAATTTATCCATGCCAGGTGATCCGATTGATACGAGTGACGGAAGAAAGTTAACGACCAGAATCTTAAGTACAGTTCAAAATATCTCGGATGTTCGAGGGATCCAAATAGGTGCCAATCCTCAGACAGGTGATAAAATCAAAGTCTCTGACGTGGCGGATGTAGCATTATTGGAACCGAAAGTACAAACAGAAACACGAGCTAATGATAATCAGGCAGTATTATTGTCTGTACTTCAAGAATCGGGAGCAAATACTGCAACGGTTTCTAAAGAGTTTCAAAAATCATTGGATAAGTTATTAGAGAAAGATGCATATAAAGATATTGAATCGGACGTTATTTTTGACCAAGGGGACTATGTACAGCTGGCGATCGGCAATATCGGCCAGTCACTAATTCTTGGTGGCTTGTTCGCGATGATCGTATTATTTGTCTTCTTACGTGGAATTAAGAGTCCAATCATCATTGGAGTAGCCATTCCGTATTCGGTTATTGTGACGTTCGTTCTCATGTATTTCGCGGATTTCTCATTAAATATTATGACACTCGGTGCACTTGCTCTAGGTATTGGTATGTTAGTCGATAATGCCATAGTAGTGATAGAAAACATCGAACGGCATCTAGCCATGGGGAAAACACCGACAGAAGCCGCAAAAGATGGTTCGAAGGAAGTGGGCGGAGCTATAACGGCATCTACGTTAACTACTCTAGCTGTATTTGTACCGGTGATCTTCATTACGGGTATCATTGGTCAAATCTTCACAGAGTTCGCGTTGACGATTTCATTCAGTTTATTTGCATCGTTAGTCGTTGCATTGACTGTCGTACCGATGCTTGCGAGTCGTTTGTTAAAGACACCTACAGAAGAAACACTAGAGAAAAAGTCTCGTGTGAAGAAAAATCATAGATTCGAAAAGTCTGTCAAGTGGGCATTGAGTCATCGTTTACTTGTACTGTTATTAACGAGTGTATTGCTTGCAGCCAGTGTATTCGGAATTATAAAAGTAGGAACAGAATTCCTGCCTGCTACTGATGAAGGATCGTTCAGTATTAATGTTAATTTACCAAATGGCGCTTCACTCGATGCGACAGATGATGTAGTAAAACGAATCGAAGAAGAAATGAAGAAGCAAGATGATGTGGAAGTGTACGTCAGTTTAGTCGGCGGAACACAACAAAGTATGGCGCAAGGCGGATCAGAAAGTAATATGGCGGAAGTGTATGTGAAGCTAATACCACTTGATGAACGTGATCGCTCTGTATTTGAATTCGTAGACAAAGTGCAACCAATTGTAGAAGAAGAAATTGGTGATGATGCAGACATTAGTTTCAATCTACAGACTGCCGCTGGCTCAAGTCCAAATACTCTAACATTCTCTCTAAATGATACAAATGAAGAACGGTTAGGAAAAGCAGTTTCCAAGTTAGATAAGAAGTTGCGTGACATGGATACTGTAACTGAAGTGGAAAATGATTTAATAGATACAGTAGAGGAAATTAAAATTGAAGTAGATCGTGAAAAAGCTTCAGATGTTGGATTAGCTCCGTATCAGATAGCGCAAACGGTTAGTGACGTTACACGTGGCGTCTTTGCTTCACAAATCGTCTTTGAAAAAACAGGCGAAGTAGTCGGAGTAAACGTTGGCTATGATGAGCGTTTCCGCAATAGTATAGATAAATTAAAAGAACTGGAATTAAAAACACCACAAAATACGTTTGTGAAATTGAAAGATGTAGCAGATGTAGAAATCGCAGAAGGACCTGCGGCAATAATTCGTGTGGATCAAGCACATTCGATCACATTTACAGTAAAATATCTATCCAGTGAATCACTAGGGGATATGACGAAAAAAGTAAATGATATTGTTGATGATCTTGACTTGCCAAGTGAAGTGGAACTTTCATACGGTGGTGATCGTGAGTTATTCGAAAGTGCGATTGACGATATGCTATTGGCTTTAGTATTGGCCGTCGTATTAGTGTATATCGTAATGGCAGCACAGTTCGAGTCGTTCAAATATCCATTTGTTATCATGTTCTCTGTGCCACTCATGCTAATCGGTGTCTCACTTGCTTTATTCTTTACGAACACACCTGTTAGTATCACAGCAGTTATAGGTCTTCTCATATTGGTCGGGATAGTCGTCAACAATGGTATTGTATTGGTTGATTATATCAATCAGCGTAAAGAAGCAGGACTCAGCTCCTACGACGCTATCATGTCATCTGTACGCGACCGTGTCCGTCCAATCCTAATGACTGCACTCACAACTATATTAGGCTTGCTACCGTTAGCACTGGGCCTTGGTGAAGGTTCGGAGTTAAACCAGCCGATGGGGATAGCAGTAATTGGTGGATTGATCAGTTCTACATTCCTGACGTTGTATATTGTTCCTATTATTTATAGCTTGTTTGATCGGGAGACACGTCGTGGAATGAAGACACCTAAAAAAGCGCAATCTGTGATAGTAGATCAACCTGGTACAGTGAAAGAAACAGAAACTGTAACCGTAACGGAGACAGTAACTGAAACTGTAACGGTTAGAGAAATTAAACAATAAGTGTTGCTGGCAAATGGAATCTTCCATTTGCCGGTTTTTTTGCAGAATAAATTTTGTGAAAGAAAAGTATAGTAGTAATAGAAAAGTGTGCAGCATACTATCATACAAATCTTCACTTCGAATTAAATAGCACAATAGACATCGCCTAAACTATTTGCAAAGTAAAGTTATCATGTTATAATACTTTAAAAGTATCCAATAACTTAATAACTTTGACGCACTGTCAAAGGGGAGTAGCTATAGGGAAACCTATTTCATAATCGTCAATACGTGACTGACTCAACGGTCATCGGTTATGATAGCTGGATTTGTACGTGAAATTCCGACTTAGCGAGACCTTTGCCTATTTATTAGGTGAGGGTCTTTTTATATTGTAAAAAACAAGGAGGAATTATGTTGGATCCGATTTTATTAGAATACGCATGGGTACTCGTAGTATTGATCGTACTAGAGGGCCTATTAGCAACAGACAATGCCGTCGTAATGGCCGTAATGGTGAAACATTTACCGAAAGTTCAACAACAGAAAGCTTTATTTTATGGTTTACTAGGAGCATTCGTCTTCCGATTTACAGCACTCTTCATGATTACATTCTTAGTGAAGTTCTGGGAAATACAAGCAATCGGTGCCGCTTATTTGTTATTTATTGCTGGTAAAAATATATACGATAAAATTACACATAAGCCAGAAGGACATCCCAATAAGAAACCTAAAAAACAATCTGGTTTCTGGATGACCGTTTTGAAAGTTGAGCTTGCAGATATTGCGTTCGCACTGGACTCTATGCTTGCGGCAGTTGCGCTTGCAGTTACGTTGCCAGAGTTAGGTAACTTCCATGTCGGCGGCATCAACGGTGGACAGTTCATTGTGATGTTGTTAGGTGGAATGATCGGTTTAATCATGATCCGTTTTGCAGCGAAACAATTTGTTATTATGCTTGAAAAGTATCCTACACTTGAAACAGCGGCTTTCCTAATCGTCGGCTGGGTAGGTGTGAAGTTGGTTGTGTTAACTCTTGCGCATCCAGCACTTCTCATCATTCCAGAATCATTCCCACACTCTACATTGTGGAAAACAACGTTCTGGGCTGTGTTATTGATCTTAGCAGTTGGCGGTTATTTACTAGCAGTTGCGAAGTTTAAAGTAAAATCGAATAGGTAAAACGAAAGCAGTCCCTCCCGTGTAAAATAGGAGGGGCTGCGTTTTTTAACTGGGGTTTGGAAGATAGGAAAGAGTGCAAAGTTATATGTATAGCTATCTTTTCATCATGGGATTTGATAAAGTAGAAAAATGAAGTTTCCGTTATGAAAGGAATTTGAAAAAAATGAGGCTTTCCAGGGAATTTTTTCATAAGTTTACTCCAGCGCAGATCATTGCCTTTTATTATTTTTTAGCGATTGCATCTTCTTTTCTGTTGTTGAATTTACCAGGAGTATATAAACCGGGTGTGAAAGTAGCATTTATAGATAGTTTGTTTACCGCTGTCAGCGCAGTAAGTGTCACAGGACTGTCTCCTATCAGCATCGGTGAAACGTACTCAGTATTTGGCCTTTGCATGATTATGCTCGTCCTTCAGCTAGGTGGAATCGGTATCATGTCATTAGGTACGTTTTTCTGGCTACTTGTGAAGAAAAAAATCGGCATGAGAGAGCGTCAACTGATTATGGTCGATACCAATCAGTACACATTACAAGGCGTAGTTCAATTAATTCGTCAGATCATCCAAATTATCGTAGCCATTGAGATTATCGGTGGTGGCATTCTAACCTTATATATATATCGTTTTTATAACTCGTTTAGTGAAGCGCTATTGAATGGAATGTTCATGTCTGTGTCTGCAACTACGAATGCGGGTTTTGATATTACGGGTTCTTCGATGATGCCTTATCACGATGATTATTTCGTACAGCTCATACTGATGACGTTGATCATTTTGGGTGCTATTGGATTCCCAGTTTTGATTGAGGTAAAGAGCTTCTTTTCAAAAAAGGTCCCACATTTCCGCTTTTCACTTTTTACTAAAATCACAACTGCGACATTCGGTGTTCTATTGCTTGTAGGTACATTGATTATTTGGTTGCTGGAATCATTCAATTCATTCAAAGGAATGAGTTGGCATCAGCAATTCTTTACGGCGTTATTCCACTCCGTATCTGCACGATCAGCAGGTCTGGTAACATATGATGTAACGCAATTTAGTGAAGCTACAGATATTTTTGTTAGTGCGCTAATGTTCATTGGTGCTTCCCCAAGTTCAGTAGGTGGCGGAATACGTACGACAACATTTGCAATTGCGCTTTTATTCCTCATTAACTTTGCACGAGGAAATGACGTCATCCATATATTTAAGCGTCGAATTAAACTCATCGATGTATTCCGTTCGTATGCAGTCATTCTCGTAGCTTGTTTTATGGTATTGGCCGCGTTGTTGTTGTTGTTGCTTACGGAGCCTGGAATTCCTGTTGTTCCATTGTTATTCGAAATTACATCTGCTTTCGGAACTTGTGGAATGTCCTTAGGTATAACAGGAGATTTATCGATAGTTGGCAAGATCATTATTATGGTTTTGATGTTTATTGGACGTGTAGGGTTGATATCGTTCATCTATACAATAGGTGGCAAGTCGAATAAAACGCCTTATCATTATCCAAAAGAGCGTGTTATTATTGGCTAAGATGAAGTGGAAAAGAGATGTCCCGGAAATCATGACGGGGTGTCTCTTTTTTTGTTTAGATTACTGTTCGTATGAAAATCTCAAGAGCAAAGTCTTAAGAGTGATGAGTGAGTTTGTGAGTGGTTCGGGATGGAAGCTCCAGTTGGCGGACGCTTTCCCATGGGCTCTCGGTGAGCCAACCAGGTCGCGAGCTCCCTTTTGGTTGTCTCACCTTTCGAGCTGATCCTGCGGGAAGAGCCGTAACGAAGAACGGCTTTTGCGAGTAAAAGCGAAGCGTTAGGAGCACATCTTTGCACTTCGCCGCCAACTTCCGCTTCCATCCTACGTTGATAGTTGTGTTACTTAGATCACTCACTGTAGGTAGTATTTGAATTATTGATTTGTTTTAACTTCTTTAGATTCAAGTTCTACAGTTTAAAATCTGTTACAACACTAACTTTAATGAACAACAAAAGGTATCACCCACTTACATTGCAAGGGATTGGCGCGTAGGAGGGGCGACTCCCAGAGGATCAGCTCGACAGGCGAGACAACCAAAGAGAGCAAAGCGAACTGGTTGGCTCACCGCGAGCCCTCTAGGAAAGCGTCCCCTCCGTAGCGCCAATTCCCACCCGAAGACGCCTGCTAACCAGACCATTACACTGCTATACTTCACAAAGCAAAAGAGCTATCGCACGAAGTCATATCATCTATGACTTCGTGGATAGCTCTTTTTTATTGATAAACGGATTCTAGTACCTGTTCAGATAGGTGGTAATGCTGTGCTTTTTCGCCTGGCGTGTATTGGATAATAAGATATCCAGGATCTTTTATGACAGTTAGATCCTCTTTCAATTCGGCAAAGGTCTTTGTGATGAAGACTTGCTTGCGAATTGTTCGCTCAGTATAACCAGTCGACTCAAATGATTCGCCAAGCAAGTGAGGAGAACGTAGAAGAACTTGATAGATATCCTTTAACTCTTCTTCGGGTAAAGTAGTATGCCACCAAATCTTCCTTGGTAAGAATTTTTGGTGAAGTAAATAATCCATCTTTAAAAGACTGACTACTATAGAAGTGTCCACTTTCAATATTTCAATCAGAAAGCGTTCCAGACGAGTGAATAAGTCTTCGAACTGATGGCCAATACGTGACCAACCTTGTTTCTCCCAGAATGCGCCGAATAATTGGAAGAAGTCGAACGGTGTATCCACCAATTCAGTGACGATGTACTCCATAGAGTGTATAAAACGTCCCGAATTCCAATATTTTTCAAGAATGTCTTCTGTTTGTTTAATTTTCAGCATATCATCAAAGGACAGAACATTATTCGATACAATTTCATAAGGAGCGGTGTCGATATATTGATAACCATATTGCTCAGCCTGAATACGTAAGCCCGTTCCACGCAGTAGCTTTAAAAAGCCCAATTGTAATTCTTCAGGTCGTAATGCAAATACTTCGTTGAATGTATCACGGAAAGAATCATAATCTTCTTCAGGTAATCCAGCAATCAAATCTAGGTGTTGATCAATTTTTCCACCTTCTTTGACCATCGTAACGGTGCGTGAAAGTTTGGTGAAGTTTTGTCGTCTCTTCACAAGTTCATTAGTCAAATCATTAGTAGATTGAACTCCTATTTCAAAGCGGAACAGGCCTTTCGGTGCGTTGTCATTTAGAAATTGAATGACTTCTGGACGCATAATATCTCCTGTGATTTCAAACTGAAATACAGTTCCAGGCAAATGTTCATCTATGAGAAATTGGAACATTTCCATTGCATAACTTCTACTAATATTGAATGTCCGATCAACAAATTTTATCGTTTTAGCACCATGCTCCATCAGATAGCGAATATCATCTTTTATTGCTTCTCGATGGAAATATCGAACGCCCACTTCAATAGACGATAAACAGAATTGACAAGAGAATGGGCAGCCGCGACTCGTTTCGATATACATTACGCGATTTGAGAGATGGGGAATATCCTCTGCAAAACGAAAAGGGGAAGGCAGTTCCCGAAGATCCAATTTAGGTCCCGGCGCTGTGATTTTTAGTTTACCTTCTTTGCGATAGGCAATACCTTGTACGGAAGCAAGATCGGTTTGTCCATCCACAGCACATAATATATCTTTAAAAGTTTTTTCACCTTCACCGATTGCAATGATATCGATCTCTGGTACTCTTTTTAACCATTGATCGTAATCGTATGTTACTTCAGGCCCACCACAAACTATGACAGTCTTCGGACTAGTCAGCTTTAATAACCGAATTACCTTTAGTGTTTCTTCTATGTTCCAAATATACACACTGAATCCAACGACGTCCGGAGAGTGTTGATAAAGCTCGGAGACGATGGAAAGGGTAGGGTCATGGATGGTGAATTCAGCCAATTCACAGTCAAACTCTGGAGCTGCAAAAGCTTTCAAATAACGTATAGCGATATTTGTGTGTATATATTTGGCGTTTAATGTTGATAAAACGATATTCATTGTAAAACTCCTAACCTAAAATTGTAATAATAAGATTGACTATAAAAGAGACTAAATACCTATGTCAAGAGGCGGGATACTGTGCAATAATAAGATTGAATATGGATATATTTACAATTGTAGAAATTATATGACATCCTAATTATGTGGTTTCTAAAGAGTTGAGGAGGTCCTAATTTGGTTATGAAAACACTAGATATCAGCAGATTTCTAGAGAACTCTCTATTTAAAATTATTTTGGATGAAAATGGAAATGTGCTTGAAATGACTGAGGCAATCAAGTTGTTGATGGATCATATGGGTACACCTAAGCATATGTCCGATATATTCGATCAACCTTTATTAGAACAAATTGAGACGCGCTTGCATCTAGCCAAAACCCAAGTAATTTCAGGGCATAATGTATTGACAGGTCATTTAATTGTATCGAATGAAAAAAAGGAACCATGCTATATTATATACCAACAGCATGCAGATAAGGCGATTATAACAATAAAAATTGGTGAACAGAATGAAAAACTTCTTCAATTGTATGAAAACGCCTATTTAACAGCCACTATACCTATGGCATTAGTGAATGAATCGGGGTATATCATTTCAACTAATAATGAATTTTCTAATGAATTCCCTTCTCATTCATCTAGTGAGTTTGTTCACTTGCAGGATCATTTTGCACTAATGACACCTACTTCCACATTCTCCTATGAAGATTATATTCAAAAAGCAACTATCCAAGCATCTTCAAAAGTCAATATGTCGTATTCCGCGAACGGACTTACTCATATTTACGAAGTTAGCTTAACATTGGACCATAAAACTAGAATGTTCATTTTAAGAATATTAGATATAACTGAAAGAGAACGTCTTTTAGATCAGTTAGCACACTCTGATCAGTTATGTACAACAGGTGAAATTGCTGCAAGCATCGCACATGAAGTACGTAACCCTATGACGACGTTACAAGGGTTTCTTCAACTACTTGAACATGAAGTGACAGGTAATGCTCAAATGTATGTTAGCGTTATTCAAGAAGAAGTCAAACGAATGAATGAAATATTGAATGAAATGCTTGCGCTCTCAAAACCTGTGGTTGACGAAATTACTGTATTTTCATTATCTGTTCTAATAGAAGACGTACTATTATTGCTACGACCTAAGGCGCTATTGGATCAAATTCATTTAGTGAATGAATTTAATTCAAAAGAACCAATGCTCATTCGGGCGAACCCCAATCGTATTAAACAAGTATTAATTAATCTACTTAAGAACGCAATGGAAGCTATGATTCCTAATGATACATTGTCTATCAGTGTAAATGAAGGTGAACAACATAAAATTGATATCTTAATATCCGATACGGGGGTTGGGATGGACGAGAAGACGATGGAAACCATATTCTTACCATTCGTATCAGATAAACCAGGGGGGACGGGTTTAGGACTTCCGTTTGTCAAAAAAACCGTACTTGAGTATGGCGGGACTATTTCTGTTACTAGTGAACTGGATAAGGGAACTGTTTTTTATTTATCATTTCCTCTTGTTTCTGTAGCATTATCGGAATAACATAGAGTTCATACAAGGAAAAAGGCCAATCCATTTTATTTCTATGGATTGGCCTTTTATTTATAAGACAATATTATTTGATTGTAGCCGCCATTTGCTTAAATTCTTTCATATGTTCGTTATCTTCTTTAGCGTACACTGTCACTCGCACCAATTTGTCTTCATGCTCCATGACATAGCCTGTGAAATACCCTTCAGTTGACTCTACCGTTGCGCCTTTAACAGACGTAATGCCGTCAGCTTGTGGAAGATCTGCTTCCTCTGTGATTTCAGTAGGTGTTTCACCATCACTTGAAGCTGTCAATAACTCTTCCATATTTGTATAAAGTTCATCAAAAGTATACGACTCATCATCTTTAGGCATTGTTTCAATACGCATGAACGTTTCGCTATCTTCTTCAAAATAGAGAGTATCTCTGCCTGGTTCTTCGCTTGTTAGTTTGTATCCGGGAAGCACCATCATGGAGTAGTCTTGTTCATCACTCGCAGTTTCCACAGCATCTTCCATTGAAACTTCACTTGTCTCTTCCTCAGCATCCGTTTCTATTTCTGCTTCATTTTCAGTAGAAGTGCTTTCTTCTACATCTGTTTCGGGAGTAGCAGGTTCTTCGATCGCAGGATCTGTTGCATCTTTTTCTGCATCAGCATCAGATGTTCCGCATGCGGCAAGCATGACGGAAGCTGTTAGTGAGGTGAAAATAATACGCCATTTGTTGTTCAAATCGTTCCACTCCTTCATATACTATTCTAATTATTGGACGGATAACTGCAAAGAAAGTTTCATTCTTGTGTACGTTTTAATATACTATACCGTTTGTGATTGATGACAGTTTTCTCTTCCATTGCCAATTCATCGAAATCTTCCATATACGTTAAATTTACAATTACAGAGTTTTCGTTCACTTTTTCAACTACACCTTGCAAACCTTCTTTAAATTCAATGATATCACCAATTTCAGCTATCGTCATACTATCCATCCTTTCTCCGATCATAATGTGCTCTTACAAGAGTGATGAAAATGTACTATAAAGAATTACTTTATAGTTTGCCTTATAAAATACAAAACGTAAAGGCATATTTTTAATAACGCGAGAAATATACAACAGCGTTTTGTCGCGAAACGTCGAAAATCTTTCTGTTTAATCTTATGTAGTTGTTGGTATGTATAAGAGTAGAGTAATTACATATGGAAGGTGTGCAGGTTCGTGCATAAACGTGAATTGGAAATAGAGAAACTTAGACAGCAATTAATCCATGTTGCCCAAGAATATGGTATGCAATCTGAAAATACCATTAAACTCAGCTGTAAATTAGATGTGTTAATTAATGAGTACGAAAATAATAAGGTTGAAAAAGAAGTTTGAAATTATCGGAATAGATGTTTAACTCATTGTTATAATGGGCATAATATGAAAGAACACAGCAACATTCTCATTTCCCCCTTTTGTGGACCAATTACATATTGGTCCTCTTTTTTGGTTTTCTTAATTGTAAAAATATTTGAATTTCTGTACGATGGATATATTCATACATAAAGAGGAGTGGGAATATGCAAAAAGAAAAAATTTCCTTTATTGGAACAGGTGTAATGGGATCGAGCATCGTCAAACATTTGCTTGACGCATCTTATGACGTAACTGTATTCACTAGAACGAAATCAAAAGCAGAACCATTGGTAGCACTAGGAGCCAAATGGACGGATAATGTAGCTGAATCAATTAAGGACGCAGATATTATTTTTACGATGATTGGGATGCCGTCTGATGTAGAAGAGGTATATCTATCTGAACAAGGTATATTTGCTAACAGTCGGCCTTCACAGATCGTAGTGGATATGACTACTTCCAGTCCTGAGTTAGCTATTACGATTGCTGAGAAAGCTGCATCTTTACAAATGTATTCACTTGATGCACCTGTATCAGGTGGAGACATTGGGGCGAGGAACGGAACACTTTCTATAATGTGTGGAGGTCAAAAGGAATTATTTGATAAACTATTGCCGATCTTATCTGTTTTCGGTAAGCAAATTGTGTATCAAGGAGAAGCTGGAGCTGGCCAGCACGCCAAGATGTGCAATCAAATAACTGTTGCAGGAAATATGATTGGTGCATGTGAAGCAATTGCTTATGCAATGGAATCGGGACTTGATCCGGATACGATGTTACAGTCCGTCACTTCGGGTGCTGCGAACTCCTTTAGCTTGTCTGATCTCGGCCCTAGAATTATTAAGGAAGACTATGAGCCAGGATTTTATGTAAAACACTTTGTGAAAGATTTAAATATTGCACTAGAAGAAACCGAAAGACTGAATTTAAAATTGCCTGGACTACAGCTCGCTCGCGATATGTATACTGATTTGCTCGCAAAAGGCTATGGCGAAAATGGAACGCAAGTCTTGATCAAGAAGTATATTGACTAAAAAACCTAAGAAGTTAAATGCATTAGCGTAATTCCAACACTTCGCTTTTTAGCTCCAGTATTTCATGAAGATCAATAAAAGCTATTCATGAACGACTATTTGAATTTATAAGGGCACATAAATTCTTACTTCTTGCACATGCTCTTTAGTATAAGATGCGTGAAAAGGAGTGAGTCATGTGTGGGATATTTGGTTATGGCCTATGATTATTGTAACAGTCGTCATGCTCGGGATCGGAATTGCTGGAGTTAGAAAAACAAGTCGTTCATTTCAGTTAAATGAAAAGAACAAAATCCCTGATACAGCAGCTGAACATCCATATGCCATGAATCCATTGCTGTGGATTATCATAATAGCCTCAGCGTTTATCTTTATCATCGTTTTTTATTACTGGGCCTCTTTCTATTAAAGAAAGGGGTTTTTTGTTTTTGGAATGCGCTTTCTTTTTAGGTGGAAAAAGGCTATTTGTGGTATGATGGAATTGAAACAATGGACGGACTTTTAGGTATATGTATTTAGATGATGAACAGAAGGAGAGATCACCTATGGTTTCTATAAATAACAAAGACTTTCTCACCGCGCCTATAGCGGACCAAATTATTTCTTCAGAGAAAGTTGCCCATGTGCAACTGGGTAATAATGCCGAGCATGCTTTACTTGTTTTAACGAAGACCGGATACTCTGCTATCCCTGTACTGGATAATCAGTATCGTTTGAAGGGGCTCCTTGGAATTGGTATGATTACAGACTCTATTTTAGGCATGGAACGTATTGAATATGAGAGATTAGAAGATATAAAAGTCGATGAGA
Source organism: Sporosarcina sp. P26b (assembly GCF_002743245.1). Classification (NCBI taxonomy): domain Bacteria; kingdom Bacillati; phylum Bacillota; class Bacilli; order Caryophanales; family Caryophanaceae; genus Sporosarcina; species Sporosarcina sp. P26b. Next base: position 44,112 of record NZ_PDYW01000002.1, read on the forward strand.
TTATGGACACAGATTTACCAACGATTCGAGTGAATGATCGTTTTCAACGCGCGTTAGATTTATTGATCAATCATCCATTTTTATGTGTTACTGAAGAAGATGGCACATTTGCGGGCATTATTACTAGACGCGTTGTGATGAAAGAATTTAAAAAGTATATTTATAATGTTTAATAAATCGATTTGAAGATCAGTAAAGTAGCTAGTATAGAAAAACGTTAAAAGGCTCCGATAAAAGGGGTCTTTTTCTAATAGAAGGAGTTGATCTATTTGTGCGAAAAGAAACAAATCGCCCTCTTGTACTTGCTGCTGTGATGCTTGCTATGTTTGTAGGAGCAGTTGAAGCGACTATTGTCACCACTGCCATGCCAACGATTGCTTCCGACTTAGGTGGATTTTCTCGATATAGTTGGATCTTCTCCTCTTATTTATTGATGAGTACAGTGACGGTATTGATTTATGGAAAATTAGCGGACTTATTTGGACGAAAGCCCATATTTTTTATAGGATTGACCATTTTTTTAATTGGTTCCATACTTTGCGGATTTGCCGTCTCGATGGAGCAATTGATTGTTTATCGTCTTATACAGGGGTTGGGAGCAGGTGCTGTCATGCCAATCGCGACCACAATTATTGGAGATATTTATTCAACAGAAGAACGGGCAAAAATACAAGGATACTTATCAAGTGTATGGGGTGTTTCAGCAGTTTCAGGTCCTGTCATTGGTGGGTTACTCGTACAGTATGTTAGCTGGCAGTATGTATTCTGGGTGAACGTGCCGCTTGGAATACTATCAATGGGTGTCATTTACTTCTTTTTACATGAACCGAAAGAAACACAAAAAGCGTCCGTTGACTACAAAGGTGCATTTTTACTAACATTCGCATTGTCTACACTTTTGATTTGGCTAGTAGAAGGTGGGCAAGGGTTCGGACGTTTATCAGCTCTTGGTATAGGATTGATTGTACTTTCAGGGATTTTATTTTGGTTATTTTTCAGGCAAGAAAAACGTGCGAAAGATCCGCTTATTTCATTTAGTATTTGGAGAAATCCAGTCATCTTATATGCGAATCTAGTTTCATTGACCACTGGCGTTATTTTAATAGGGGTCTCTTCTTATTTACCTACATATGTGTCGGGAGTTATGGAACAACCAGCAATTATAGCGGGCTTTACACTGACGGCTATGTCGATCGGCTGGCCCTTAGCTTCTTCACTGGCAGGACACCTACTCATACGGTTTGGTCCTTTTCTTGTATCGTTTGCCGGTGGTGTGTCACTCGTGATCGGGACGACCATGTTTGTGTTCATGAATGCTACACTAGGACCGATCTGGGCAGGTTGTTCTAGTTTCTTCATAGGTGTTGGTATGGGTCTGACTAATACTTCATTCATTGTAACGATTCAAGGAGCTGTGCCGCGCGTACAAAGAGGGTCGGCTACTGCAGCGAATATGTTCATGAAAAACTTTGGAAACACAATTGGTGCCTCTGTGTTTGGTGCGATTTTGAACAGTACACTCATTGCCTATTTTGCAAAAGAAAAGTTGGCTTACACAATTGATGATGTCAATACATTGCTCACCAAAGATGGTCGTTCAATGATTTCGTCACAGGAGCTTGTCAGTTTGCAGAGCGGTTTAGATAGTTCATTGCACTGGGTGTATATAGCAATTGCTATATTTGCTGTGATCAGCTTATTATTGATTTTACGAATTCCGCGGGGGAAGGTGCAAGATTATGTCAACAACTGAACTAGATATAATTAAAGCGTTGGCAGAAGAGGGGAATATGCGCAAAGCGTCAGAACGTCTTCATTTATCACAACCAGCCTTGTCACAACGCCTCCAGACGATCGAAAAAGAATGGGGTATGCAGTTATTCATTCGATCACAGAAAGGGCTGGAACCGACGCCAGCAGGTGAACACGTTATCAGCTACGCGAAGGAGTCGTTAGCGAAGAAGGATGAGACAATAGAATTGATCGCATCTTTAGAAGATAAGGTCCACGGAACTTTGAAGATTGCCTGTGCTTCGATTATTGGTCAGACGTGGTTGCCACAAGTATTGAAAGACTATGTCGCACTGTACCCTGATGCCAAGATTTCTTTGATGACGGGATGGAGTTCGGAAATTTCTAAAGCGCTGTATGAAGGAGAAGCCCATATCGGTATTGTCAGGGGGCAAACTGATTGGAAGAGTAATCGGGTGTATCTATTCCGTGATCAACTGTATTTGGTGGATTCCGAAATTTCGACTATAGATGAATTAAAAGATACAAATCGTCATTTCATACAATATAAAAGTGATTCGAACTATTACATGGAAATTCAACGCTGGTGGCATAAGCATTTTAATCAAGACCCCGGACGTCAAATTGTTGTGGATCAGATCGAGACATGCAAACAACTTGCGCTGAAGGGTATAGGCTATGCTATCCTGCCATCTATTACTTTGTCGGGAGATGAGAAAGTCAATCGAATTCCGTTGCTAAATAGCGAAGAAGAGTTCGAATTGACGCGTGATACGTGGATGATCGGATACGCTTCTACATTTGAACTGAAGCAAGTGAGAGCATTCGTCGATATTGTGCAGGACTACGCAGAGTTGTTGAGGAAAAGTCAATAGAGTAAAGTCTATATAGTTAAAATAGAGTAAGCAAAGTCGGTAAACTACTGTTTCTTATAACAAAGAATAGTTAAATTCAAAAAAAGACGAACTCCGTGTTTCACGAAGTTGTCTTTAGTTGTTGGACTTCCAGTAAATGTGGAAGTCTTTTTTATCGAGTTCTAGCAGACTCAAGAAGCGGCTTGTTATTCCTTGACCAGTATAGAGCAAGAGTGAAGCACAACAACAAAATGATCGTGCCGACTATATACGGCGATTCCATTTTGATGTCAAAGATGTATCCAGCGGTAGCAGGGCCGATCATGTTACCTAAACTCATGTAAGCATTCATCATACCTGCTGCATAACCCTGTTCTTTACCAGCGAGTTTTGAAACCAAGGTGTTTACTGCCGGTCGCAGTAATGAAGTGGCGGTTGAGAAAACTGTCGCCACTAAAAGAATAGTGAAGAATGTATTGACGAATAAAATACCTAGCATAGCGAGTGCCGCTATAACTAAATTAATTAAAATGACACGCATTTCTCCAAACCGCCTGAATAAGCGATCGATGACGAACGTTTGAATGATGACACCCACAAAACCTCCAACGGTAATAATGACTGCAATTTGCGAAGGAGTGTAATTATACTTCTGATCTACATACAACGAAATGGTCGATTGAAAATTAGCCAAACCGAATGAAAATACAAACATGACAATCAGCATGATAAAGTAGGGGGTTTTCGTAGATCTACGCATTTGCTGAAAAATGTTTTCATTCGTTGCAGCTCCTTGTAGTACAGGTTTCGGATTAGGCAGAAAGAATAAAGAGACTACCGCTGCTAGGACTGATGCAGATGCAGCAAAATAAAATGGGAAGTGTAAGCTGATTTTAGATAGAAATCCTCCGATACCAGGCCCAACCATAAAACCTAACGACATGGAAGCACCTAGTAATCCCATTCCACGTCCGCGATTTTCTAAAGAAGTAATATCCGCTACAAATGCCATAGTCGGTGGAATAATAAAGGCAGCGCCAAAGCCTGAAAAGAATCGTGCAACGTAGAGCATCCAGAGCTCTGTTGATAGACTGAAAGCTAATTGAGAAAGACTATAAATTATCAAACCGAAAATAATGATACGTTTTCTTCCGTATTTGTCGGAAAGGTTTCCTGAAATAGGAGATAAAATAAACTGCGCGAAAGAGAAGATGGCAATCAGCAGTCCGAGTGCGCGTCCCGCGACGCCAAAAGTACCTAAAAATTCGGGCATAATGGGGATGATGAGGCCGATACCTGCCATGGCGATGAACATATTGAACATCAGAATATAGAGTGCGATATTTGTAGGTGGTTTGTTCATTCGGTAGCTCACTTTCCAGAAACTTTTTCCTAATCGTATCACAAACAATTCTGGAATGTCTGTATAGTGCTTGCTATGTGTTGACATGAAAAAAGAAAACAAAAACGACTCCTTTTTGATCAGGAGTCGTTTCTTAAATTAATCTTCTTTATTCATTTCATCAAGTACGCGGTTTACACGTTTTTCAAGCATTTTCATACCGCTTCCGCCTGCTTGGAAGTGACGTAACTGACCGTCTTTATCAAAGACGTAATAAGCAGGAACGTACTGGTTTTCAAATGCATCATTAAGTTTTAATTCGCTATCAACGAAAATGGGTTGTGTAATATCATGCTCAGCTGCTACAGTTTTGATTTGTTCAAGATCGACATCATCTTCTGAGCGAGGCATATGGACTGCTACAACATTCAATTCATCTTTGTATTGATCTCTGAAATTGTTTACATCCGGCATCGCTTCTTTGCACATGTGACAACTTACAGACCAGAAATGGATAAGTGTTGGTTTTTCACCGATGAGTTCTGATTTAGAAGTTTCACCATTCAACCAAGTAGTAGCACCTTGAAGTTCAGGCATTTGTTGACGTAATTTCATCAAGAATTCCCCCTAGCTAAGAGTGTAGTATATTTTGTGATAAAAAAATCCCCACGATTATCGTAACGCGTGGGGATGCTTGTCTAAAAATTAAAGAGTTTTTTCACCTGGACGCCAGTTTGCTGGGCAAAGACCGCCAGTTTGTAGTGCTTGTAGTACACGGAGAGTTTCATCTACGTCACGACCGATATTGTTGTGGAATACTGTCTGATACTGAAGTTCACCTTCAGGATTGATGATGTAAAGGCCGCGCAATGCAATACCTTCTTCTTCGATCAATACACCGTATTCGCGTGAAACGAAATGGTTAGTATCTGCTGCAAGTGGGTATTTTAGTTGTTCAAGACCATTGTCTTTACGATCAGTGTTGATCCAAGCAAGGTGAGTGTGGATAGTATCAGTAGAAACACCGATTACTTCTGCATCCAAGTCTTCGAACTCATCGTAACGATCCGACATGGCAGTGATTTCTGTTGGACATACAAAAGTGAAGTCCATTGGATAGAAGAAAAGAACTGTCCATTTGTCGTTTTTAATGTTTTCTTGTAAACTAACTTTACCAAAAGATTTGTCAGCTAGTACTGCCTCCATTGTAAAATCTGGAGCTTGTTTACCTACCATACGTTCAGCCATTATATAAAACCTCCAATTAATCTTTTGTACAACCACATGACTGCGCTGTACAATTCTTATCTAGAATAACAAGATCCCGAGTCGAATTCAATTAGAATGACTCGAAGATGATAATAATTATTATAAAGAGCGGTAAACCTTATATATTTAGGATTTGAGTAGATAATTACTCAAAGTCTTGTGTACAGTCAGAAGGTTTTACAGGGCGTGTTTGGCATGTTTTGCAATTTGGATCACAAATCATTTCTCGCCATTCATCGCAATCTTTGCAATAACGCGCGTCAAATTCGTCGCTATAATGTAATGGTTCCATGCACTCTACGCAATGAGAAGCCATCTCTTTCCACGTTCGGATTTTCTTATTGTTTACTAGGAAAATCCCTTCTAGATGATTTTCTTTTGTAGCGGGCTCGGCTTTTCGATTCCGCTTGGCATCAGAGTCCAGATAAAAAAATAAATGGTCTTCCAACTGAATCCCTCCTTAACATATGGTTTCATTCTACTATGTCATCTGCGAAAAAACAATTTTCATGACCATTTTCCTGTATGCTGTATTCCTATTTTACATTATATAGATGGTTGATTTCACTATCATTTTGTGTATAATGAGTAGGTTTACAACTGTTCATTAATCACAAGAAATAATACGTTACGCAAGGAGGAAATCTATTGACTACTGAACCGATTATTCGTTTTGAGAATGTTACAAAACGCTATGATGAATCTACAACTGTACTCAACCGAGTTTCATTTGAAATGGAACGCGGGAAATTTTATACATTGCTTGGGCCTTCTGGCTGTGGAAAAACGACTATTTTACGTTTGATCGCCGGCTTTACGGAAGCTACAGATGGAACAATCTTATTTAATGGTAAGAAGATTAACGCTGTACCTGCAAATGAACGTCAAGTGAACACAGTATTTCAAGATTATGCATTGTTTCCTCATTTAAATGTATATGAAAATGTAGCATTCGGTTTACGTATAAAGAAAGTGAAAAAGAATGAAGTGGATCGACGGGTAAAAGAAGCGTTGAAGTTTGTCAATCTAGAAGGGTACGAATCTCGGGAAATTACTGAAATGTCGGGTGGGCAGCGTCAACGCGTTGCGATTGCTAGAGCGATCGTCAATGACCCTGAAGTGATTTTACTAGACGAACCATTGTCTGCACTCGATTTGAAGTTGCGTTCTGAAATGCAGTATGAATTACGAGAGCTCCAGCAGCGTCTTGGTAAAACATTTGTTTTTGTTACGCATGACCAGGAAGAAGCACTTGCGATGTCCGATGAGATTTTCGTCATGAATAACGGAGAAATTCAACAATCTGGGACACCAATCGACATTTACGATGAGCCAATTAACCGTTTCGTGGCAGACTTTATTGGAGAATCTAATATAGTAAGTGGGAGAATTATTGAAGATTATCTAGTGGAATTCACAGGTAAACAATTCCCGTGTGTAGATGGTGGCTTTTATCCTAATGAAAAAGTGGATATCGTCATTCGTCCTGAAGACTTGGAAATGACTACTGTTGAAAAAGGAAGATTCAGTGTCACAGTAGATACGCAATTATTCCGAGGTGTACACTATGAGCTTTCAACGTATGACTCTGATGGTAATGAGTGGCTAGTCCATTCTACGAAACCAGCGGATGTAGGGATGTTAATCGGTTTGGATTTTGAACCTGCAGACATTCATGTTATGCGACTGAATGAATCTGAAGCAGACTTTGATGCACGTCTGGAATCGTTTGGAGTGGCGGAAGATGAGGAATAAAAAACCTTTACGTTTTATATATGCCACACCGTATGCAGCTTGGTTATTATTATTCGTACTAGCGCCGATCGTTGTTATCGTGTATTACTCATTTTTCGATTTATCCGGCCATTTAACGTTGGCTAACTATCGGAATTTCTTTACATCGATTTATTTCAAATTAACGATGAGCTCATTTTGGTATGCCTTTCTTATTACCTTTTTTGCTTTATTGATCTCCTATCCGACAGCTTATTTCTTAACTAAGACGAAGCATAAGCAATTATGGTTATTGCTCATTATCATACCTTCGTGGATTAATCTGTTGTTAAAAACATATGCCTTTATTGGGTTGATGGGGATTTATGGACCGATTAATGCCTTTTTGGAAACGATTGGCATAGGTAGTCAGCAAATATTATTCACGGATTTTAGTTTTGTGTTTGTTTCTGTATATATCTTTATTCCATTTATGATTTTACCGATTTTTAACTCCTTAGATAAAATCAATCCAGCACTTCTTGACGCATCGAAGGATTTAGGGGCGAATGCATGGGTAACCTTTAAACGGGTGATTTGGCCATTGACAACAGATGGTGTGAAATCGGGTGTACAAGTCGTGTTCATTCCGGCTCTGTCTTTATTTATGATTACTCGCTTAATTGCAGGTAATAAAGTAATCACACTGGGTACTGCGATTGAACAGCAATTCCTCGTGACGCAAAACTGGGGGATGGGTTCGACAATTGCCGTATTCCTTATTATCTTCATGTTCTTAATTATGGTGCTGACGTCAGGCAAAGAGAGGGGCATAACTAAATGAAGAAACTGGGTAGTTTGCCGAGAATTTATTTGGCGGCAGTCTTTGTAATTTTATATGCTCCTATTTTTTATCTCATTTATTACTCCTTCAACTCGGGAGGCGGGATGTCGCATTTCGAATCATTCACATTGGAGCATTATCAAGCGGTGTTTCAAGATACACGGCTTTTAATTATTGTGATGAATACCGTAATTATTGCATTATTGTCTGCCTTACTTTCTACAACTATAGGTGTAATAGGCGCGCTTGCCATCTATTTCATGAAAAATAAGTCTGCGCGTAAAACGGTATTGTCGCTGAATAATATTTTAATTGTTAGCCCGGATGTCATTATCGGTGCCTCATTCTTAATATTATTCACGCTAATTGGAGTGAGATTAGGTTTTGCTTCGGTGCTGATTTCCCATATTGCCTTCAGTATACCTATAGTTGTCATCATGGTATTACCGAAATTGCTGGAAATGAGTACTACGTTAATAGATGCAGCACTCGATTTAGGTGCGTCGCGTAAAGATGTACTGACACGTGTTATATTGCCATATATTAAGCCGGGTATTTTTGCAGGATTTTTCCTTGCTTTAACCTACTCACTTGATGACTTTGCGGTTACCTTTTTCGTCACAGGAAATGGCTTCTCGACATTATCCGTAGAGATTTATTCTATGGCGCGAACAGGAATCACATTGACAATTAATGCTCTATCGGGATTAATTTTCTTGATCACGATCGTGTTGGTGATTGGTTATTATATTGTTGGAAATAAAGCAAAGTCACCTCAGGGGGTGAAGAAATGAAAGGATTAGTCAGCAGTGCAATCGCGATCCTACTCGTTTCTGGTGTTCTATTATTTACGAACTATCAGCTTGAACATAAAGCGGGACGTGCAGGCAAAGATACGATCACAGTTTACAACTGGGGCGAATATATTGATCCAGATCTTCTGAAGCAGTTTGAAGAAGAGGAAGGGATCAAAGTCATTTATGAAACATTTGATTCAAATGAAGGAATGATGGGGAAAATCGAACAAGGTGGAACCGCTTATGATGTTACAGTTCCGTCTGAATACGCAGTGCAGATGATGGAAGAAAAGGATTTATTACTTCCACTGGATTTCTCTAAAATTCCGAACATTAAACATATCGATCCGTATTTTATGAATTTAGCTTTTGATCCAGATAATCAGTATTCAATTCCGTACTTCTGGGGAACTGTAGGTATCGCGTATAACGCATCATTATTAAATGGTCAGACGTTTGAAAGCTGGGAAAGTTTATGGGATGCGTCATTGCGTCAAAAACTTATTATAGTAGATAGTGCGCGCGAAGTAATTGGCGTGTCGTTAAATTCACTCGGTTACTCATTGAACTCCACCAGTCTCCAAGAACTTAAAGAAGCAACCGACAAGTTGGAAACGATGGGCCCGAATGTCAAAGCCGTCATTGGCGATGAAGTCACGCAGTTAATGATTAATAATGAAGCATCCGTAGCGCTGACTTGGTCAGGGCAAGCAGCAGATATGATTTCGGAGAATGAAGACATTGATTACATTGTGCCGGAAGAAGGTTCAAATCTATGGTTCGATAATATTGTCATCCCGAGAACTTCAACAAATATCGAAGGTGCCTATAAATTTATAAACTTCATGCTGGATCCTGAAGTGGCGGCGCAAAATGCAGATTACGTAGGCTATTCTACGCCGAACATTTCAGCCTTATCGTTTATGGATAAAGAAACTACGGAAGATGAACGGTTTTATCCTGACGAAGAAGCGAGAGAGAATCTAGAAGTGTATGAAAATTTAGGCTTAGAAACACTTGGGGTGTATAATGAGTTATTCCTGAAATTCAAAATGGGATTGCGATAAAACGAATAACTATTCGCAATAGCGAGGAGTAATGAGATGAAAAAGGAATTTGTAGTGATTGGTTTGGGTCGTTTTGGCGGTAGTATCGTTAAAGAACTGATTGAGCTCGAAGCAGACGTTATGGCGATTGATAAGTCACAGGAACGCGTGGAAGAGTTTGCGAATATCGCAACCCAGGCAGTGGCGGTCGATACGACAGATGAAGCGGCATTGCGTTCGTTAGGTATACGAAATTTCGAACATGTTGTAATCGCGATCGGGGAAAATATTCAAGCTAGTATTCTGACTACGTTGATTTTAAAAGAAATCGGTGTACAACGTATTACTGTAAAAGCGCAAAATGATTACCATGAAAAAGTATTACGTAAAATCGGTGCGGATCAAGTCGTTCACCCTGAGCGTGATATGGGGAAGCGAATCGCGAATAACTTGGTATCGAATAATATTTTGGATTATCTAGAGTTGTCCGATGAATATTCCATCGTGGAAATTCAAGCCAATAACCACATCGCCGGCTCTTCGTTGATCGATTTAGATATTCGCGCGAAGTATGGCGTCAATATTGTGGCTATTAAACGGGGGACCCATATCCTAGTTTCTCCTCAGGCGATTGAGCAGATCGAAGTAAACGACGTTCTCATCGTGATAGGATCAGATTTAGATATCCACCGCTTTGAACGGAAAGCATTGCACTAACGAATAGATAGGGGATAGCGTGGAATTGCCACCTTTCGCTCTAGAACAACTACTATCCTTTACTGGAAGCAATAAACAAAAAACTGAAGACAGACTCCTAGTTTATAGGAGTTGCCTTCAGTCTGAAGCAAGTGCTACTATGCACTTGCTTTTTTTATGAATTTTTAAAGTTCCATAATGACAGGAAGAATCATTGGTTTACGCTTCGTTTTTTCATATAAATATGGAACGAGTGTATCGATGATGTCGCCCTTTAAATTGTTGATGGAATCAGGTTTAGCAGCTAGTTTGCGCTGTAATGTCTTCGAAAGCATATACTGTGCTTCGTTGATCATTGCGCCTGATTCGCGCATGTAGACGAATCCACGTGAGATCAGGTCAGGACCGGATACTAAGCGATTCTTTTTCGTGTCGATTGTAGCGACTACAATAACTAGACCATCTTCAGAGAGGATTCGGCGGTCACGTAGCACGACGTTACCGATGTCGCCTATACCACTTCCATCAATATAGACATCGCCTGACGGTACGCGTCCTGCTAGTCTTGCTGTTGAATCAGTAAGTGCGAGGACGTCACCGTTCCCCATAATAAAGATATTATCAGGCTCGACGTCACAGTCTATCGCTAGTTGAGAGTGCATATTCATCATACGGTACTCACCGTGAATCGGCATGAAGTATTTAGGCTTAATTAAACGTAACATAAGCTTTTGCTCTTCCTGTGATCCGTGTCCGGATGTGTGGATGTTGTTCAATGGACCATGAATAACTTCTGCACCTGCACGGAACAGTGAGTTAATCGCTTTGTTGACACTTAGTGTGTTTCCTGGGATAGGTGAAGATGAGAAGATTACTGTATCACCAGGTTGAATTTGTACTTGTCTATGTGTACCGTTTGCGATACGTGATAAAGCTGCCATCGGTTCACCTTGGCTACCCGTACATAAAATCATTACTTTGTTGGCAGGAAGACGATTAAGCGATTGAGCATCCACGAATAAATCTTTTGGAGCGTCAATATAACCTAGTTCGCGACCGATTGTGATGGCATTATCCATACTGCGACCAAAGACAGCGATTTTACGACCGAAGATCTGTGCTGATTCGATGACTTGTTGTAATCTGTGGATATTCGAAGCGAATGTAGCAAAAATAATTCGACCATCTACTGTACGGAAGATATCGTTTAAGCTTTCTCCTACTTTACGTTCAGACATTGTAAAGTTAGGCACTTCTGCATTCGTACTGTCTGATAATAGACAAAGTACGCCTTCGCTACCGATTTTCGCCATCTTATGCAAGTTAGCAGGTTCACCGACTGGCGTGAAGTCGAATTTAAAGTCTCCTGTATGGACGATATTACCGGAAGGAGTTTTCACTACTACTCCGAATGCGTCAGGAATACTGTGCGTAGTTCTGAAGAATGACACTGCTGTTTTACGGAATTTAATAAAATCATCTTCTTCAATTTCATGAATTTCCGTTGTGCGCAATAATCCATGCTCTTCCAACTTATTGCGAAGTAATCCAATCGCGAGTTTACCGCCATAGACGGGAACATTCACTTTGCGCAATAGATAAGGGATGCCACCAATATGGTCTTCATGACCGTGTGTGATGAAAAGTCCTTTGATCTTATCGATATTGCGTTCGAGATAAGTATAATCTGGAATTACATAGTCAATACCTAGTAATTCATCTTCTGGAAATTTGATTCCGGCGTCGATAATAATAATTTCATCTTGGAATTGGATACAATACGTATTTTTACCGATTTCACCTAGTCCGCCTAGGGCAAAAACAGCTGTTTCATTATTTTTAATAGATTTCATAAATTAAACCTGCTCAATGTGGAAGGCTGGGGAAGCTTGTTCATAAGTTAAATGTTCGCCTTCCAACTTTTGCACGAATTCAATCATTAGATCACGGTCTTTTAATCGATTCCGAACTTCTCTTTCGTTTTCAGCTTCTACGTACAAGCTAAGTGTGTTCTCGCGGACTGGAACTTCATGTACGTTTAAATGGTAATATACTTTGAAAATCATGTTAAACTCTCCTTTTACGTTCGTAATAATACATATCATCAATAATAGCATGCAATTTCCCTAAAATAAAGAAAAGCCCACCAATTACTTGGCGGGCGTAAAAGTCTAGGCAATCGTCTTTTTACCGAGCAGGCCATTAAGTCGTCTTAGCAGTTTGCGTTTTAGACGTTTATACATGGCATCATCACTCCTTGACAAGACAGTAACAGAAATTTCTCATCCTGTCAAGTATAAACGCTTTACTCTCTGTCGAAAGCTGTAGCACCAGGTATTTCCTTGTAAGGAGAACTTTCATCAATGTGATCATAGAACATGATGCCGTTTAAGTGATCCAATTCATGCTGGAAAGCAATTGCTGGCAATCCTTTCAAACGCTTCTTAATAACATTTCCTTCCTTATCAAATGCTTTCACAGTAATTCTCGCGTAACGGGGAACATATCCCGGAACTTCGCGATCTACTGATAAACAGCCTTCGCCAGTTTCTATATAGGTCTTTTCGACAGAGTGACTAATAATCTTCGGATTAATTGCGATGAAGTTTTCCAGTAAATTCTCGCCGTCAGGTATATGCAGGGCGAAAATTCTTTTTGACGCATTTGTTTGGGGAGCAGCCAAGCCAATACCCGAACGTAAGCCGTACTTTTCACACAGTTCGTCGTCTTGGCTATTGACGACATACTCCAATAAATTATCGCATAATTGACGATCTTCATTACTTAAAGGAAAGTCTACCTCTTTTGCTTTCAAGCGCAACGTCGGATGACCTTCACGAATGATGTCTTTCATTAAAATCATTTCTACTCTTCCTCTCGGATATATTAGGTATAGTTAGTATATAGCATAATCTACAATTTGCTTGTAGAACATGTGGATTAAAGTTATATAATCGTAAAAACTAATTTCCTTTAATACAGTATAAACGAATGAGAAAAATGGTGAAAGAAAAAAGTATATAAAGAGCGAGGAGGATTGTAGATGAAGAAAGTAGTTTGCACAATGTTCATACTGATTCTGTTAAGTGGTTGTTCAAAAGAGCCTACCATAGCGCAGCAATTCAGGGATTTCCTAATCGCTGTGAATGAAAAAGAAAATAAGGGGAACAACTTTGGAAGGAAGTTATACGAAAAAGAGCACAAAGAACAGGAGTTATTTATTCAACTAATGGAATTAACTCAACAGCAATATCCAGAAGTGAAGCAGCGAGTAGTTGCATTGAAAAGATCTGTACGTGAACGGTCCATGTTGCTTGAAAAAGAGGAGAGTGCTGTTCGCGAGTCGAAGGAAACTATAGGGCAATTAGCTGAAAGTATGAATCAAAAGGGATTCACTAGCCAAGTAGAAGATGTAGTGGATGCACTTACTGAACGTTCAGGAATACATGAAGCTTTCATTTTGCAGTATAAAAAACTTTTAGATAGTCAAATGCAATTATATACGCAGCTTGAAGATCAATCGGTGCGTGAACTAGGACTTCAAAAACAAGTAAGTGAAGTAAATGATCTAATTGCTGCTAGTCAGCAAACTCTAATAGAGTTTAATGAGACGACTCGGGAAGTAAATCGATTAGCGAGTCGTACATCAAAAAGTTTAGAACAGCAAAAATAAGGAAGTATATAGTAGACGGCAAGAATGGAATAGAGAATTTTTGCATGCAAAAGCTTACACATTAAATATCTGCGATAGAAATTTTAAAGCGTGTTAACAAGCCTGAGACAGAGATTGTTCATATGTAGTCTAAACAAGCATTTTGCAGATAAAGTTCGGCGTATAGAATGCTAGTGAAAAACTCTTCTGTACCAATACAGAATCGATATTGTAATAGTACAGCTTGTTTGAAATGATATATGCCAAACGAGTGAAAGTCTTTGATTACAATGGTTGACCAAGCGCTCAGTTTTGCGTATACTGAAAAATATAAGAAGTTGTATTAACTTTATTTGAAAACAATATAATACAGATAAGAAGGAGAGATCGAGATATGGTAGCTAAAAAAGGAAATCAGTATGATCCAGTGAAAGCGCTTCAACTGATTGAAAGCCAATTTGACATGGTACAAATTCTGGATGAAGAAGGAAAGATCGTGAATAAGGACTTGGATCCTAAACTTTCTGATGAAGAATTAGTGGAATTAATGAATCGCATGGTATATACACGTATCCTTGATCAGCGTTCTATTTCATTAAATAGACAGGGCCGTCTTGGATTTTATGCTCCGACTGCAGGACAAGAAGCTTCCCAGTTAGCATCACAGTATGTGCTGGAAAAAGATGATTTCATTTTACCTGGATATCGTGACGTTCCTCAGTTGTTATTCCACGGTTGGCCGTTGCATATGGCTTTCTTATGGTCAAGAGGACATTATGCGGGCAGTGTCATTCCTGATGGACTTAATATCTTCCCACCACAAATCATTATTGGTGCACAATACGTTCAAGCAGCAGGAGTAGGTCTAGGCTTTAAGAAAAAAGGAAAGAAATCAGTTGTTATTACGTACACGGGTGACGGCGGAACATCTCAAGGGGACTTCTATGAAGGATTGAACTTCGCAGGAGCATATCAAGTGCCTGCTATCTTCATCATTCAGAATAACCAGTATGCGATTTCTACACACCGTGATGTACAAACTGCAGCTAAAACACTTGCCCAAAAAGGTGTAGCGGCAGGCGTGCCAAGTGTATTGGTTGATGGAATGGATCCGTTAGCAGTATACGTTGCAACACGTGATGCTAGAGAGCGTGCAGTTAATGGAGATGGACCGACACTTATTGAAACAATGTGTTACCGTTATGGGCCACATACGATGGCAGGCGATGATCCAACACGCTACCGCACATCCGATGTTGACACTGAATGGGAAAAGCGTGACCCAATCGTTCGATTCAGAACATACCTAGAAGCGAAAGGTATTTGGTCTAAAGAGCAAGAGGAAAAAGTGATTGAACGTGCGAAAGAAGAAATTAAAGAAGCAATCAAAAAAGCAGACGGTGAGCCTAAACAAAAGGCTTCAGACTTTATGAAGATTATGTATAAAGGCGAAATACCGTTTAACC
Source organism: Sporosarcina sp. P26b (assembly GCF_002743245.1). Classification (NCBI taxonomy): domain Bacteria; kingdom Bacillati; phylum Bacillota; class Bacilli; order Caryophanales; family Caryophanaceae; genus Sporosarcina; species Sporosarcina sp. P26b. The sequence goes on from NZ_PDYW01000002.1 coordinate 59,543, forward strand.
TACAAGAGCAATTAGATGCGTATGTTGGAAAGGAGTCGAAATAACCCATGGCAGAATTAACAATGATTCAAGCAATTACAGAAGCACTCCGTACTGAGCTGAAAGCAGATGAAAATGTATTGCTATTCGGTGAAGACGTTGGGGCTAACGGAGGTGTCTTCCGTGCCACGGAAGGCCTCCATAAAGAATTTGGCGAAGAGCGAGTATTTGATACGCCGCTGGCTGAGTCTGGTATTGGCGGATTAGCAATTGGTCTAGCGCTTACTGGCTTCCGTCCTATCATGGAAATTCAATTCTTCGGTTTTCTATTTGAAGTGATGGATTCTGTAAGTGGTCAAATCGCAAGAATGAACTTTAGAACAGGTGGACACTTCAATGCACCTATTACGATTCGCGCACCATTTGGCGGCGGTGTAGCAACACCTGAAATGCATGCGGACAGCCTAGAAGGTCTTGTAGCATCACAACCTGGTTTAACTGTCGTTATTCCTTCGACTCCTTACGATGCAAAAGGTCTGCTGATCTCTGCAATTAAGAGTGATGATCCAGTCATTTTCTTGGAGCATATGAAATTGTATCGTTCATTCAGACAAGAAGTTCCTGAAGAAGAATATTCTATTCCTTTAGGAAAAGCAGATGTGAAGCGTGAAGGTACAGATTTAACAATTGTCACATACGGCGCGATGGTTCAAGAAAGCCTGAAAGCTGCTGAAGCACTTGAAAAAGAAAATTACTCAGTGGAAGTAATCGACTTGCGCACAATTCAGCCACTTGACGTAGAAACAATTATCAAATCAGTTGAAAAAACAAATCGTGCAATTGTTGTACAAGAAGCGCAACGTCAAGCCGGAATTGCTGCTAACGTAGTAGCTGAAATTACGGAACGTGCAATCTTGAGCCTAGAAGCTCCTGTGCTACGTGTGACAGCGCCAGATACAGTGTATCCATTCGCAGCAGGCGAGAATACATGGTTGCCTAACGCGAAAGATATTGCAGCGAAAGCAAAAGAAGTTCTGACATTCTAAATACTTATTGGACAATCCAGGAAGGGTGAATTACGTGACTTATGAATTTCGATTACCAGATATTGGTGAAGGTATACACGAAGGGGAGATCGTCAAGTGGTTCGTTAAACCAGGCGATGTAATCCAGGAAGATGATACATTACTAGAAGTGCAAAATGATAAATCAGTAGTAGAAATTCCATCACCTGTATCGGGTACTGTAGAAGAAATTTATGTTTCTGAAGGTACCGTAGCAGTGGTTGGAGATAAATTGGTGCGTTTTGACGCGCCAGATCATGACATACCGGATCATGATGATGAGGATGAGGAAAGCGTAGACTCCTCAAAAGAAGAAGCAAGTGCGGAAAAATCCCATGAGCAAGTCGGGGAAGCTTTGGGAAGCGTAGATTCCAAAAAACCGGAACAGACAACTGAGCAACAGCCATCTGCTGAACTGGAACAAGCGCAACCTTCTAATGCATCTCGTGGTGATGTGGATGAAAATCGCCGTGTCATTGCAATGCCATCTGTACGTAAATATGCACGTGAAAATGATGTCACGATTGCACAAGTAGCAGGCAGTGGCAAAAATGGTCGTGTTTTAAAAGAAGATATAGATTCATTTAAATCAGGTGGTCAACAACAACCTGCGGCTGAATCAACAGAATTACCACAAGATGCACAGACACAAGCATCATCTGAAAAACAAGCACCTGTCTTTGAAGGTGAATTCCCGGAAACACGCGAGAAATTGTCACCTATGCGAAAGGCAATCTCAAAAGCTATGTCGAACTCCAAACATACAGCAGCACACGTTACATTGCTGGATGAAGTGGATGTTACAGCGCTCGTGGCACACAGAAAAGAATTTAAAGCAATTGCAGCGGAAAGAGATATTAAATTAACGTATCTTCCTTATGTAGTGAAAGCACTTGTTGCTACTTTGCGTAAATTCCCGCAATTAAATACGTCATTAGATGATGAAACTGAAGAGTTAATTCAAAAACATTATTATAATATTGGAATTGCAGCAGATACAGACCGTGGCTTAATGGTACCGGTTGTAAAAAATGCAGATCGTAAATCCGTGTTCGCTATTTCGGATGAAGTGAATGAACTCGCTGGTAAAGCGCGTGATGGAAAACTTCAAGCAGCAGAAATGAAAGGCGCATCATGTACGATCACGAATATTGGTTCAGCAGGTGGATTGTGGTTTACACCGATTATTAACCACCCAGAAGTAGCTATTTTAGGTATCGGAAGAATTTCTGAAAAACCTGTTGTAAAAAATGGTGAAATTGTACCTGCACCTATGTTAGCATTATCTTTAGTGTTTGATCACAGAGTGATTGATGGCGTAACGGGGCAGTTAGCGTTAAACTATCTTAAGGAATTACTAAGTAACCCATCACTTTTATTAATGGAGGCGTAAAGCAAATGGTAGTAGGAGATTTTCCAATTGAAGTAGACACGCTCGTAGTTGGTTCAGGTCCCGGAGGTTATGTTGCAGCAATTCGCGCAGCACAACTCGGTCAAAAAGTAACAATTGTAGAAAAAAATACAATCGGTGGCGTATGTTTAAACGTTGGTTGTATTCCTTCTAAAGCTATGATTTCTGTTGGACATCGTTTTGTGGCTGCTAAGAACTCTGATTCTATGGGAATTACTGCACAATCTGTCGAATTAGATTTCTCGAAAGCTCAGAAGTTTAAAGAGAGCGTTGTTTCCAAATTAACAGGTGGCGTATCAGGATTGTTAAAAGGTAATAATGTAGAGACAGTTGAAGGGGAAGCATATTTCGTAGATGCTAACACTGTACGTGTCATGACAGATAAATCTGCACAAACGTATAAATTCAACAATGTCATTATCGCAACTGGTGCACGTCCAGTTGAAATTCCTTCTTTCAAATTTACTGATCGCGTAATCAATTCTACTGGCGCTTTAAATTTAAAAGAATTGCCGAAAAAGCTTGTCGTTGTTGGTGGCGGTTATATCGGTACAGAACTAGGGTCAGCTTATGCGAATCTAGGTTCTGAAGTAACCATTCTTGAAGGTGCAGACGATATTCTTGCAGGTTTCGAGAAACAAATGACTCAAATCGTCAAAAAAGGCTTAAAGAAAAAAGGCGTTGAAGTAGTTGTTAAAGCATCTGCTAAGGGCGTTGAAGAAACAAAAGATGGCGTCGTAGTAACATACGAAGCTAAAGGTGAAGAAGTGAAAGTTGAAGCGGACTACGTTTTAGTAACTGTAGGTCGTCGTCCGAATACAGATGAAATTGGTTTGGAAGGTCTTGGCTTGAACATGACTGACCGTGGTTTGATCGAAGTGGACAAGCAGTGCCGCACAAATATCCCGAATGTATACGCGATCGGTGATATCGTAGCTGGACCACAGCTTGCACACAAAGCATCTTATGAGGCGAAAATTGCAGCAGAAGCTATTTCTGGAGAAAAATCTGAAGTTGATTATATGGCTATTCCAGCTGTATGCTTCACAGATCCAGAACTTGCTACGGTTGGCTTAAACGAAAAGCAAGCAAAAGACGAAGGATACGATGTTGTGACTGGTAAATTCCCGTTTGCAGCAAACGGACGTGCTCTTTCTTTGGATGCTACAGAAGGTTTCGTGAAGCTTGTTGGCCGTAAAGAAGATGGCTTATTACTTGGTGCACAAATCGTTGGTGAAAATGCTTCTGATATGATTGCAGAGCTAGGACTAGCGATTGAAGCGGGTATGACTCTTGAAGATATTTCTATGACGATCCATGCTCACCCTACTTTAGGTGAGATTTCCATGGAAGCAGCAGAAGTAGCTCTTGGTAAGCCGATTCATATGATGACGAAATAAAACAACTAGAATTTAACAGCCCATGGGAATATTTTTTCTCATGGGCTATTTTCATATTTTGAATTAACTGGAGGTGTTGTCATGTGGAAAACTAGAGTGACAGAACTATTTGGAATTCAATACCCGATTGTGCAAGGTGGTCTTGCGTATTTAGCGTATGCAGATCTTGCAGCTGCGGTTTCTGAAGCAGGAGGTCTTGGTCAAATAACAGCAATGAGTTTGCCATCTCCCGAAGCATTGAAAGAAGAAATCCGCCGTGTACGTCAAAAAACAACTAAACCATTCAGTGTGAATTTTGCCATTGGTAATCATGGAAGATCATATGAAGCGATGGTGGAAGCGGCACTAGAAGAAGATATTAATATTATCTCGGTTACGGGTGGGAATCCCGCACCTTTATTTGAAATGTTAAAAGGAACTGACGTCAAGAAACTAGTGCTAGTAGCAGCCAGAAGACAAGCGCAAAAGGCTGAAGAAATTGGAGCTGACGCTGTCATAGCAGTTGGGCAAGAAGGCGGGGGACATTTAGGTCGTGATGATATTGGCACGATGGTATTAATTCCGAGGATTGTAGATTCAGTCAGTATACCAGTAATAGGGTCAGGCGGCATTGGTGATGGGCGAGGCTGGATGGCAGCTCAAGCACTCGGAGCAGAGGGAATAGAGATGGGTACACGTTTTATTGCGACGAAAGAATGTGTCGACGCGTCACCTGCTTATATAGAATCCCTTTTGGCGAGTAGCGAGCAAGATACAACGATCATTAAACGTACAATCGGTGCGCCTGCACGTGCATTATCGAATGAATGGACTAAAAAGATTCTGCAGCTAGAAGCAGAAAACGCTGGTTATGAAGGATTAAAAACATATATTAGCGGTGAAGCCAATTGTAAGTTTATTCACGAAGGTTCGGAAGATCAAGGTTTCGGCTGGGGTGGCCAAGTAACCGGTATGATCGATGATGTACCTAGCGTAGCTGAATTGTTTGAACGAATGAAAAACGAAGCGACATCCATACGAGAAAAATGGAGTATCAGATAAGGAGAGAAATAGATGGCAGGTTATCAATATCCGCTACGCGCGGAATGGTCGACAGAAGAAATTGTAAAGGTGATCGACTTTTTCACCAAAGTAGAGCAAGCATACGAATCAACAATCGAGCGAGACGAATTCATGAGGTATTACCGTGGCTTTAAAAGTGTAGTGCCATCCATGGCAGAAGAAAAAACGCTGTGCAAAGAATTCGAGGAAAGTAGTAGCTATGTAGCATTCCGCGTAGTAAAAGCGGCAAAAGAAAGTCAGCCAGGCGAATTACTCAAGGTGAAAAAATAACAAAATCGCACTTATATTGAGCAGTCCTCACGAGTAATTACTATGTACACGATGGATTGAAAATGAGAGAAACGTAAAAAAGTGCATTTTGAATAGTCACTAGTCTTGGAGTTGTTTTAGAAGTCATTATTTTAAATGGCTATCTAGGACAGCTTCTTTTTGGGTTTCAGTGTGTAGATAAAGGATGACGATAGAAAAGTGACGGCTAAGAGTGTTGAGTAGGGATTTGTGCTCCTAACGCTTCGCTTTTACTCGCAAAAGCCGTTCTCCGTAACGGCTCTTCCCGCGGGCCCATGGAAAAGCGTCCTCCAACTGGAGCTTCCATCCCTCCTACTCACAAACTCACTTACTACTTCGAAGTCTTTGACTTTGAACTTTCACTCATATAAAAAAGATGCCCACTATAACTTCAGGGGCATCTCTAATTTACTGTAATATTTTTTCAATCAAAAGAATGAATAACTACATCATAAACAGGCAATAACTTCGTGAACGTATCTTCTGCATACTCGTAAAATTGCTCCTCATTTAGCTTTGCCGCTTCTTCTTGTGGTAGATGGCGACCAACTAAAAACTCTGCCTTTTTCACCGTTTGCAGACGATCCAATAACTTCTCAAGGCCTTCGTTACCTACTTCGCTAATACGCTCGGCATCAGGTTTCATGTGATCTCCTGATACCACAAAATCATCAGGTAAAGAAGTTAGTACGTTCAAGTTCTTTTCTAAACGTTCAGCAATCCCTTTTTTATCGGGATTTTCATAAATAATTGCAAGCACGATGAATAAATGAGTGCCCCATAAGCCAATCTGAAAGTGAGGTAACGCTTTATAACCTCTCTTAGCAGGAGCGAATGCCACCCAGCTATCTCGTGGCGGATTTACAGTTCGTCTTGCGTGTTTTGCAACATGTGGAAAAAACTCACCCGTACCGTGTGCGGAAAGGCGGTGTGCAAAATGATTTCCTAAATCTTTGAACTTAGGTTGTATCTTTTCTTGCAAAGCTTTCATGCGATTATCCAAGCCATCAATGGTAAAAACATCGAAATCATTTGATGACCAATAAGACTGAATCAAGAAAATCTCCTCCAGTTTGTAGTGACTACGTTTATCTTATCAGTAAACGGGGAATAATTTAAAATAACAAGGCTTCTAACCAATAGGAGTCGGAATTTTCGCATATCTTATTATAAGACGGTTAGAGTCAAATATTAACTTAAAAGGGGTGCTACTTATGAAACAGGTCGTTCATTTTATCCGAAAAGAAGATGTTGAGAGAGAATATGTGAGAACTTTACAATTGGAATTGGATTATGAATTAGCTACTCTATACGATGCCCTGCAAGATCAAGACACGGTTCAAGTTGATAAAAGTAAACTAAGGTTAAGTGAAATTCACAACGAATTGGAGACGCTGAATGTTTTCTCGATGTAAGTATGACTTATGCAAAAGACATCCCCATTTACTTCAGATTTGAAGAAAATGTGACGGGGTGTCTTTTTACTTAATACCCTGTAACCGTTATCTCTTTTGTTCCGTTACCTCTGTGTTATACTAGCACTAGTCGGAATGGGAAGAGGTGGCAGAATGAATCTTAATGCGATAGATCGATATGCAAAATCGTTAATCAAAGAGGCTGGCCACAAAATACGAGTGTCTTTTTTTAGTACAATTGACATCGATTCAAAGGCAGACGCTAATGATTTGGTTACCAATATCGATAGGGAAGTGGAAAGCTTTTTTATTGAACGGGTAAGACAAGATTTTCCGGAGCATAAAATGGTTTCAGAAGAGGGATTTGGAGATAAGATTTCTTCGCTTGACGGAGTAGTCTGGTTCTTGGATCCAATTGACGGAACGATGAATTTTATCCATCAAAGAAGAAACTTTGCGATTTCATTGGGGATTTATGTAGACGGCGTGGGGATGCTGGGCTACATATATGATGTAATGCGGGATGAGTTATACCATGCGGCGAAAGATGAGGGGGCTTATTTTAATGATGAGCGACTTCCGCAGCTGGAAATCACACCACTTGAAGAAGCAATTATTGGTATCAATGCTAGTTGGGTTGCGCCAAATGAACGAGTGGAAAATGAAAAAATAATCGAACTTATCACTCGTTGTCGTGGAACGCGATCATACGGTTCAGCGGCGATTGAGCTAGCATATGTATCATCTGGAAGAATTGACGCGTATATATCTATGCGACTAGCGCCTTGGGATATTGCTGGAGGGATCGTCATTGCACAAGAAGTAGGAGCTGTGGCGACGAATTTAGAGGGCGAAAACCCACATCTTCTTGGATCTGACACATTTATTGTCACACGTCCAGGATTGCATGAGGAGATTTTATCGAAATACATCCGACTAAAATAAAAAAGGGGCTGTTTGTTAAACCTAAGTGGTTTAATGTACAGTCCCTTTAAGCTGTTTAAAGCGTGCCTTCCCTACGCATACGTGCTTTTGTTTTGAATCCGTTACCCATTATTAAAATTAGAGCGACAATGGCCAGAATGACAACTAGTATGCTACGCATACCTACTCCGACACCTATTGCAGACATGGAAAGTACGGCGCCCAGTGAATAAATTACGAAAATCCACTTAATGTCTTTCAAAAAAATCCCTCCATATAATTTAAAATGTTATTTAATTGAACTATCTTGTGCTATAATAACACAGTTGAACATCTGAAATAAAGATAAACGGAGTGAAAAAATGACAAACGAACGTACTGATCTTAGAAATATTGCAATTATTGCCCACGTAGACCATGGTAAAACGACATTAGTCGATCAATTACTTAAACAATCCGGTATTTTCCGTTCGAACGAGCACGTTGATGACCGCGCAATGGACTCAAACGAATTAGAGCGTGAGCGAGGAATTACGATTCTAGCTAAAAACACGGCTATTGAATATAATGACACAAAAATCAACATCTTGGATACACCAGGTCACGCTGACTTTGGTGGCGAAGTAGAACGAATCTTGCGCATGGTTGATGGCGTAATTTTAGTTGTTGACGCATTCGAAGGCTGTATGCCACAAACTCGTTTCGTATTGAAAAAAGCTTTGGAAACAAACTTGAAGCCAATTGTTGTTGTAAATAAAATTGACCGTGAGTTTGCAAGACCAGAAGAAGTAGTAGACGAAGTACTTGAATTATTCATTGAGCTTGATGCAAATGATGAGCAATTGGAATTCCCAGTTGTTTATGCTTCAGGATTCAACGGTACAGCAAGTCTTTCTCCTGATCCTGAAACACAAGAAGACACATTACGTGTTCTTTATGAGTCAATTCTTAAAAACATTCCATCACCAATCGACAATCGTGACGAACCACTTCAGTTCCAAGTATCACTACTTGATTACAACGACTATGTTGGTCGTATCGGAATCGGTCGTATTTTCCGTGGAACGATGAAAGTTGGAGAGTCAGTTGCTGTTCTTAAGCGTGATGGTTCTGTAAAGACTTTGCGTGTAACAAAATTATACGGATTCATGGGCTTGAAAAGAGTCGAAGTACAAGAAGCATATTCTGGTGACTTGGTAGCTGTTTCTGGAATGGGCGATATTGATGTCGGCGAGACAGTATGTCCAACTGATCATCAAGAAGCACTTCCTGAGCTTCATATTGATGAGCCGACACTGCAAATGCGTTTCCTAGTGAACAACAGTCCATTCGCAGGCCGCGAAGGTAAATGGGTAACGGCACGTAAGATTCAAGAACGTTTGGATCAACAGCTTGAGACTGATGTTTCATTGCGAGTAGAACCAACAGATTCTCCGGACGAATGGATTGTATCTGGACGTGGAGAACTTCACTTGTCTATTCTCATTGAAAACATGCGTCGTGAAGGATTCGAACTTCAAGTGTCCAAACCTCAAGTAATCATCCGTGAAATCGATGGTAAGCGTAGCGAGCCTTATGAGCGCGTTCAAATTGATGTACCGGAAGAACACACTGGATCTATCATCGAATCTATCGGTGAGCGTAAAGGTGAAATGTTGGATATGATCAATAACGGTAACGGACAAGTGCGTTTAATCTTCTTGGTACCGGCTCGTGGATTGATTGGTTACACTACAGATTTCCTTACGTTAACACGTGGATATGGAATCCTGAACCACACGTTTGATAGCTATAAGCCAGTCACTACAGGTAAAATCGGTGGCAGACGTCACGGTGTTCTAGTTTCAATGGAGAACGGTACTGTAACGGGTTACGGTGTAATGCAATTAGAAGACCGCGGAACTATGTTTGTAGAAACAGGAGCGGAAATCTATGCAGGTATGGTAGTTGGAGAAAGTAATCGTGATAGCGACTTGACAATCAACTTAACGAAAATCAAGCACGCTACTAACGTTCGTTCTGCTACGAAAGACCAAACAGTTACAACGAAAAAACCACGTATTTTATCGCTTGAAGAAGCACTACAATACATTGGTGATGACGAGTACTGTGAAGTTACACCACAAACAATTCGTTTGCGCAAGAAAGTTCTCGATAAGAGTGAACGCGAACGTGTAAACAAAAAGAAAAAACTTGGCGAATAATATAAATAGAAGGGGATGTATGAAATGAGAGTAGAGGATTCAGAAATGGTCTATAATCGAATGTCGGGCACTGCGCGCATGATCTATGAATTTGCGCCGAGTTTCTCGGCTGCCGGCTATATTCTGTTCGCCCTCGTTTTCATCATGTCTGCTATTGTGTATAAGCTTGGATTTGCGAGAAAGATCAGTTTTTGGCAGAACTTTATCATATATGCATTCCTATTTATAGGATGCTTAATATTGACATTTTTAGCCTTCTTCCTTCCTATCGTGGAAGGACTGTTCGTAGCTGCTGCCATTCTCATTATCTATCGAGTTCGTCGCATGAATGAACACAAAAAAGACTCCGTTACTCAGTAACGGAGTCTTTTTATATGATTAAAAATCTTTTTCTGTAAGATGTGAGCTGCGATAAAAAACAAAGTTACCGGTTGCAATTCGTTTCTCTGTCAAATCGCTAATCCGCTCCCTGCAAGTAGGGCACATATACGTATGAATAGGCCGATTTCTCAGTTTCTTAGCAAGTGGATTATCATCTTCTAAATGATCGATTTCGTCACAAAGGACACATTTAACGCGCATTCGATCCTCTCCTTCAATCCACTTGGATCGCTTGAACATGACGGATCGGAGAATCTTCATTCGAACCGTCTTTAAACAGTACATGTACAGGACCATCTTCTCGAAGAGGTTTACCTTTATGACTGAATTTGAATATAATGTTGGCTGCTTCCTCAAGTGGATACGTGTATTTATCATCTTCCGTAATAAGCGTAAATGTTGTAGCGTTTGCTGATGGAACCGCATTGTGTATGAATGGTTTTAATATAATACCAAAGCTACTAGATAACATTTTATCTTTTTCATAACGCTTTTCACTTTTTAATGTAGGTGGTTGAATGGCACCTTCCATAATCTCTCTAGACCAGTGTTTACCCATTTTCTCTTTATACTCTTCCATTTCATCTTTCTCGACAAATTCCTCAGTGAAGAATTCATCCAGATCGATACGTCGATCATCAAATATCCAAACAGTTGGATCCAGTGTGATTGCATGTTTTACATTTCCGGTAATCGGTATAATAAGTTCCAAAATACTTCCCCCTCATTCCATAGTCACTAGAGTAAGTATACCTTTTCATAGAAGAAGTGAAAAGGATTTCATTTCAGTTCATATTTTTCATTGGGTAACACTTGCATTTTGCAAGAGCAAAAGATACAATTTAATCATTAACACCTTGCGGGAATAATGAATAATGGGGGCGTCTCCATGGATATAGAAGTTCAAGATACGTATAAAGAACAAGCCATGAAACAATTGCAAATTGATGCGGATAAAATTGCAAAACTGATCAAAGTTCAAATGGATAATTTAACGATGCCGCAATGCCCACTATATGAGGAAGTGCTTGATACGCAAATGTACGGGTTATCCCGTGAGATTGATTTTGCTGTAAAGCTTGGTTTAGTCGAACAAGACAAAGGCCGTGAAATAATCTCTGTACTGGAAAAAGAGTTAAATATCTTACATGAACTGTATACAAATAAATAAATGGAAGACTCAAACTACTCCAACGGTTTGAGTTTTTTATTTAGGACGATGAGGTACTAACAAATGAAGACTTATATGAATCGAATTTTACGCAATTTTGACTATCCATTATTTATCGTATACTTGCTGCTCTGTGTATTTGGATTGATTATGATTTACAGTGCAAGTATAGTCTGGGCGGTAAATATCTATAATTATGAACCATCGCACTTCTTTATAAAACAGTTGAAGAACCTGGCCTTAGCAATTCCAGCGTTCCTTATGGTCTCAATTATACCGTACCGACATTATAGGAATAAAAAGTTCCTTTACGGCACGCTAATATTGATGTTTAGCTTATTGATCCTAGTAAAGTTCATCGGCTTCGGCGGTGACACAGTAGGTGCAAAGAGCTGGATTACTATGCCATTTGGACTTGGTAACTTACAGCCGACAGAAATAGCGAAAATTGCTTTTATCGTTTATTTTTCTGGAGTATTTGCAAATAAATACTACGCAGGCACATTGGATGAAATCAGAACTACAATTTTTCCGACATTCTCTGTTTTAACCGCATCTTTGCTATTAGTGTTGCTAGAACCAGACTTTGGTGCGACTATGATTTTGTTCTTGGTAGCTATATCCGTAATTATGGCAAGCGGCATGAAAGTAAAAAATTACTTGATCATCAGTCGTTTCTTTGCATTATTAGGTGTGTTGATCGGTATTGTGTTGTGGATTAAGTGGGAAACAGTCATGACTGCTTCACGCATGGGGCGTTTTTTAGCCTTTACAGATCCCTTTGAATACATACAAGGTTCAGGCTTACAAATAGTCAATGGATACATTGCAATCGGTGCTGGAGGGCTTAAAGGAGTAGGCTTAGGAAACAGTATTCAGAAACTTGGCTATTTACCTGAGCCACATACTGATGTTATCATGGCAGTAATCTCTGAAGAAACTGGAATACTTGGAACGACACTTGTTCTAGGGGGACTCTTTTTCATTGTGATGAGAGCGTTTTCTGTTGCACTGCGTACAAAAGACGCACATGCAAGAATGCTCGCAGCTGGTGTTGGTAGTTTAATTGCTATTCAAACACTAGTGAACTTAGGAGGATTGACAGGATTGATTCCGTTAACAGGTGTTACGTTGCCATTTATTAGTTATGGTGGTACATCGGTTGTATTCTTGTCGATTGCGCTTGGCATACTGATGAACGTTTCGATGTTTGTGAAGTATGAGAGATCAGAATAGAGGGGATGGATTTGTTGGTGGAGAGAAGAGAGATCAAGAAAGTACTAGTCGCGAATCGCGGCGAGATTGCAATTCGTGTATTTCGAGCATGTACAGAATTAGGCATTGCTACAGTAGGTATTTATTCAGCAGAAGACCGTGCATCTCTACATCGTTACAAGTCCGATCAGTCATTTTTAATAGGTGAGGGTAAGAAACCTATCGATGCATACTTGGATATTGAAGGGATTATCGACATCGCCAAGAAAGCAAATGTCGATGCAATTCATCCAGGCTATGGTTTTTTAGCAGAGAATGCCCAGTTCGCTGCACGTCTAGAAGAAGAAGGGATTATCTTTATTGGCCCGACATCCAGACATTTAGAAATGTTTGGCGATAAAGTAAAAGCTAGAGAGCAAGCAATATTAGCTGACATCCCGGTTATCCCAGGTAGTGATGGACCAGTTACTTCAGTTGAAGAGGTTGCTAGTTTTGGTGAGCAGCATGGCTATCCTATTATTATTAAAGCTTCTTTAGGCGGCGGGGGACGCGGTATGCGTATCGTCCAATCACCAGAAGAAGTACAAGAAGCGTTTAATCGCGCGAAATCCGAAGCGAAATCTGCGTTTGGCTCGGATGAGGTGTATGTAGAGAAATATATTACGAAACCTAAACACATAGAAGTACAAATACTAGGTGATACATATGGGGAAATTGTCCATTTGTACGAACGTGACTGTTCAATTCAGCGCCGCCACCAAAAGGTAGTGGAAATTGCTCCTTCCATTTCACTTACGGAAGAATTACGGCATGCAATTTGTGATGCAGCTGTTAAACTATCAAAAAATATATCGTATATTAACGCGGGTACAGTAGAATTTTTAGTAGCTGATGATTCCTTCTATTTCATCGAAGTCAATCCACGGATTCAAGTGGAGCATACAATTACTGAAATGATTACGGGAATTGATATCGTTCAATCACAGATTATGATTGCTGCAGGAGAGTCTCTTCATTCTGAAAAGGTTAACATTCCAGTACAACAGGATATTCCGTTATTTGGTTACGCAATACAGTCCCGTGTCACGACGGAAGATCCGTTAAATGATTTCATGCCGGATACAGGCAAAGTAATGGTCTATCGTTCAAGTGGCGGATTCGGTGTTCGCTTGGATACGGGTAATGCGTACCAAGGATCTGTTATCAGTCCTTACTATGATTCGCTGTTAGTAAAAGTTTCAACTTGGGGACAGACATTTGGGGATGCTGCAAGCAAAATGCACAGAAATTTGAAGGAATTCAGAATGCGTGGAATTAAAACAAATATTCCTTTCCTGGAAAATGTAGTGTGCCATGAAAACTTCCTATCAGGCGAGTACAACACAAGCTTTATCGATGAAACGCCTGAGTTATTTGCATTTGCCAAGAAACAAGATAGAGGAACGAAAATGTTATCTTATCTTGGAAATGTCACTATTAATGGATTCCCTGGTATTGATGATGCGACACGTCCAGTTCTCCATCCAGTACGTATCCCTAAAATCGATTACAGTGCGCCAGTAAAAAAGGGAACGAAACAAATTTTAGATGAGCAAGGTGCAGATGGATTAGTCAAATGGGTGTTGGAGCAAGACGATGTACTATTGACAGATACTACGTTCCGCGATGCGCATCAGTCTTTGTTGGCTACGCGTATGAGAACGAAAGAGTTAACACAAATTGCAACGGAAAGTGCGCATCTATTACCTGATCTCTTCTCATTTGAGATGTGGGGTGGCGCGACATTCGATGTAGCGTACCGTTTCTTAAAAGAAAGCCCGTGGGATCGACTGGAGAAATTACGTGAGCAAGTTCCTAATGTGTTGTTCCAGATGCTATTCAGAGGGGCCAATGCCGTTGGTTATACAAACTACCCCGATAACGTCATTCGTGAATTCATAAAAGAATCGGCTTCATCAGGTATTGATGTATTCCGAATATTCGACAGCTTGAATTGGATCAAAGGCATGGAAGTCGCAATTGATGAAGCACGTTCGACAGGAAAGATTGCAGAAGCAACGATTTGTTATACAGGTGATATTCTGGACGACAACCGTGCCAAATATACGGTCAACTACTACAAAGAGATGGCCAAAGAGCTCGAAGCAGTCGGTGCTCATATATTGGCAATCAAAGACATGGCAGGATTGTTGAAGCCTGAAGCGGCTTATCGTCTAGTGTCAGAATTGAAAGCGTCAACAAGTCTGCCAATTCATTTGCATACGCATGATACGAGCGGTAACGGTATTTATATGTATGCTAAAGCAATTGATGCTGGTGTCGACATTGTCGATACAGCAATTGGGTCCATGGCGGGTATGACGTCACAACCATCTGCCAATTCACTTGCTTACGCCATGCAAAATAATAAACGACATGTTCGTGCAAATACAGAGTCATTAGAAAAACTGTCGCACTACTGGGAAGATGTACGAAAATACTACAAACCGTTTGAGAGTGGTATGAACAGTCCGCATTCAGAGATCTATGTACATGAAATGCCAGGGGGACAATATTCAAATCTACAACAACAGTCTAAAGCCGTTGGACTGGGAGAACGCTGGGAAGAAGTGAAGAAAATGTACTCCCGCGTGAACTTCCTCTTTGGAGACATTGTCAAAGTAACACCTTCATCCAAAGTAGTAGGGGATATGGCGTTGTTCATGGTGCAAAATGAATTGGATGAGCATACGGTTATTGAAAAGGGACAAACAATTGATTTCCCTGAATCTGTTATTGAGTTCTTCGAAGGTTCAATCGGTCAACCGTATGGCGGCTTCCCTAAAGAGTTGCAGGAAGTAATATTGAAAGGTCGCAAAGCCATCACTGTTCGTCCCGGTGAGTTATTGGCGCCGGTGAACTTCCAAGACGTACTTAAGAAGCTAACGGAGAAAATGGGCAAACCAGCTACTATGCATGATGCGCTAGCTTACGTCTTGTATCCGAAAGTGTTTGATGAGTACATCGAAACGAGAAAACAGTTTGGTGATGTTTCCGTCATCAATACTCCTGAATTCTTATACGGTTTACGTTTAGGTGAAGAAATCGAAATCGAGATTGAGTTCGGGAAAACCCTTATCGTCAAACTAGTATCAATTGGTGAGCCAAATCCGGACGGAACACGGGTGCTATACTTTGAGTTGAACGGTCAGTCACGTGAAATTATCATTCAAGATTTCCAAGTGGAAACAAAAGATGAGGCGAAACAAAAGGCTGATCCTACAAATGAGTCCCATATTGCAGCTACGATGCCTGGAACTGTTTTGCAAGTTGCGGTTTCATTAGGTGCGAGAGTAAAACGTGGGGAACACTTACTGATTACAGAGGCTATGAAAATGGAAACAACAATTCAAGCTCCTTTTGCAGGTGTTGTTAAAGCCATATATGCAGGCCCCGGAGATTCTATATCAACAGGAGACTTGCTAATTGAATTAGAACACTAAAAAAACAGCTTCCACACGCCTTCAGGGCAGTGGAAGCTGTTTTCTGTCATAAGTATACAAAAAGCGTGCAACGGCCGCCAAACAGCTGTTGCACACCTCTTGTTACTTCTTCAAACGACTTCGTGAAACGAGTAGGACTAGATAAGTTAACAAACCGAATAATAAAGTGACGAACAAGGAGTGTAGTAAAGCAAAATAGAGATTCAACTTCGTCAGTACAACTATCATTCCAGTTGTGGCTTGTGCAAGTACTAAGGCGAATGCTGAGATCCATCCCCAGTATAGAACACGCTGATTCTTGTAATGCTTTATTGCTTGAATAGCGATAAAACCAATCCATATAACTATCATGGCGGCAGCCAAACGATGGCCCATCTGAATCCATTCGTACATGTTGTTAGGTAAGCTAAATTCGTTATTGCGGCATAGTGGCCAATCAGAACAGATCAGACCAGAATCCGTATGACGAACAAGTGCGCCAGTGTAAATTACAATGTATGAATAAATCGTTACGCCAATTGTGTGGAAGCGCATTGAATTATCTATACGTAATTTATCTGAATCAAATTTTTGATCCACTTCAAATACCAATAATGTCAGCAGGAATACTGCTGCAAATGAGATAAGCGATATACCGAAGTGAAGCGCAAGTATAAAGTCACCTTGACCCCATAAAACTTGTGCTGCTCCTATCAATGCTTGTAAAACCAAGAAAAATATTGCCATGAATGCCAAGAACTTTGTTTCACGGACATGACCAAGTGCTTTCCACGACCATACAGCTAAGATGACGATGAAAATACCTACTGCACCAGTTACTAAACGGTGCGAGAACTCGATTAATACTTCTGCTGTGATGTCATCCGGAATAAGTTGTCCATTACATCCCGGCCAATGTCTTCCGCACCCCATGCCGCTGTCGGTTTTCGTAACGAGAGCTCCACCAAGTAAAATCGCAAGCATTCCGATCGTGGAAGCTACTCCAAACCACTTTAAAAATCTGTTGTATCGCAAGTATGAAACACCTTCTTCTATTGAATTGACCATAAAAAGGTCGATTTACAGTAAATTTTGCCCGGTAAACAGAAATAATTATCTGGAAACATATGAGTGAATCTCGTGGAATTCTGTTGAATCAGGGCAGCTATTGCAAGCTTTATGATAACGAAAAACTCTTGGAAACACAATGCATGTACGTAATAAACCACTGATGTATAAGGCTTTTCACAAATTGTTCATAAAATAGTCTCTTTAACTTCACAAATGGGAGTCAGAAATGCTTTACTATATAGGAGGTGAAGGTCAAAGACACAAAGGTTGCACGAAACCGCTATAAATTGAGAAATGGTCTAGAAATTGCGGACGTTTTTCGATATAGTAGGTGATAGGGTCTTTGCTGAAAACTTTGAAAGGAGGGTTATTATGTCAAACGGTCGAACGCTTTCGACAGTTGCAGATCCAAAAGTAGAGACAATCACCTTATGGAAAGACTTTTTGGCGCTGATCAAAATTGGTATTGTCAATTCGAATTTGATCACCACGTTCACCGGTCTTTTTTTGGCATTTCAATTCACCGGTAAAAGTTTTCTCCACAATTTTGATCTACTGGTATTTGCGATTTTAGGTACTGGATTGATCATCGCATCGTCAGGTGCTATGAATAACTTGATTGATCGCGATATTGATCCCGTTATGTCGAGAACGAAGTCGAGACCGACAGTAACAGGTAGATTTAAAGCTCCCGCTGTGATGACGTTAGCCGTTACATTTCTAGTGGTAGGAGAAGTGTTATTATTCTCTGCATCATCTATGGCTGGTTGGCTAGGCATCCTGGGTGTATTCGCTTACGTTGTTTTGTACTCCATGTGGTCGAAACGTAGGCATGTAAGCAATACTGTAGTAGGAAGTCTTTCAGGAGCAATACCACCCCTTATCGGATGGGCAGCTGTTGATCCTACACTGCCAATGGGAGCGTGGGCATTGTTTTTAATCATGTTCATATGGCAACCACCGCATTTCTATGCGTTGGCTATGCGCAGAACAGAAGAGTATCGGGCAGCTAACATTCCGATGCTACCTGTAGTAAAAGGATTTGAGCGGACGAAAAAGTCCATGCTTATGTGGGTACTACTGTTGTTCCCATTGCCTTTCTTGTTATCGGAGCTCGGTACTGCGTTTATAGTTTTTGCAACACTGTTGAATGTCGGGTGGCTTTATCTAGCGCTGAAAGGATTTAAAGCCAAAGAAGATTTGAAGTGGGCAACCGGGATGTTTGTTTATTCTTTGAATTACATGACAATCTTGTTTGTATCTATGATTATCTTCTCAATATTCATCTAACGTATCGGAATTCTTTCTTTAAAACAGGAATTCATCATAAAGAGGCATTCAGTCCTCCATAGTAGAAAAACATTTTTTTAGAAAGAGAGGTATTAGTTAGCGATGATTAAAGGACTCAAAAAGTGGCGTCTCTTTTCTTTACTAGCGGTTTTTGCTGTGTTCATGGCAGGTTGTGGTAATGAAGAAATTTCAACCTTCCAACCGGCTGGACAAGTCGCTAATGACCAGTTCAAATTGTTGCTATTAGCATCAGGCATCATGTTACTGGTTATCATTGTAGTAGTAATTATTTACACTGTTGCATTATTCCGCTTCAGACGTTCCAAATTGGGTGAAGATCATATACCAGAGCAAGTAGAAGGAAGTCACACACTTGAACTGATTTGGACATTCATTCCAATCGTATTACTTCTTATCCTTGCAATTCCTACTGTTCACTACACGTATAAATTAGGTGATGTGCAAGCAATGGGAGCAGTTGATGATGATGGTAATGCGGAAAACTTGGTAGTAGACGTTACAGCGAAATTATATTGGTGGGAGTTTGAGTATCCTGATCTAGGAATTGTTACGGCTCAGGAACTAGTAGTACCTACTGATGAAAAAGTTTATTTCAACTTGATTGCAGCAGACGTAAAGCACTCATTCTGGATACCGTCAGTTGGCGGTAAGTTAGATACGAACGTTGAGAACGTGAATAAGTTCTATCTATCATTTGAGAAAGAATCTGAAGGCTTGAAAGATGGCGTTTTCTACGGGAAATGTGCTGAGCTATGCGGACCTTCTCACGCATTGATGGACTTTAAAGTAAAAACATTACCGAGAGATCAATTTGATAGTTGGGTTGCAGCTATGCAGGAATCAGCAGAAAAACCTGTTGTTGCAAATGCTGACGGCGAAGAAGTCTTCTCTCAAAGTTGTATCGGGTGTCACGCAGTTTCCGGTGTAGGTGAGTCTGGTGCACAAGGACCTAACTTGACTTCATTCGGTGACCGCAATCGTGTTGCAGGATACCTTAAACACGATGAAAAAGAATTAAAAGAGTGGATTCGAGATACACAGAAATACAAGCCAGGCAACACAATGCCTTCATTCAGTAAAGATCAAATTTCTGATGAAGAATTGGATGCATTAGCTGAATACTTAATGGGCTTAAAAGTCGCAAAATAATTTTCAAACGGAAATTGAATAGGAGGTAACACAGTGAGTTCAGTTGCTCAAAAAAGTGGCTTTGGCGCAACGCTATGGGATTGGCTGACAACAGTCGACCATAAGAAGATCGGAATTCTGTATCTCCTCGGGGGATTATTCTTCTTCGTTCTTGGTGGTATTGAAGCGATGATCATTCGTCTTCAGTTGATGACACCAAACAACGATCTCGTAAGCGCAGGGCTTTTTAATGACTTGATTACAATGCACGGAACGACCATGATTTTCTTGGCAGCCATGCCGATTCTCTTTGGTTTCATGAACGCTATTATGCCGCTTCAAATTGGAGCACGTGACGTAGCGTTCCCATTCATTAACTCATTAGGTTTTTGGATGTTCGTATTTGGTGGTTTATTCCTAAACATTTCTTGGTTGTTCGGTGAGGTTCCAGATGCTGGATGGACATCTTATGCATCGTTATCACTTCACTCGCCAGGACATGGTGTGGACTTCTATGCCATTGGTTTACAAATCGCAGGTGGTGGTACGTTGATGGCGGGGATTAACTTCCTTGTTACGATCATCAACATGCGTGCGCCAGGTATGACGTACATGCGTATGCCACTATTCACTTGGACAACATTTGTTGCATCTGCAATGATCTTGTTCGCATTCCCTCCATTGACAGTTGGATTGTTCTTCTTAACATTCGATCGAATGTTTAGTGGTAACTTCTTCGACCATACAATGGGCGGAAACACAATTATCTGGGAGCATATTTTCTGGATATTCGGTCACCCTGAAGTATATATCTTGATTTTACCGGCATTCGGTATTTTCTCAGAAATATTCTCTGTATTCTCACGGAAGCGTCTTTTCGGTTATACAGCGATGGTATTCGCTACAGTATTAATCGGTTTCCTAGGATTCATGGTATGGGCTCACCACATGTTTACAGTTGGTCTTGGGCCAACAGCGAACGCAATCTTCGCAGTTGCGACGATGGCAATTGCTGTTCCTACAGGTGTTAAAATCTTTAACTGGTTGCTCACCATTTGGGGCGGTAGCATTAAAGTTACAGTACCAATGCTTTACTCTTTAGCGTTTATTCCTTCATTCGTAATGGGTGGAGTAACAGGCGTTATGCAAGGGGCAGCACCACTTGACTATCAGTTACACGATTCTTATTTCATCGTAGCTCACTTCCACTACGTTATCGTTGGTGGAGTAGTGCTAGCTATTTTTGCGGCACTTCACTATTGGTGGCCAAAAATGTTCGGTACAATGCTAAGTGAATTCTTAGGTAAAATTACATTTGTATTCTTCTTTGTCGGATTCCACATGACATTCCTAATTCAACACTGGTTAGGTTTCTGGGGAATGCCACGTCGAGTGTGGACATTTATGGACGGACAAGGCTGGAATATTGCAAACATGGTAAGTACAATCGGTGCGCTCTTAATGGCAATTGGATTCACAGTAATGGTAATAAATATCATTATGACAACTGTTAAAAATGAGCGCGTTGGAAATGACCCTTGGGGTGACGGACGTACACTTGAGTGGGCGATCCCATCTCCACCACCTTTCTATAACTTCCCTGCAACTCCATTAGTTCGTGGTTTGGATACTCTATGGATTGAGAAAATGGAAGGTAGTAAGGAAATGATTACACCGGCTGAACCTATTACGGATATTCACATGCCGCATGGTTCAATTATTCCAATGTTGATGTCTCTAGGACTCTTCATTGCTGGATTCGGTGCAATGTTCCACCAAGAAACATCTTGGGGACTTCCAGTGTTAATCTTTGGTCTTGCATTTACATTTGTTGCAATGGCAACTCGTTCATTGAAAGATGATCTTGGTTACTATGTAACAAAAGAGCAAATCCTTCAGGATCAAGAGAATATGAAAAGGGGGCGTAACTAATGGATTTGAATACAAAATTCACCCCTGAAACGTGGCCCGCTCATCCTGAGAGAGCTACTTTGGAAGCAAAGAATAAATTTGTTGGTTTTTGGCTTTTCCTTGGTGGAGAGACAATCCTTTTCGCTACGTTGTTCGCAACATATATGGCACTGAAAAACAAGGGTCCTAGTGGCTTTGGTTTCACAACACAAGAGCTATACACATTACCTTTAGTATTTGTTATGACGATGTTGCTTTTGACATCATCACTAACAAGTGTGTATGCAATGTATCATTTGAAGAGTTTCAACTTCAAAAAAATGCAGCTATGGTTAGGTATTACAGCATTATTAGGACTAGGATTCTTAATGTTGGAAGTGTATGAGTTCTCTCATTACGTTCAAGAAGGATTTACGTTCAGTAATAGTGCATTCAGTTCTGCGTTCTATACTTTAGTAGGAACACACGGCTTCCACGTGGCAGTTGGTTTAGTATGGATCACATTGTTGATCTTCCGTAACTCAAAGCGTGGATTGAACTTGTATAATGCAACTAAATATTATACATTTTCACTTTACTGGCACTTCATTGACGTAGTTTGGGTATTCATCTTTACTGTAGTCTACTTGATGGGAGTGGTCGGTTGATGTCAGAAGTTCAAATGATTAAAAGATCTCCTGCTGAACAGTCACTGTCTCAACGTCGTGCAAAAGAATCAATGCGCAGTCAAGTTGCGATGTTTGCTCTGATGATTTTCTTAACACTTGTATCATTTTCCATGGTGTTTGCTCATCTAAATGACGTTGCTGGTTTCTCAAAATTCTTTATCATTCCAACGTTATTCCTCTTTGCAGCTGTACAAGTTGGTCTTCAACTTTACTACTTCATGCATATGAATGAAAAAGGACATGGCATTCCACAAATGTTTATGTTTACAGGTGCTTTGCTAGGATTCTTAATCCCACTTACATTTGTAACTATCGTTTGGTGGTAAGCAATAGAAAGAGCTTATGGATTCTTCCATAAGCTCTTTTTTCATTCGCTTTTAGATGAAATTGTCAAAGTTCGTACATTGAGTTATCGTTTATAAGCTCGTATAATAGGCATAGGAAAGAACTTCGTCAACTTTGTGCTTTGATGCTGAGTGTGTTGCGAATATCCCAGCACTACATACAGAGTAGATTCAGCGAATTGATTATAAAAGGAGAGTGATTGTTTTGCCGTTAAGTATTTTTGGTTTTAGGGCTTTGTGGAGTCCTTATTTCTTAATAGCCATTGCACTTGGAATCGTTTTATATTATCTGATAACCGTTAAATGGCGCGATCGTTTCGAAGGGTCGCAGCCGTTAAAGAAACACCAAGCTGTTTATTTTTTATCTTCCATGGTGTTGCTCTATATTGTCAAAGGTTCTCCAATGGATTTAATTGGTCATATTTTATTTTCGGTCCATATGGCTCAAATGGCTTTATTGCTTTTAGTCGTAGCACCGTTCTTCATTATCGGTATACCGAACTGGATATGGGAAAAGCTTCTATCCTTCAAGTTTTTCAGAAAAGTATTCATGCTATTGACTAAACCGCTTATTAGTTTGTTAGTATTTACATTTATGTTCTCGATGTATCACTATCCACTGATCTTGGACCAAGTGAAGTTAAGTTTGCCGTTACACACTATTTTCACCATCACACTTTTCTTCTCTGCTATTTGTCTCTGGTGGCCTGTAGTCAATACGGTAAAAGGACAGCCACAATTACACGGCTTGAAAAAAATTGGTTATGTCATATTGAGTGCTTTGCTCATTACACCTGCCTGTTCGTTGATCATCTTTGTCGACGTACCCGTTTACGAAACATACAGCAGTGGTGAAGCGTGGCTTCAAGCTATGGCATTATGTGTGCCAAGTGGAACTCTAGCTGGACTATCAGGCCTTGGCATCTCGGGACCTGAGCTGTTCACAAATATGCCTACGTTATACGATCAGCAATTAGGCGGTATCCTGATGAAAGTCATCCAGGAACTCGTTTATGTAGTTGTTATCGGCCGCATTTTCTTAAGTTGGTCACAGTATGAAAGAGATAATGCGGAAGAAATTACTAGACAAGATTTACTCAAACGCCAGAATTTGACGATGCATGGCTGATTGAGCAAAAAGGAGTTAGTGTAGGATGGGACTACCACTATTACCGACGATCAGCACATTTTTCATCATCTTATCTGCTATTTTGGTTGCGGTTGGTTGGAATTTGATCCGACAAAGAAAGATAGAAGCGCATCAAAAAACGATGATCGCAGCCGCTGTATCAGCAGTTCTATTCTTTATTATTTATATCTCTAGAACTGTATTTATAGGCAACACTGCTTTTGGTGGACCTGATGAGTTGAAAATTTATTACACAGTGTTTTTAATATTCCACATCGTATTAGCAACGACAGGGGCCGTCTTTGGAGTTATTACGATCAATGCAGGCTTGAAGAACAATCTTGCACGCCATCGTAAAATCGGTCCTGTTACAAGTATCATCTGGTTCTTCACGGCCATTACAGGAGTCGCTGTGTACTTGTTGCTGTATGTCTTTTACAAAGGCGGAGAAACTACTTCGATGTTTAAAGCAATTCTCGGATTTTAATAAAATTCTAAGGCTGAAGTCGAATTACATGTAAATGTGTTTGACTTCAGTCTTTTATCTAGGAACATTATAGCTGTACAACCTAAAAAGGGATATCTCGATTGAGATATCCCTTTTTGGGATTAAATTTTGAAATTCAGTTTGATAATACCTGCTTCTCTTGCTGTATTGAAGAGAATGACAAGCAATGGTCCAATGAAGAAGCCAAGAAATCCGATAAGCTTTAAACCGATAAACATCGCAATCAAAGTAGGTAATGGAGACAATCCGATTTGTGAACCCATTACTTTCGGTTCGATTGTTCGTCTGATGACTAAGAGAATGACAGCTAATATCGCCAATTTTGTACCCATTGCAATATCGCCTGAAACATATTGATAGATCGACCAAGGGGCGAGAATAATAATGGAACCGAGTATCGGAATGATATCGATAATCCAAATAACTAAAGCCATAACTACTGCATATTTAGGAATAATTAGCAACAATCCGATAAAGGAAACGACTAGAATGATTACACTAACTAGTAATTGCGCTTTAACAAAGCCTAATATGACATATCGTAATCTGTTCATCATATAGTGGACCTTTTCTGCGGTAGCATCTGTTAAGTGAAAATAGAAAGTCTTTTTCAAGTTAGGTAATTCCAACATGAATAAGAATAGGGCAATCATAAACACGATAAAACTAACAAGGAAATTAGGGATATCGGAAATCAAAGCCAAAATCCGGTCATAGCTCAAAAGTGTAATAATTGAAATACGTATCGATTCAATTATTTCATTAAATTCATTTTCCAGCATCGCCAGTATATCTTCCGGCATGCCGACGGTGTACTGAAACAATTTGCTTTGCGTGTTAATCCATACACTTGAGAGGGAATTTAAATAATTTGGAATCTCTTTTGTGAAATAAACTATTTTACCGATGAGCGTGGTAACCGTATAGTAAAGTAGAAAAACACTGATTCCAACAAATACAATAAAATTCACAATTACAGAAACTTTACGTTTCCACTTAAATCGCATTTCCACCCATTTAACGAGAGGATCTAAAAATATAGCGGTCAACAACGCTAAAATGATAGGGATGGAAACGGGTAAAATAAAGAATATGATAACTAATAATACGATAATACTGAACACAATCATGATATTTCGTTTTGTCAGCAATTTCAAAAGTGATCGTCCTCCACATAGATACTGTTTTTATTATAACCAAATTAGTGGAGTAATAGTAGAAAAAGCCGAAGAACATTTAGCTCTTCGGCTTTTTCGTATCATTACAAACTATATTGCTTTAACTCATCATATACTTTCTTTAGCGTGAGTTCGCAGTCCTTAACTAAGCTAGCTGGGAAGTTTTCTTCTTCGCCGTACTCCACACCGTGTGGATAGTAGTGCTTTCCTAGAACTGGTTGTTTTAGACGTACTGTAGCTTTTCTACCATCTATATCGCCTTCAACTAGTTCACCGAAAACTCGCAAGTAGTATGTACCTTCCTTGACAATATACTTTTTGTCAAAAGTTACACGCTCATAATCCCATTGTCCATCAATCTCAAGATTATTCTTATTCATAATTTCTTCCATTACGCGTAAATCTGCTACAAGGCCTTTAAGACCAATATTTTCAACATACATCAGTATATCCCCCTCTATGTTCATCCTGACGAATACGTATACTATTATATCATAAAACAAATCGATTTTACTTGCAATGACAACATTGTGTCAACGCTTTCTTTCTGACTTATATAAGTGACTAGCGCGAGTGTCTTCTGTACAATGAAAGAAAGTTGCATTTTAAGAAAAATATTCATCACACCATGGTTTTTACAATACGCTAAACTAACAAAGTAACAACAGATACGTGTGGAAAGGGAGATTACATGTGGAGAGTAGGATGGAAGATTCTTCTTTTGCTTTTTATCGTAATGGGAGTCTTTTATTTCATGAGTGATAAAGTAAGTGAGAATGAGCTACTGGAATCACCAGTGCAGCACGGTTCACCAATAGCCGTTCCTGAAAAAGGTCCATCGATAGGCGGGGAAGGAATGCCGCGGCCAACAGAAGGTATGTCAGTACTTGTTGGACAGAAAGTCGAGAAGATGGAAGAACAATATGGTGAGCCTTCTAGGATTGAACCTTCAAGTTTTCAATATGAGTGGTGGATCTATACGGAAGGACCGCGTTTTATGGCGGGGGTTCTAAAAGGGAAAGTGAATCAGATTTATACTGCTGATAGTACGTCGGATATAGTTCCTTTTAAAATCGGTCAAAATGTGCAAGAAATTCATCGGTTTACACCTATCGAATCCGAGATTGACGTAAAGATTCAAGAAAATATTTATACATTTTCATTAAATAGTGAAGATATAAAAAATCGCATACTGATTCCATATGAAAATTTATTTGTGCAATTATATATTGATCAGATAGATGGTGGTATTGAAGGTGTTCGCTTTATTAGCCCAGGTACTTTGGTGAAACATCAACCTTATGATATGACGTACTTAGGGGAAATGATGGAAGCACCTAAACCTTCGTCAACTGTACAGACAGAGGTAGATCGTGCCATGGAACGACAGACGTTTGAATTGACTAATCAGTTGCGCGAAGAACATGAACTGCCACTATTATCTTATAATGATAAGCTGGCTATACTTTCAAGAAAGCATAGCCAGGAAATGATATTTCGTAAATATAGCTCCCATGAGGAAGAGCCTGTTCAAGTTTATACTGAGCGTTTAAAATCGGTTGGACTAACCCCTAGCAAAGCAGGGGAAAACATAGCGTTCAATTATATTGATGCGATTGAAACTGTGCATGGTTGGTTGAATTCTCAAAAACATCGAGATGTCTTATTAAATCCCGACTTCACCGATACCGGCATTGGCGTTTATAATAAATACTATACACAGGCATTCATAGCGCAAACTGAAACTGAACAATCAATAGATGAAGACTAAGGAAGAATCCATGTACCTTCCTCATTTGAGCCGATGCCTCGTATATGAAGAGGCATCGCTTTTTGTTGTGCATAAATGGCTGCTTTCTCTTGTATAACAGGTCGATCACATTTTAATAACGGAAGGAATTCATCAAATAGGAGCTTGTCAAACCGCTTATAGTCAGACGTTTTGTGAGGATCTGCTGACATAACGCCTGGTACATCCTTAAAAAATTCTACATGACTGGCTTGTAATGCAGATGCTAATGCGATCGCAGTCAGATCACTGCCACCTCTACCAAGAGTCATAAACTGCCCCTGTATATTCATCCCTTGAAATCCAGGGACGATGATGCATGAGTGCTTTTGTAGTGTATTGACGATATGTGTGCTGTTTATTTTGTCAATTGTTGCATTGCAGAATTCGCCTGATGTCCGAATGCCTGTATTTTGTCCATAGATTATCGTGTTGTTTATACCTTCAGTAGATAATTCTGCAGATAAGACTGCCGAAGCAATCAATTCCCCGCATGCAGCCGCCAAATCTCTGGCTTCGCCGGATTTCGAGAAGGAGTCCGTAAGAGTAAGTAAATCGTCTGTGGAATAGGCGTCGCCTCCTCTACCCATTGCAGATACTACAACGATGACAGCACGATGCTTCGACAAAGCCTGTCGAATATGCTGAATACACTTTGCCCGTTGTTGTTGATTCTGCATGGCAATCCCGCCAAACTTCTGGATAATCATAGAATCCCAACTTTCTTCGTGACATTCTTCTTACGCCTTTCATAGAATACTTTATGCTTCGTTTCATTATATTCTCTGACGAATAAAATGTTCGGGAAGGGGCGGGATACCTTGCTTTTATCTGAATTACTAAAGGATTGGCCATGCACTATTTTACAGGGATCCATACGGTTAAATATCAATGGAATCACGGAATCTTCAAAGAGGGTAAAGGAGAAGTATGTATTTGTTGCAAAGAAAGGGGTTATGGCAGATGGAACGTCATTTATTGAAGAAGCAATATCTAATGGAGCCAAGACACTCGTAATCGATCGAACGAACATAGATCTTACGCATATACCATCTAATATTACGGTGGTTCTTGTTCCTGATAGTTCGCTATTTATTTCGTATGGAAGTGCAAAACTTTCCGGTGATCCGGCTGAAGAACTACTAATCATTGGCGTTACAGGAACGAATGGTAAAACTACAGTCAGTCACTTTATAGGACAATTGTTAAATAAACTTGGGCATAAAACAGCTGTTATAGGAACAACAGGACTTTATATAGACGGGAAGTTGATGGAGACGATTCAAGACTCTATGACAACGATGCCAGCGGAACAATTTCATCCGATTTTACGTAGATGTATTAATCAGCAAGTGACGCATATCGTTCTTGAGGCTTCTTCGATTGGATTATCAACTAATCGATTGGCGCATTGTCCGTTAACTGTAGGTGTTTTCTTGAATATCGGAATGGATCATTATGCAGAACATGGGGGTAGACAGCCGTATATAGAGGCGAAAAAGTTATTGACCTCACTGGCTGATCAGCTTGTGATAAATGAAGATGACGAAATTTGTCGCGCAATAGGCGAGGGAATGTCTGATACACCTATTTATTTCAGTAGTCAACATATCAATGGAAAGCAACAGCAAGCACCATTATTTCCAAATCAAGGTCAACATAATGAAATGAATGCTAGGGCTGCTATATGTGCACTTATAGCGCTAGGCTATTCTTTACGGGCGATTAGACCACATGTGAGCGGCTTACGTTTACCTACCGGACGTCTAGAGAAATACGAAGAAGTGGGAGTCGAAGTTTATGTGGACTATGCACATACACCGGATGCGTTGCAAGCCGTTCTGCAGGCGTTGTCAGATCGCTCTAGACGATTGATCACTGTATTTGGATGTGGAGGTGAAAGGGACCGTGAGAAACGCCCACAAATGGGTGCAGTAGCTGCTCACTATAGTTCTCATGTAATTTTAACATCAGATAATCCAAGGAAAGAGGATCCGTCACAAATTATCATAGACATATTGGCAGGCATGGCAGGTTTTTCAACACCGATCGATATCTTGATCGATCGTCATCTTGCAATTCAATATGCTATCAGCCAAGCGCAACCAGGGGAAATTGTACTCATTGCAGGTAAAGGACATGAACAGATTCAGCAAATAGGAAATCAAACTACTCACTTTTGCGATATGGAAGAAGTAAAAAAATCATTTAGTAGCCGAAATACGTAAAAATAAAAATCTTAATGAATAGTCGAGCAACCCGTTTTTTGATATGATGGTTGTGATAGGAGGTGCGGCAATTGGTAATGATGACAGATGAGTGGATGCGAGTCATCGATATGGCGGAAGATCTTTCCGATATGCTGCTGCGTTCTGAAGTGGTGAAAACCTATCAAGACGCACACGACCGTGTATATTCAAACGCTGATCTACGAAAGCAGATCATGGATTTCACTAAAATGAAAGAACAATATGAGGATGTACAGCGCTTTGGACGCTATCATCCAGATTATAAAGTAATTATGAAGAGTATTCGTCTTCAAAAGCGTGAACTGGATTTACAAGATGAGGTGGCGGCCTTGCGTCTAGCTGAAAATGACGTTCAGGATTTGCTAGATGAAATAGGTATTCTGATTGGCCAGTCGGTTTCCGATGCAGTGAAAGTGCCTGCAGGAGACGGGACATTCTCCAACAGTTCTTGTGGCGGCGGATGCGGCTCAGGCGGCAGCTGTTCTTGTTCAGCATAATGAACTTTATAACTACAAATAACCCCTTTGCAGAGAAGTTTCTCTGCAAGGGGTTATTTTTATTTGTTGTATATGTAACAGAACAGCTGAAAATATCGATCCACAGTGCCGTATTCAATCACTTTATCCATAAATAAAACCCTGCAAAAGTCAGCAGGGTTTAGTTCTCGTTAAAAAAGGTTAGTAACTGTTTTGGGTGACTTGTTATAAAGCCGTCTACATTCAATTTAGCTAACTTCGAAAGTTCACTTGTTTCATTCATCTCATAAAATACGGTAATATTCAGGTCTTGTAAAAAGTGGACGAAACCTTCTGAAGCTAGTGGGAACATGCCAAGTTTTTCGGGCAAGCAGAAGAGGTCTGCATTTGGACGGTACAAATGACCGAACTTGCTCGAATACGCAACGTATGCTTTTTTGATTTCCTCACTTCCGGCACCTAATGCAACAGAATTCTGCGCATATAGATTAAACCGATCAATTTGTTCATCGTATAGACTTGTTACGACAACTCGTTCAGTAGCATCCATTTCTTTTAGTAAACGCCACAACTTCGAAGGGATTAAACTACCTTCGTACGTAGTAGGTGAATCACTCATAGAGATGACCAGCAATAGTTGGGGGAACTTCTCCAACAGTTCACGAAGCGATACAACAGATAAACCATCCTGCAAAGTATCAAGTTCATCGGCACTGCTATATTCAGTTTGGATTTCTTTTAGTGTATAGTCGGAGATTTCGTCGGAAAGTATAACTTCCTGACTTGGCACTAAAAGAATTTCTTCATCTTTTGTTAGCTGTACATCTATCGCGAATCCATGAACACCTAAATCAGCTACTTTCGTATAAGCGGAAAGTGGATCAACTTCTGCGTCCTGGCGCATTTGTGGGTCAGTCAAAACAGCTATTTCCGAAAAACGAAGCGCTTTCTTTTCGGCACGAGGTTCTTGTTTTGCTATTACTTTTGAAGCAGCCCATGCAGCTACACTCGCCGCCCCCACAGTTATTGCAACATTTGTTTTTCTACCCAATTTAGAACCTCCTCAATAAATAGTATCTCTTCTCTTTCTTGTATAGCAGAAGTTTGTGTTGCAACCGAATATAAAATATTTGTAACCCTCATCATGTGTAAAATAGACAGCGAGGATTCAAATAAATGTCTTATTAAGTGTAACCTATCTAAGAGAAGGTGTGCAAACAAAGATTGAGGTTCGGTCCGAGAGCACGTACCTTCACACAAACATTTCATATGCAAGGTTGCAGGACTTTTCTCACCTATGGTATTGTATGGAGTAAGAAAGAGGGGGAGAATCATGATTGATCGACAAGGAATAATTGTCTATCTCCATCATTTAAAACAAGCAAAATCATTGCGCAAATTTGGGCATGTTCATTATATTTCAAAACGAATGAAATACGTTGTGCTTTACTGTGATATGGAAGACGTGGAAACAACAATCACTAAGTTGGAGCGTTTATCGGCTGTACGGAAAGTATTGCCTTCGCAGCGTCCCTTTGTCAGCACAGTATATGAAAATGCAAAGCCAGATAAAGCAAAAGAATACGATTATAAAACAGGTTTGTAACTTGTTGCCGCTTTATTAATTTAGCGGCGGCAACAAGTGGTTTAAGCGTAAGATACCAGTGATATACTGATAAAATAACTCTTTCTCAGCAAATTGAGATGAATGCTTTATCTCTACTCTAACGGGTTTTTTATTCAGTGATTCTGCATGTTCAACAAACATGTCATAGCGTTTAGATGGCTTGTCTGCAGAATAACGAATTCCTTCCCTGCAAATATAGATCGGCATGAAATGATTGTTCTCAGTAGCAGGGGAAAAAGAAACAGCGAATGACAACTGTTCATTAGAGTTGTGTTTGGATGAAAAAATATAAGACTTATGAATTCGATGGGAGTTTGTGGACATTAATTCAAGCAATTCATAGATGTCACTATAGCCTTCTCCTAGTTCGATAAAACGTTGTTGGATCATAATCAAGCGCTTCCTTTCAGGCGATTAGTAATGGTTCGTATCCATCATACCATGTGATGAGGTGTTGTACGTTGAAAGCTATTGTCAGGATTTTATTTCTTTTGGCGGCAGTAAACGGAGGACTCGTTTATTTACACTACAGCCAGTCAGCAAATGCAGATGGAGAAGGCGCGAATTCAGGAACGTATCGTCAAGAAATCGAAGTCGTTAATCGAGCAGATGGATTGTATATCCGTCATCACTTTTACAACTTATCCGAAAGCAGACACGAAATTATTTGGCCAGAAGGAAGTGTCGAGCGAGGTTGTGAAGTGGAGGATTCTTCGTCATGTGCCCGTCTGAATGATTCCAGTGTAGCGTTTGAAGAGGGAGAACGTGATCAGCAGTCCATTATGTATAAAATGCCAAAAAAACAGCCGCTAACTAGTAGAAAGTTATTTAAAAAGCCATTTGTATTATTGAAGGATGCCAAACCATTGACGACTGTTCTTCATATGACAGACGAACAAAATATTGGCGGTATGTGGGTAACAGGTCTTGAACGTGTAGGGAAGGCCGATAAAGAGCGTATAACGTATCGATTATACCGCGGAGTAGGATTTGTTAATGAGCTGTATTGGCAGCCTGAGGACGTTCCGCTGGCATACTCTTCAAACAAGCTGACTCTGTTCGGTGAAGGTATTGACAAAAAACATAATGATCGTTTAGTGAAAATGCTTGAAAGTGTCGGTGGAAACCATGTGAGTGTAGTGTTAGCTCCACGTAATCAACCACTGTATGCTGAGCGATTTATTGTGGAGAAAACCGGCAATATGTCTCAAGTGATTAAACAAGTAGCTAGAATGAGTGTGCAGTCACGTTTCGTTTTACCAACGGACGAGCCATCCATGAATAGTATGCTTGCTTCTATACTTGGAGACGAGCCAGTGGGAACGAAAGCGGAACAAGGAGCATTTCTTCGTTTGAAAGATTCGATCTCTGAAGAGCAGTATCAGTCATTCCGTCAAAACATCCATGAGAAAATAGGTAAAGAAATTTCGTCATCCGATTTAGATCAATCATTGTCAAAAATACTGGCATTCGATACACAGTATTTCCAAAAAACAATGAAAGAGGAACGATATAACTATCCATTCCTATTACTGGATCCACGTCTGGTGATGCTCGATGGAGAGGAAGTTCCTGAAGTCAAAGTAGTAGTGCAGAATGGGAAAAGTTTTTATCCGGCAGAAGAGTTATTATCGAAGATGGGCTATACTATCCGTTCAAACGAGCAGTCGATTTATATCGATAGTCCAAGCCGCACCTATCGATTTTCTAAAGTAGGGCCATTCTACGTCATGAATAACCGCAAATATGATTACAAAGAAAAGCCTTATACTTCAATTAATAAAAAAATGTATTTTGATGAAAATTGGCTACGGCGTATCTTTTTAGTATTAATTGATAAGTCCGATGAAACCATAACGATCGAACAAATTGAAAAGTTGATAAAGGAGATGGAAAATGAGTGAGAGTCATTTCCGGTTCGAGAAAAGGAACACCTTTAAAATCTCTACCAGGTACGTCTACTAGACCTACATCAGACAAAGTAAAGGAATCCATATTTAACAAGATTGGCCCATATTTCGATGGAGGCACTGTTGTCGAATTGTTTGGCGGCAGTGGCTCCATCGCCATTGAGGCACTATCACGAGGGATGGAAAAAGCCATTGTGTTTGAAAAGAATCCCAAAGCATGCGCTATAATTAAAGCGAATGCAGAGAAGTGCCGTATGGAGGGGGCTTTGCAGATTGAGAAAAAAGATGCCCGACAAGCTGCGGCAATTCTTAAGCAAAAAGAAGTTGTCATAGATCTACTGTTTGTAGATCCTCCCTATGCAACGGTAGAATACTATGATGTTATTAAAGACGTAATAGCACAAGGACTAGTGGCGGAAGATGCAACAATCATTTGTGAACACGATAAACATATAGATTTGCCCGAAAAGTACGATACATATATTCAAGTCAGTTCTGCCAACTATGGAAACACTGCTATTACGATTTACGAGAAAAGAGGCTAACAGCATGACACAAATCGCAATCGTGCCAGGAAGTTTTGACCCGGTAACGAATGGACATTTAGATATCATAGCAAGAGCAGCAAAAACATTTGGGGAAGTTCACGTAGCAGTAATGAATAACTCTTCTAAAAAGCCGTTATTCACGGTAGAGGAGCGTATAGCGCTTATTCAAGAAGTAACGTCGAAATATGACAATGTCAAGATTGACACATCTTCGGGATTATTGATTGATTACGCGCAGGAAATTAACGCATCGGTCATCGTTCGTGGCTTGCGTGCGATTTCGGATTTTGAGTATGAGATGCAAATCACATCGATGAACCGAGTGTTGGATGAAAGCATTGAAACGTTCTTCGTTATGACGAAGAGCCAGTATTCATTCCTTAGCTCAAGCATCGTCAAAGAAGTCGCACGTTACGGTGGAGATGTCTCTTCCCTCGTCCCGCCACATGTCAATGCGGCACTGAAGGAAAAGTTTGCAAAATAACAGTATATTTCGAGAATGAAAAAAGGATG
Organism: Sporosarcina sp. P26b; assembly: GCF_002743245.1. NCBI lineage: Bacteria > Bacillati > Bacillota > Bacilli > Caryophanales > Caryophanaceae > Sporosarcina > Sporosarcina sp. P26b. Next base: position 93,878 of record NZ_PDYW01000002.1, read on the forward strand.
TCCATTATGGGCATCCTTTTTGTATAGAGTGTAGTGCAGAAACGAATACCTCGACATGTGAGTTAAGAGTAAGTGCGAAGGGATGGAAGCTCAAACTGGCGGACGCTTTCCTATGGGCCTGCGGGAAGGGCCATAACGAAGAACGGCTTTTGCGAGTAAAAGCGCAGTGTTAGGAGCACATCTTTGCACTTCGCCCCCAACTTCCGCTTCCATCTTACATTTATAGTGGAGACACTTAGATAACTCACTGTAGCTAGTGTGTTAATTCTTGTTTTTTAACTTGTTTTAAGTTCAAATAAAGAAGTTCAGAATGGTTTACAACACTTACTTTAATGTACAACAAAAAGTATCTTCCACTCACATTGCAAGGGATTGGAGCGGCAGGCGGCGACTCGGGGAGGATCAGTGGGACAGGTGAAACACCCAGCGAGCGAAGCGAGGGGTGTGGTTCACCGCCCACCCTCTCGAACGCGTCCGCCTAGAGCGCAGATCCCCACCCCTAAAACCCTGCCACCTACTACCTTTAAACACATTTACACTAACTCAATAAATCCAAATGAACAGTATAGGCACGAGCAACGTGTTCCAGACCCTTGCGATGACATAGGGGAATATTCGTATGCCGGCGCCCTTAGCGATCGTCATGACTTGCATATGGATGCTCAGGCCGTTGATCGAGAGAATAGCCGCGATGAGCATCGGATAAATTGCATCCCCGGCAAAATGTTCAGTGGCAGACTGGACTCCGGAAGTCATTTCGAACACAGCGAGTAATAAAGTTTTTGTCACGCCCATATCAACCGTGATGACAGAAGAAATAGAATACGAAAGCACATTGCTGAGTGAAGAGAAGAATATAACCGTTGTTGCCACCAATAAAATAACTGAGGAACTGTCCTTGATAGAGCGAAGTAAAGGAGACGTGCTGTGTTGTTCAGGAACAATTGGCACAATGCTCTCTTGATGCCGCCTGCCTATAATTGACATCGCCAATATGAAAAATATGATATTAGCTAAATGAATGGCGATCAACAACTTCCAGCCACTCGTTGTGCTGCCGAATAATTCGTTACCAACAAAGCCGATAATAAACATGGGTCCTGGTGCATGACAGGAGGCAACGAGCAAACTACTTTCAGCTGCAGAAATCTCGCCGTTCTTCTTCATTTCACTAACAGTCACGGCACCTACAGGAAAGCCGCCAAACGAACCAAGCACATAAGCTTTTATGTATCGACTCCATTGACTGGTGACCCGTTTGCTCGGCATTTTCAATAACCACTGCGTTAAAATTATATAAGGTAGCAAATAGGGAAGTAACGCAGTAGTGAATAATTGAGCACCAGTGACGGCTCCTTCATGTGCGACATCTGGTTGCAAAATAAATAAAATAATCAGTGCCCAGATGACGAGTACGTTACTCATTGTTCGATACGGCAGAATCGCAATTTAATAAGCATCTGTCGCACTCCTTCCTTATTTTTGAATTACAATAAAATCTACCGTAATATATATGTAGTATTCGTACAGGCTATTAATGGAGGTGAACTTTTATGAAAATGCGGAAATGGGGAATAGCGGCAGTAATCCTAATAGTAATCGCTGTTATAGCACTTTATCCGTTAGATATGTATATTTCTCGGCCAGGTGGAGCGTATGATTTAGCACCGCTTGTAGAAGTAGCAGGCGGAGATACAGATGATGCAGGAACATTTAGTTTGATGACGATTGCAATCGGCAAAGCGACTCCCATCACTTATGCGTGGTCAAAGTTTTCCGATAAAATGAAACTACTACCAGCTACCCAAGTGAGAAGGCATGGTGAAAGTGACGAAGAGTACGGAGTGCGACAGAAGAAATTGATGAATGATTCCAAAACACATGCCATATCCGTCGCATTTGACAAGGCAGGTTTGCCAATCAATCGGAAGTTTACCGGTGTTTTTGTGGCAGGCGTATTACCTGCAGGTGCTTCTGCGGGTAAGCTAGAAGTTGGGGACATCATTCAATCAATCGATCAGCAAGAGCTTGCTTCAGCAAAAGAATTTATGCAAGAGATTGGTGATAAGTCGGAAGGTCAGAAGGTACAATTGCGAGTGAAACGAAGGAAACAGGAACTAGATGTACCAATAGAATTAAAAGAATTACCTGATTCAAATGGTCGTGCAGGGCTTGGTATAGAGTTTGAAGAACAGATCAAACTAGAAACAGAGCCAAAGGTCGACATTCGCACAGAAGACATTGGTGGGCCTTCAGCTGGCTTGATGTTTACGCTGGAATTGATGAATCGTTTAGTGGATGTCGATTTGACAAAAGGCTATAATATCGCAGGAACCGGTGAGATGCTCGAAGATGGTTCTGTAGGAAGAATCGGTGGAATTGATTTTAAAGTTATGGCTGCCGATCGTCAAGATATCGAAATATTTTTCGCGCCTGACGATGAATTACCGGATGAAGTGAAAAAGAAAAACCCGCAGCTTCGCTCCAACTATGAAGAAGCGAAAGAAACTGCGGATAAAATCGGTACGAAAATGAAAGTCGTACCTGTAAAAACGATTGATGATGCACTGAGTTATCTGGAAAAATTGGACGAGAAGTAACCACTCACAGTAAAATTGGCGGTGTTTTAAAATCAAGTCCTGGCTCTCTTTGGATACCACACATATAAATATCTGTACTTTTGATATCCATCAACAGTGATGGGTCTTTGTGGGAACCGGCACGGCTTATGAGCGGCAACGGTAATTCTTTTTTTACAGACCGTAAATAACTTCTTCCATTTTCCGATATGCCGAGAAGTCTTAAGTAAGACGGACTACTAATTTGTGCGCGTGTCGTTTTACGGTAACCTGTCAATATGTGCACTAACATGCGTTGTATGCGTGTCCACGTATAGCGTTTTGATTTGACGGCCTGCATGAACAGTTGGAATGTAGAATATTGTTTTGCGGCGCGCCAAATAGAAAACTCGATGCCTTCCGTGATATCTGCAATGAGAGCCAATTGTTCAGGTCCTTCCCGAAGAATCGTGTACCGAAGAAACGGGTAGAGATGGTCCCAGCTCTGATGTGGCAGTTGTTTGAGAAGTTTAAAGGAAGCTGGTGGCATGAATGTTTGCACGTGCTCCGTATCGGTTGCAAACAGCTCTTTGCGTATTCCTGTAGCACTAGCAATAGAGTTCTCAGGTAATGCTTCATCATGAAAATGTGTACCTTTTCTCGCGATCGTGACAGGCGTCATATCCGACCTAATTTCTCTTGCAGACTGCATATAATGAAAACCTAAAATATTATTTGGTTCTGACAAGTCAGCTAAAGGCTCATCAGTAGTGCGGGAAATTTCTTCATAGGCGATCCGCAATGCATTTGGATAACTAATACCTTCTTGCACGGAAGACATTATTGTTTTTTCGTAAAGTTCTTTATTTGTGTCCATTGTGTCTAAACTATTCGTAAACGGTGCGATACTCCCTTCTTCACTGCCGAAGCAAATGTATTTGCATTGAAGGGCGTCAAGGATTTGTACGGAACCTTTCGCAAATTTCGGGGCATGTGCTGTAGAAAAAGCATAGGGTAACTCAATGACGAGATCAGCCCCGCCAGCGAGAGCCATTCGCGTCCGTGTCCATTTATCGACAATCGCGGGTTCACCACGTTGAAGAAAATGCCCACTCATCACAGCGATGATTACATTCGCGTTCGTAAGCCTTTTTGCTTCATTCAGATGAAATAAATGACCGTTATGGAAGGGATTATATTCGACGACAATACCAGTAGCTATCAATGAAATCCTCCTCTGTACTTGCGTATAATGAATTATAACGTTAAACTTATTAGGGTGACAAGAAAATATCTTGACATCCCATATTTTAAATACTATAATCAACATTGTTGTCTTGAGGTGATAGACATGAAATGGTCCATTCATCAATTACGGAAACATAGGCAAGGCCCGCTACTGTTTGACGAAGCAGTAAATTTGGATTCTGTGAAAAATCGGAATCAAGAAATTAGGGCAATTCAGCCTGTTCGAGTAAGTGGAACATGTACAATTGGTGAGAAAAAGTTAACATGCCGGCTTAAGTTAGAAGGTTCAATGACTTTGCCTTGTGCACGTACGTGGGAAGACGTCGATTATCCTTTCTCTATTGAATCGTTTGAGCAATTCAGCTGGGACGATGAAACACTTCAGATGGATGATGAAATTCATCCGGTTGAAGGAGAAGTAATTGATTTTATTCCTGTATTGGAAGAACTCATTTTGCTAGAGATCCCGATGCAAGTATTCTGTGATAACGCAGATGAAATGCAGCAGGTTGAAGGCAAAGGTTGGTCCTATACAACCGATGAAGAATTGGAAGCGCAACGACAAGAAGCAGGAGAAACAGTGGATCCTCGCTTAGCAGGATTGGCTAATTTTTTTGAAACCGATAAAGAGTAAACCCTTATAAGGAGGTGCCCCCCAATGGCAGTACCAAAGAGAAGAACTTCTAAAACGAAGAAAAATATGCGTCGAACTCATTACAAAATTGAAGCGCCAGGTATGACTACTTGTAGCAACTGTGGAGAAATGAAGTTGGCACACCACGTTTGCAAATCATGCGGACACTACAAAGGAAAAGACGTTGTAGGCGAATAATTTAGATTCTGCACAACGAAATAGAAGACTACCTTGAGACCATGGCTCAAGGTAGTCTTTTTTGTTTTACACAAAAATGGTATGCTGAATAAAAAGGGGGAATTTTTTTGTCTTATTCTATAAATATAGATCAGTCCATAGCTAGCTTCACAATTAATCGTCCTGCTATGCGAAATGCAATAAATTATGACGTCATGGAGGGGCTTGAACTTTTCTTAGATAAAATTGAGGATGATCCTGAAATTTCTTTCGCTGTCATAACAGGAGAAGGAAGCCTTGCATTTTGTTCAGGGGGAGACCTAAGTGATTTTCACGGCTTTCAAACAGCGGAGGATGCTATTCCAATGCTTAGTAGGGGAGCAAGTATATTGCACCGTATTGCCACGTTGCCGATGCCTACAATAGCGCTTGTGAATGGGACAGCTGTTGGTGGCGGTTGTGAACTAGCAACAGCTTGTGATTACCGTCTAGTTGCGTCTCACGCAAAAGCAGGTTTCATTCAGGGTACGTTAGCCATCACGTCAGGTTGGGGTGGCGCAACATTGTTATTCGAGAAAAACGGTCCACATGATCGTATGCTGCAGTTTACGAGTAGAGCGAGCGTTCATTCGCCTGAAGAATTACTTGAGCTTGGATGGGCGACTGAAGTGTATGAGGGGGATGCCCAAACTGCACTTGATCAATTCTTAGCTCCTAAGCTGAAAGTGCATAGAAATGTACACCGTGCATATAAATCTATCGCGACGAGAAAGTGGGGAGCGAGTGGGCTTGAGCAAGCGATGCAAGAAGAGGCTCGCATTTGTTCTGTTCTGTGGGAAAGCGATGCACATCATGAAGCAGTACAACGATTTTTAACGAAAAGCAAGTAAAGTTACGGTCCTGATAGGCATAGACTGTCGGGACTGTTTAACATTTACTTGTAAACGGTTTCATAAATAAGATACACTAACTATAAAGAAATAGTTTTCAACAAATGTAAGTACTAAGAATACGAGGAGTGATTGTATGCAAGAAGTAAAAGCAGCGATGGCAGGGACGATCTTTCAGATTGAAGTGAAAGAAGGAGACGCAGTGACGAAGGGACAAGTTGTCGTCATTTTGGAATCGATGAAAATGGAGATTCCGCTTGAAGCGGAAATTGATGGAACAGTAAGTAAAATCCACGGAGCTGAGGGCGATTTCGTAGATGAAGATGACGTATTGGTTACTATTCAATCGTAATGGAAGGCGGGAAATCCTTTGAAAAACGAATCGACAAAGACGGCTTATAATGAAAAGCTTCAAGAAATCACTACTCGCATTATAGCAGGCGGTGCAGAAAAATATCATGCTAAATCGGAAGAACATGGAAAGTTGTTTGTAAGAGAACGGCTTCGCTTATTATTTGATGATGGTAAGTATGCTGAGGATGGTAAATTTGCGAATTGTGAAGCAAAAGATCTTCCTTCAGACGGGGTTGTAACAGCTACTGGGAAAATCGATGGTCAAACCGTTTGTGTGATGGCCAATGATTCAACAGTCAAAGCAGGTTCGTGGGGTGCACGAACAGTAGAGAAAATTATTCGTATTCAGGAAACAGCTGAAAAACTTCGCGTACCTCTACTTTATTTAGTGGACTCTGCAGGAGCACGAATTACAGATCAGTTGGATATGTTCCCGAATCGCCGTGGTGCCGGTAGGATATTCCACAATCAAGTACGTTTATCTGGTGTCATTCCACAAGTTTGTCTTTTATTCGGACCTTCCGCAGCAGGTGGGGCTTATATTCCGGCCTTCTGTGACATTGTCATTATGGTAGAAGGCAATGCTTCGATGTATCTAGGGTCACCTCGAATGGCTGAAAAAGTTATAGGTGAGAAAGTGACGTTGGAAGAAATGGGCGGAGCGCGCATGCATTGTTCCGTAAGTGGTTGTGGTGATGTGTTGGTAGACAGCGAAGAGCAAGCAATTGTAGAAGCCCGCAGATACTTGTCCTACTTCCCTGAAAACTATGAAGCGCCTGCCAAAATGGCTGCACCTCGTGAGGCGAAGATAGGACGCACGTTGGAAGAGATCATACCAGAAAATCAAAACGCTCCATTCGATATGCATGAGGCAATTGATCAATTGGTAGATGAAGATAGTTTGTTTGAAATCAAGAAGTTGTTTGCTGGGGAGGTCATCACTACACTTGCGCGTATTGACGGCCGGCCTGTAGGGATCATTGCCAATCAGCCAAAAGTAAAAGGTGGCGTCCTGTTTGTGGACTCCGCAGATAAAGTAACAAAGTTCATTACACTATGCGATGCTTTCTCTATTCCGTTGTTGTTCCTTGCAGATGTGCCAGGATTCATGATTGGGACGAAAGTGGAACGACAAGGAATTATCCGTCATGGTGCAAAGTTAATTATGGCGATGAGTTCCGCTACTGTCCCGAAAATTTCGGTTGTTGTGCGCAAAGCTTACGGAGCAGGCCTATATGCGATGGCAGGACCCGCATTTGAGCCCGATGTCTGTATTGCCTTGCCAACTGCGCAAATCGCCGTAATGGGCCCTGAAGCAGCTGTCAATGCAGTGTACTCGAATAAAATCGAAGCCATTACAGATCCAAAAGAAAAAATCGCATTTATTAAAGAGAAGCAACAAGAGTATAAAGAGGAAATTGATATTTATAGAATGGCATCAGAACTCATTATTGACGAAGTAGTTGCACCACATAATCTTCGCTCAGTACTAGCTGAAAGATTTGGATTCTATGAAACGAAAAAAATTATGAATTCTTCGAGAAAACATCCTGTCTATCCTGTATAATAAAATGTACCAACAGAGACGCCTTTACTGGGTCTCTTTTTTAAGGAGGAAAGCTATGCAATTTGTAGTGGTGGGAGCAGGATCAATAGGTTTGTTAATTGGCTCCTATTTAGCTCAACATCAGGCAGAGGTTACCTTCTGGGTAAGGCGCGAGGAACAAGCAAAGCGCTTACGTAGTGGTCTAGTAAGAGAGCCTGAAAAGAATACATATGAAGTACGTTCAACCATACATATTGAGGAATTGCCGACAGACGCGTTATGGATTATTGCGGTGAAGTATGATGCATTGCCAGTTATCTTGTCTGAAATTAGTACATTATCTGTACAACCGGATTTGTTATTTGTTCAAAATGGGATAGGTCATCTGTCGTTTGTAAAACGATATTCGCTAGGGCATGTGTCATTCGCGACAGTTGAGCATGGTGCAGGAAGAATAAATGATCGAACAGTTTCACATAACGGTGTTGGGCCTATAACCATTGCGGAAAATGAGCGGATTCTATCAACGATTCAGTGGATGGCTGAAATCGATCCGCTGAATTTTCCAATCGCTACACAAAAAAGTGTGGAACGCTTACTTTTCCGTAAAGTATTGATAAATTGTGCAATTAATCCTCTCACAGCACTGTTGCAAGTGAAGAACGGACAATTGTTGGAGAATCCCCATTTTTATTCATTGTTCCAGCAGTTATGTGATGAGTTGTTAAGTAATTTCGAAGAGTATAGTGATCTATTGAACTATAAGGATATAGAAGAAGTGTGCCGTAAAACAGCTCATAATCAATCTTCTATGCTAGTAGATAGAGAAAAAGGAAGAAAGATGGAAATTGAAACGATTCTAACGGCAGTCTTGAAGGAGATTGAAAGAAAAGGTGGAAGTGCTCCTTTTTTACAAATGCTTGAGACGATGTTGCTTGGAATAAACAGGAGTGAATCTAGCGGATGTTGACGAATATACTTGGGGCATTATTATTGTTTCCGTTTATTATTTTAATTGTATTAATTATTGTGGCAAAGAAGATTGGAATCACGAAGAAAAAAAGAATTGGCTGGGCTATTGACTGGACGACGCCATTCATGGTTCTAACCGTGCTAATCTTAATACGGGCTATTTGGGATGTTTGGCTTCCTATTTTATTGATTGGTGTATTATGCATAATTGCGATTGGCTTCTCTATCATGGAGCGTTCGAGGGAAAAGGAATTCCGGACTTCTTGGGTACTGCGCAGAACGTGGCGAGCTTATTTCTTGTTGTTGGCTGTAACTTACTTCTTGCTGTTCGTTATCGGAATCACATTGCAAATTATTCGCTATGTGAACTAAAATGCGCTCATAAGCGTATCAATTCATCCTATTCGGATGAAATGATATACTTGCGATAAGTATGCGACATAAAGGAGTTTGTGACATGTATTTGGACACAATGGAATTGCCAAAAAAGAATAAATTGATGGAAGCGTATCGGCATGATCCACAATTTTTTCATACATTTTTTGATTATGAAGTAACACAGGCTGGATATGAGAATAGAGCAGAAGAGTTGCAAGGGCGTTCATTTCAACGGGAACAACTAGCGCTTGCCATAGAACACTATATGGAGCCGTTTGGCATATCGGATTTGGCCGCTCAACATATTCAAGAACTTTCTAATGATGCACTTGTCGTTATTGGAGGACAACAAGCGGGAATTTTGACGGGGCCTTTATATTCTGTTCATAAGGCTATTTCTGTTATTTTATTGGCAAAAGAACAACGCAAAGCACTAAAGAAACCCGTAATACCTGTTTTTTGGATTGCAGGAGAAGATCATGACATCAATGAAATTAATCATACATATACTGCCAAAGCAGGAAAGGCGGCAAAGCGACAATTTAAACAGCCTACCATTCTGAAAACGATGGCTTCGGATACGCCATACGATCAAAAGGAAATGGCTGCTTTCATCAGAAAAGTTTTCAAAAGCTATGGAGAAACAACTTATACACGCGGGTTGCTAGATCATGTATTGCAAACCGTGAAACAACAGCAAACGTTCACAGGTTTTTTTACCTCGTTGATGAACGACTTGTTTACAAAGCACGGGTTGTTGTTTATGGATGCAGCCTATAAACCACTACGCCAATTGGAATCACCATATTTTTCGCAAATGATTGAAAGCTCTGAAGCGATGGCAAGAAGTATCTACACAACAGAACAACAGCTTCAGTCACATGGTTACTCGAAGCCGATCGAATCCGAAGAGTCGGATGCCAACATCTTTTATGTTCATGATACAGGGAGAATTTTGCTCCGAAGAAAAGACGGAAAGTTCGTTAATGAACAATCAGGTATTTCCTTCACCGAGCAGAAGATGTATGAGCTTGCCAAGAATGAACCTTGGTTGCTAAGTAATAACGTAGCAACTAGACCCATTATGCAAGATTTGGTATTTCCTGTATTAGCATTCGTTGGCGGACCGGGTGAAATTGCGTATTGGTCTTTGTTGAAAGATGCATTTCATATTATGGGTATCCATATGCCAGTCATCGTTCCAAGGCTTTCTATCACACTGGTCAACAGACAAGTCCAAGAAGCACTGGAACTGACAGATATTACGATGGCTCAAGTAATGGATTATCAATTACCGGAACATCAGGAACAATGGCTAGAGCAACAAAGGGATGAGCCATTTGATCGTTTGCTTGACGAGACGAAGAGTCAACTAGAAGCACAGTATGAAAAGTTGCATACACATTTAGAAACGACAGATCCAAGCTTACTTCAATTACTTCAAAAGAATTTGCAGTTCCATAAGAGTCAGTTTGATTATTTACAGAAGAAAAAAGAACAATCAATCTTAGTGAAACATCATGTACAGTACGAGCGTTACCATGTCATTTCTGAACAGCTATTTCCAGAAGGCTCCTTGCAAGAGCGTCTCTATTCGCCTTACTTCTACATGAATCAATTTGGCGAAGACTTGATAGACGAGTTACTAAAACAGTCGTATACCTTCGATGGATCTCATCAGCTCGTGTATTTATAAGAAACCCCTTAAACCCGTCATTCGTTCTATGAATGGCGGGTTTAATTTGCGTTGAATGGATCGACTAGCAAGGATGCTGGGTAGGGATTTTGCGGGCAAAGCTGTGCTCTCAACGCCCCACTTTTACTCGCAAAAGCAGTCCTTCGTTACGGCTCTTCCCGCGGGCCCACCGGAAAGCGTCCCCAACTAGAGCTTCAATCCACTCGTACTCACTAATTGTTTAATTTTCACTGGGATTTCATCTTACGACAATTCCTAGTGTTACTAGCGAAAACAGTGGTTTTTTCGCGATATGAGCAGGAAAACAAATCAGAAAGAAGTACTATTGACACATTTTAATAAATATGAGAAGAAAAATAGCCAAGTGGGTGGAGGAAAGTGGGGGGATGTGGTACATTATTTCATACAGTGGGGTGAATTATATGTTCATGGGAGAGTATCAACATTCAATTGATATGAAAGGTCGTCTGATTGTTCCTTCGAAATTTCGGGAACTGTTGGAAGATGGCTTTATTTTAACCCGCGGACTTGATAATTGCTTGTTTGGATACCCACTGGACGAATGGCAAAAGCTTGAAGAAAAGTTGAAAGCGTTGCCGGTCACAAAAAAAGATGCTCGTGCATTCACTCGCTTCTTCTTCTCGGGAGCATGCGAAGCAAGTCTTGATAAGCAGGGGAGAGTCAATATACCTGCCAATTTACGAGAGTTCGCAAAGATTGAAAAGGACTGTATGATTATCGGTGTATCCAGCCGTATTGAAATTTGGTCTGCAGAACTTTGGGAAGCGTACTACGAGGAATCTGAGGAATCATTTAATGACATTGCAGAAAACCTTATTGATTTTGAATTTTGAAAGCAGGCGGAATAAACATGTTTAACCACACAACAGTATTACTGCATGAAGCCGTCGATGGCTTGCATGTAAAGGAAGATGGCATTTACGTGGATTGCACACTTGGTGGTGCAGGTCACAGTGAAGAAATAGTCAAACTTCTTTCATCTAAAGGACAACTAATCTGCTTTGACCAAGATATGACGGCCATTGAAGCAGCACAACAAAAACTAGCGCACTATACAGCACAAGTACAATTTGTCCATGCAAACTTTAAGGACTTGAAAAATGAATTAGCGAAATTGGGAATATCTCATGTAGATGGCATTTTATATGACCTAGGAGTTTCTTCTCCACAATTGGATACAGCCGAGCGAGGATTCAGTTACCATCTTGATGCACCATTGGATATGCGCATGGATACGTCTGCGCCATTGACAGCTTACGAAGTAGTCAATGAATGGTCGTATTCCGACTTGGTTAGGATATTTTTCCGCTACGGTGAAGAGAAGTTCTCAAAGCAAATCGTCCGTAAAATTGAAGAAGCACGCGCTGATGCGCCTATACGTACAACAGGGGAACTCGCCGAACTTATTAAAACGGGTATTCCAGCAGCTGCCAGAAGAACCGGTGGCCATCCTGCGAAACGTGTTTTCCAGGCTATCCGAATTGCGGTAAATGATGAGTTGGGAGCAGCTGAGCAATCTTTAACTGACGCCCTCACGTTATTACGTGAAGGAGGTCGAATCAGCGTCATTACTTTCCATTCACTTGAAGATCGCTTATGTAAAACCATATTTAAGGAAGCATCTTCTATGCCAGAGTTGCCGCCGAACTTACCTATTATACCTGAGGGAATGGATCCGGACTTCCGACTAATTACTCGCAAGCCGATCATTCCGACAGATGAAGAAATAGAGCATAACAAACGTGCTAGATCAGCAAAATTACGAATCATTGAGAAAAAATAGAAAAGGGGAATCAAGCCATGGGACTAGAACAACGGAACCTTAATACGCCACAGACACCGGAGGTAGAACAACATACTGATCAAAATCAGCAACAGGTTGTCCGCCGTGTAAAAAAACGTTTTTCTAAGGGCGAAAAGGTATTGTTCACTTTATTTGCAGCATTTACAATCGGTACTTCATCTATGCTTTTACAGACACATTCAGATATAAACGCTGTCAATAAAGAAGTGCAGTTGATGAATACGGAAATTGAAAATACTACAAAACAGAATAATGAATTGTCCATTCAAGTGAGTGACAAATCCACCTACGAACGTATTTGGAAAAAAGCACAAGAGAATGGTTTGAACCTTAACGAAAGTAACGTAAAGGTCGTACCAGGACGATGAAGAAGTTTCGCTTTCAATGGGGAGCCTTTCTAATGTTTGTAGTATTCGGAGGGCTCTTTTTCATATTATTCGGCAGAATTCTTTTTATTCAGATGACGGGCCAAGTAGACGGTAAAGAATTAGCGAAGATCGCTTCTAACCAATATGAAAGAAATGCAGTCTTACAAGCTAGCCGCGGCGCTATCGTAGACCGAAACGACGTGGCAATTGCATCGGATACATTAAGTTATCATGTAGTCGCTGTACTTAATGAAGCTGCAAGTAAAAATAGTAAGAGAAAATATCATGTGATTGATTATAAAGAAACAGCTAAAGTACTGGCCAAGTACTTACCGCTAAAAGAACGTGAAATTTACGATAAAATGAAAAATGCTAGAGAGGGCGCATGGCAAATTGAGTTTGGTCGTGCCGGTAAAGATCTAAACCGAGAAACGGTATTGAAAATGAAGGAAGAACTCGATAGAAAAAAATTATCGGGTATTTTGTTTGTAGAGGGTAAAAAACGATTCTATCCTAATGGTCGATTCGCTTCGTACTTAGTGGGCTTTGCTCAAAAAGAAGAAACGGAAAATAACCAAACAGTCACCAAAGGAAAAATGGGGCTTGAAAAAACGTATGACAAGCAACTAACCGGTGTCGATGGAAAAGTAAATTACCAAGCGGATGTCTGGGGTACTTTATTACCTACTGCTAGCAAACAAATTGAAGAACCACAAGACGGTCAGACGATTAAACTGACATTGGATAAGACAATCAGTAATTTCGTGGAAGAAGCGATGGATAAAGTAGAAGAGGAATACTCGCCTAAAAAAATGCTAGTGCTCGTATCTAATCCTAAAACAGGAGAAATTTTAGCGATGAGCCAGCGGCCAACGTTTAATCCTATGACTAGGGAAGGTCTGACAGAAAACTGGCTGAATGATGCAGTTGAGCAGACGATTGAACCAGGTTCTCCAATGAAGATGTTCACGTTGGCAACTGCCGTGGAAGAGGGTAAATGGGAACCAGACGAATATTTCCGATCTGGATCTTATCAAATCTACGATCAAACAATTCGTGATGTCAATGTAGATGGCTGGGGCACGATCACCTTCCTTGAAGGATTGCAACGTTCCTCTAACGTAGGGATGGCGTACTTGCTGGAAAGAATCGGAGATCAGAAATTTATCGAGTACGTTCATAAGTTCGGTTTTGGAAAACGAACTGGGATAGATTTGCCAAATGAAGCGCCCGGTGTTGTACTAGATAATTATCCATCTGAAAGATTGACGACTTCTTACGGACAAGGGTCAACGGTCACGCCATTACAGATGATTCAGGCGGCTTCTGCAATTGCAAATAACGGGGTAATGATGAAGCCGTATGTAATTGATCAAATTATTGATCCGAATACGGAAGAAGTATTGGAGAATCATGAGCCTGAAGAGAGCGGATCACCAATCTCTGCAGCGACCGCTAAAGAAGTGCGGGAAATTTTAGCGACAACTGTTACTTCAGAAAATGGTACTGCAAAAAAATATCATTTAGAAAATTACGCAGTAGGTGGTAAAACTGGTACTGCCCAACTCCCCCAAAAAGGTAGTAAGGATTATATGACGGGGGCTGGGAACTATTTGTACTCATTCCTTGGAATGGCACCGATAGATGACCCTCAACTCCTGATTTATGTAACAGTTCAGCAACCGAAATTAAAAGCGGGAGAGCTAGGTTCAGATCCTGTATCGAAAGTGTTTAATCCAATTATGGAAAACAGCTTAAAGTATTTGAACATCGCACCTGAGAATGAACAAGTAGTTCCAGTGAAAAAGGTTGGGGATTACGAAGGAGAAGATGCAGAAACGGCAGCTTCTTTGGCTGTTGAGGATGGCTTCCAAACCGTGTTGATCGGAGAGGGTGGCAAGGTATCCAAACAAATACCAAAAGCAGACACGAAGTTAACGGAGGATTCGATAGTCTTGTTGGAAACAAAAGGAGACACGACATTCCCTGATATGACAGGTTGGTCTAAAAAGATGGTACTTTCATTTACGCATCTTTCAAAGTTGGATATTCGAATCAATGGCGAAGGTTATGTTGTTGGACAAAGCATCACAGAAGGGACGTCAGTAAACAAGAAAGATCCAATTGTCGTAGAACTTCGAACGCCGGAGCAACAATATAATAAAAAGAAAAGTAATGATAATAAAGAAGAGAGCGAAGAGGAGCAAATCATGGGTGGCTAATGTATAGCACGCAATTTCACAGCATACCTTAATAGAAAAAAAGGTAGTGAGTCTTTGCGGTCATTTATTGATATGCAGTCAAAAAAACGTTTACGTGTAGCCTTCATTTGTTTTCTCCTCGGTCTACTACTCGTTATAGGGAAACTATTTCATGTGCAGATCATTAAACATGAGTGGCTGAAAGAAAAAGCGGAAGAAAACTGGGATATTGAAGTACCTTTTGGATCTATGCGTGGGAATATTACGGATCGAAGTGGGAAGTTAATTGTTGGAAACAAACTAGCGCCCACGTTATATTTCATGCCAGCACAAAATCCTGACATTTCCAGTGATATACCTGCGATTGCAAAAATTCTTCAAATGCCTCCAAAAACATTGGAGGAGAAACTGAAGAAAAAAACCTATATGGTGAAACTAGCTCCCGAAGGAAAAAACATCACCAAAGAGCAAGGGGATGAGATCTCGAAACTGCAAGTCGCCGGCTTGTATGTAGGTGTAGATTTTATCCGTTACTATCCATATGATGATCTGTTAGCTCGTTTGCTTGGTTTTACTGGATATGATGGCAATGGCTTAGCGGGAATTGAGTATGCGTACGATGAAATTCTGAACGGAACAGGGGACAAAGTACGACTCTTCACTGATGCCAAAGGAATTGCCTTGCCTCATGTAGAGGATAGCTTCGAACATGGCAAAGATGGCTCGACTTTGGAACTGACGATTGATCTTAAAATGCATCAAATCGTGGAACGCGAACTGATTCAAGCGATGGAGAAGTATGATGCAACACAGGCGTTAGCTATCATTATGAATCCGAAAACGGGTGAATTATTGTCACTAGCATCCGTGCCAGGCTTTGATCCACGCGAATATCAATCAGCGGATTCCACTATCTATAACCGCAACTTGCCTGTATGGATGACATACGAGCCAGGCTCCACATTCAAAATTCTTACCTTGGCAGCCAGCTTGGAAGAAGACGTCATCGATTTGGAAAATGAAAACTTTTATGATCCTGGTTACAAAATCGTTGCAAATGCCAGATTACGATGCTGGAAACGAGAAGGTCATAAAGATCAAACATTTTTGGAAGTAGTAGAGAATTCATGTAACCCCGGTTTCATTACGATGGGGCAGCGACTCGGTAGTGAAAGGTTAGATCGCTATATCCGTGAATTTGGCTTCGGTAGCTCAACAGAATCAGGCATCGCTGGAGAATCGAAAGGTATTTTGTTTTCCAAGGAAGCATTTGGACCTGTTGAACAGGCAACCACTTCGTTCGGGCAAGGAATCTCTGTCACTCCGATTCAACAAGTGCAAGCTGTTGCCGCAGCTATTAATGGTGGTAAACTTTATAAGCCCTATATTGTTAAATCCATAAAAGACTCTGACGGTAAGACGATTAAAGAATTCAAACCTGAATTGAAAAGACAAGTAATAAGCGAAGAAACATCAGCTAAAGTGCGTCACGCTCTTGAATCAGTTGTAGCGAATGGATCAGGTCGTAATGCTTTTGCAGATGGTCTTCGAATAGGTGGTAAAACAGGGACGGCACAGAAAGTAGAGAATGGTCGCTATAAAGATGGTGATTATATTGTCTCCTTCATTGGTTTCGCGCCTGCAGATGATCCTGAACTACTCGTATATCTAGCGATCGATAGTCCGAAAAACTCGATTCAATTCGGAGGAGTTATCGCTGCACCGATCGTCGGACGAATCATTGAAGAAATTGCTCCAATCGCTAACATAGAACGAAGGAAAGAACAGTTAGAAAAAGAGTACCGATGGGGAGACGCGATCACATTCCGTTCACCTGATTTACTTGGAATGAATGAAAAAGAATTGTTGTCTCAAAATTACACATTCAAAGTTAAGTGGCATGGAAAAGGTAAGAAGGTTATTCGACAGTTACCAGCTCCTAATACTTTGATGACCGTGGAAGACACAATTCATTTGTACACAGAATAAGCAGTGCTTCACTGACACGCAATTGATAGTAGAAGGAGAACTTAACATGACACTCGGCACCACAGTCACGATAATCGCTGTTTCATTTTTTGTATCAGCGATTATCGGGGTGATCATCATCCCATTACTTAGAAGGTTGAAATTTGGTCAAAGTATACGAGAAGAGGGCCCACAAGCGCATATGAAAAAAGCGGGTACTCCCACTATGGGAGGGCTCATCTTCCTTCTTTCTATATTGATTTCAACACTAACTTTATCTTACATAAACGACACACTAACTACTCATACGATTGTGTTATTGATCGTGCTGATCGGTTTCGGAATCATCGGCTTCCTCGATGATTTTATTATTATCGTAGCGAAGCGCAACTTAGGATTGACATCACTTCAGAAATTAATCGGTCAGATCATTATTGCGATCGTTGCCTTTTTCTTACTGAAACTCGGACCATTCGAAACGACCGTAACGATTCCTTTCACGGATCTTGGGATAGATCTCGGTGTGTTTTATGTGGCGTTTTTAGTGTTTTGGCTTGTAGGTTTTTCTAACGCAGTCAATTTAACGGATGGCTTAGATGGTCTAGTAGGCGGAACATCGACTATTGCATTCTCTGCCTTCGGTGTATTTGCGTTAGCGTATGAGCAAAATGATATTGCGTTATTTGCATTTGTAGTAGCGGGTGCAATGCTTGGATTTTTATTATTCAACATCAAACCAGCGAAAGTATTTATGGGTGATACAGGTTCACTGGCATTAGGAGGGGCACTCGCTATGATTTCAGTATTGATCAAACAGGAGTTGTTGCTTTTGGTCATCGGAATTGTATTCGTAGTAGAAACGCTTTCTGTCATTATTCAAGTTATCAGTTTTAAAATGACTGGAAAACGCGTATTTAAAATGAGTCCCATTCATCATCACTTTGAATTATCTGGCTGGTCAGAATGGAAAGTAGTGATTGTGTTCTGGGGTGTGGCATTGCTTGCTGCCCTCGTACCGGTCTTCTTGGAGGTTATGTAAATGAAGAATACAGAACAATTCATAGGGAAACGGGTACTTGTAGTCGGACTTGCGAAGAGCGGAGTCGCAACGGCAGGTTTGCTTCAGCGTCTTGGTGCGGAAGTTGTAGTCAATGATTCAAAGCCTGTAGAAGGTAATGAAGAAGCGATGGAACTTCAAGCGCAAGGAATTGAAGTTATTGGAGGGGGGCACCCGAGTGATTTACTAGAGCGAAATTTCGACTTCATCGTAAAAAATCCGGGTATCCCTTACACTAATTCGCTACTAGCGAAGGCAGTTGAGCAGAATATTCCGATTTGGACTGAAGTTGAATTGGCTAGTATTCTCAGCGAGGCACCAATTATTGCGATTACTGGATCGAACGGTAAAACGACAACCACTACATTGTTGTATCACATGCTAAATATGGGTAAGAAACATCCACTAATAGCGGGTAATATTGGAACGGTCTCTTGTACGGTCGCTGAAAAGGCGAAAGCGAATGAAGTAATTGTACTTGAAGCTTCGTCGTTTCAGTTAGCTGGGACAGAAAGCTTTACTCCACGCATTGCAATTTTTACGAATTTGTATGAAGCGCATTTGGATTATCATGGATCGATGAATGAATATCTCGATGCGAAGTTGCAAGTAGCCCGCAACCAAACTTCGGAAGAATACTTAATTTTTAATGCGGATCAACAGTTAATAAAAGAAGCAATAGAATCATTCGAATCTCACAAAGTACCCTTTTCAGTACTTGGAAAAACTAGAGAAGGTATTTCAGCAGATGAAGAATGGATTTATTGGCTTGGTGAACCTTTCATAGAAATTAAGCATATTAAATTACCGGGTCGTCACAATTTAGAAAATGTTTTATCCGCAACGGCGGCAGCCATATTGTCAGGGTGTGAAAAAACAGCGATAGAAAATGTTTTGAGTTCTTTCACCGGTGTTCGCCATCGCATGCAATTTGTACGTGAAGCAAATAGCCGTACAATATACAATGACTCAAAAGCGACGAATACATTGGCAACAAAAAGTGCACTTTCCTCATTTAAAAAGCCAATCGTTTTGATTGCTGGGGGACTAGACAGAGGCCATTCATTTGAAGAATTACGACCTTATATGAAAAATGTTCGTGCTGTCGTCACGATAGGGGAGACGGCAAAGCGTTTTGCAGACTTTGCTATGTCTTGTGGCATCACTGAGACAGTTCAGGCAACAACTATGCAGGACGCAGTCCAGAAGGCATATAAGTGTAGCTGTGAAGATGATGTGATTCTATTGTCGCCGAGCTGTGCAAGTTGGGATCAATACAAGAGCTTTGAAATTCGGGGCAACGAATTTATTGATGCAGTAATGAAGTTGTAAATCCTTTGTAATAGTTGGAGAGTAAAATGAAAAACTGACTGATTAATTTGAGGAAGGATGCGAACGCTGGAGAGAACCTACCGAATAATCTTTTTGACAACCGCCTTACTATTGTCGCTGATTGGATTAGTATTTGTGCAATCGGCAGGATCTTATTGGGGAGAAGTTCATTATCAAGATTCTTCTCCATTTATCGTCAAGCAAGGCATCTATATGATTATTTCCTTGGCTGTCGCTTATGTGCTGGTCAAAAGCCCGTTGACATCACATCCTAAATTCTGGACGTATTGTTATATTGGATCAATTCTCATGTTGGTTGCGGTATTAATACCGGGTATTGGAGCTGTGCGAAACGGTTCTCAAAGCTGGATCGCGTTTGGTCCAATCAGTTTGCAACCGGCAGAATTCGTAAAGGTAGCTTTGCTTGGAAAATTAGCAAGCGGTATGAAGAAACATAAAGACAAGTCTTGGCAATGGCAACATTTCGCTTGGATTTTATTACCCGCAACGTTGATCATGTTGCAACCTGACCTTGGCTCTGCCGTCATCATGATAGTATCTGCTTTTGTCATTCTTTTCTTAGCGGGCTATCCATTGTCATTCTTTATCTTTCTTTTCGTCTCAGGTCTCGGTGCTTTTATCGCACTTATCCTAGCTGCACCCTATCGTCTGGATCGAATTAAATCCTATATTGATCCATGGAACGATCCTCTCGGTACGGGGTTTCAAAGTATTCAATCGTTATTCGCGATTGCCCCTGGTGGTTTATTCGGCCATGGTTTCGGGAATAGTCGTCAAAAGTTTTTGTACTTGCCTGAACCTCAAAATGATTTTATCTTTTCCATTATTGCAGAAGAAATTGGGTTTATCGGTGCAGCATCTATCGTGTTGCTGTTTATCTTGTTATTCGCTTCTGCATTCGGTATAGCAATTCGATTAAATAACTGGAATTCTTTTTTAATTGTCACCGGTATGGTGTCCATGATCACTTTCCAAACGTTTTTAAATATGGGAGTCGTCTCCGGGTTGCTGCCTGTAACAGGCGTGACATTGCCTTTCATTAGTTATGGAGGGTCCTCGTTGTTGACTACGTGGCTGGCTATCGGAACGATTCTACATTACTCTGCGAATAAAAGGGCAGGATGAAAGGAGAACAGGATGTGGAGAAAATAATAGATATTGAAGATCGAATTCCATCCATGCGTAAAAAACGCAGAAGAAGAGCTAATATGAGCTTTCTTCTGCTCGTCGTAATATTCGTCCTTGTTCTTCTTGCCTTGTTGTATTTCCAATCTTCATTAAGTGATGTTTCGAAAATATCTATTAATGAGACTGTTTTACACGAAAGCGAGGAGTATATAGATCAAAGCGGGTTGTACAAGGGACAATCACTATGGGGCTTCCGTGCTAAAGATATAGAAAAAAACATTGAGAAAATTCCTGGCGTAAAAGATGCGAACGTTAAAAGAGATTTTTATAATGATGTTTCCATCAACGTGACGGAATGGGAACCTATTGCCTATGTAGAAAATCAATCTCAATATGATCTTCTATTAGAAAATGGTGAACGGTTGGTAACAGCAGATCCTGACATCCTCTCACACGCACCGATACTCTCTGGTTTTAACGAACCCGAAGCGACAGATCGAATGATTGAACAACTACAAGAGCTGGATAGTTCAGTCTTTGAACTTCTCTCGGAGCTTCGTTATGAAGGGGAAGACAAAGTCGACGTATATATGAGTGATGGATATGAAGTTCATGCTGTAATTTTAGGTTTTGCTGAAAAAATGTCCTACTACCCAGATATTATTGCGCAATTGCCTAAAGAAGAAAAAGGGGTACTTGATATTGAAATTGGCGTGTACTTTAAAACATATACAGATTTCTACAAAGAACCAGTACCGGTGGATGTGGAAATCCCACTACTAGATGGAAAGCCGGACGTAACAAAAGGAAAACCGGTGGATGTAGAAATTGAAAAGGAGGAAGAAAGTGAGCAAGAAACTGAAGAAAACTAGAGAGAAGCGCGGCAAACAACTTGTGTTGTCAATCGTCTTTTTAGTACTGGGCTTCATGCTTGCATTTTCCTATCGAACAATTGGCAGTAAGCAACAAGTATTGAGTCCGGAGCATACCAATTTATTTCAGCAAGAAGAACAATACCGTGCAGATCTAATTGAACAGCAAGAAAGAAACAAAGAATTGACAAATGAATTGCTGGAGAAACAAAAAGAAGTGCATTCGTTTGAACAAGATTTCTCCGATAAAGAAAAAAACCATGCAGTTCTTGTAGAAAAAGCGCGGGATTTAAGATTATTACTAGGTGATATTCCGTCGAAAGGTCCGGGGATTAAAGTGACACTGGAAGACGCGGATTATGATCCCTCAGTACAGAATCCCAATGATTACATTGTTCATGAAAGTCATGTCTTACGTGTAATTAATGAATTGAAAATCGCAGGTGCGCAAGGAATGACTATAAACGGGCAACGAATTAATTCGAATTCGTATATTAAATGTACAGGCCCTGTTATTATGGTTGATGGTAGAACGTTTCCGGCACCTTTTATTATAGAAGCAGTAGGGGACCCGAAAGTGCTGTCTCCAGCTCTGCATTTAAAGGGCAGTGTCATTGATGGATTGTTGCGAGATAATATTGTCGTCACATTAGAAGACATGAAGGAAGTTCAACTGCCTGCGATTCGTGACGAAGTATGATGGATTGTGGGGGGGTAGAGTGAAGCAAAAAATACACTGGAAGTTCACATTGATTCTGGGTATAGTGGGATTTGTATTAGCTTTACAATATAACTCAATGAATACTACATCTCCACGTGATACACGAGATTTATGGGCTATTCGTAAAGAGTTGTCGAATGAAAAGAAAATACACTCTGAACTTTTAGAAGAACTTAGGGAAATTGACCAGACCCTTGCTTCATACAATGCATCACCTGAAGCAAATGCAACTGGCGTACTACAAGACACATTGGACAAACTGTACAAACAAGCGGGATTCATGCCGACCACTGGTCCAGGATTTGTAATAGAGGTTGCTCCATCCCCAGAAAGTATTGCGTTCGGTTATGAAGTAGTGCCAGTATCATCTGAACTACTGGCTTGGTTTATTAATGTGGTTAATCAACAACAAGGTAATGAGTTGGAGATTGATGGAAAGCGCTTCACCACGTTAAGTTGGATCCGAGATATTAACGGTAACCTGACTGTTAGTGGGGAAGTAGTTTCCACACCACCGTTCGATATTAAAGTCGTTTCTCCTACAAAGGAAGCCAGTGAAAAATTGTATAATCAATTATTGACGACTACCATACAGGATGAATTTTATTTAGACGACTTAGTTTTAACAATTAGTGAACCAGCGAACCGCATTACTTTACAAGGCTGGACGGGTGGTTTTGAAAATCGGTTTTTAAAAGAACAAACAAAGGAGTAATGACAATATGTGGCTACCCTTACTTGGGCTCCTCCTTGGCGTTTCACTAGGTTTGCTCTCGGATATACAGATCCCGCAAGTATATAATAACTATTTAACTATTGCGATTCTCGCTGCATTTGATACACTATTTGGTGGAATCAGAGCCTATCTTCAGCAAGTGTATGACGACAAAATATTCGTCAGCGGATTTTTCTTCAATATTCTTTTAGCAGCAGCACTTGCTTTTATCGGTGTGCACCTTGGTGTAGATCTGTACTTGGCAGCGGTCTTTGCGTTTGGTGTGAGATTGTTTCAAAACATCGCGGTCATCCGAAGAATCCTGCTTGCAAAATGGACAGGAAGAAACAAAAATCCCAATACAAATGCGTGATATTAAATGTTTTTAGAAGAGGGTGTTGAAAATATTTAGACAAAGCAGTCATAATACAATAGAATGGAAGTTACTAGTTACATTAAGGAGGTGTCAATAATTGAGTAAATCAAATCATTACGTATCACTTGATATAGGATCATCCACAATTAAAGTCTTAATTGGGGAGATGGATCAAAATGCCCTGCATGTAATTGGCGTGGGGAATGTGCAATCTGCTGGAATTCGAAAAGGAACAATTATTGATATTGATGCCACTGTCCAGTCAATCCGTAAAGCGATTGAGCAGGCTGAACGAATGACAGGCTTGAAAATTGAAGAGGTGGTTCTTGGTATACCTGCAAATGGTGTCCAGTTCCAAAACGTTAAAGGTGTAGTAGCAGTAAACTCTGAAAATCGTGAAATTACAGATGATGATTTGGAAAGAGTTATGAAATCATCACAAGTAATGAATGTTCCACCTGAAAGAGAATTCGTCAATTTAGTGCCTAAGCAATTTATTGTCGATGATTATGATGAAATAACAGATCCCCGTGGTATGATGGGAGTAAGATTGGAAATGGACGCAACGTTGATTACGACGTCCAAAACTCAACTACATAACATTTTACGCTGTGTAGAAAAAGCAGGTTTACAGATTCGTGAAATTTATTTGCAACCATTGGCGGCAGGTACATTCGCATTATCTGAAGATGAAATGTATCATGGAACTGCCTTCATCGATATTGGCGGAGGGTCAACTACGGTATCGGTATTTGCTGAAAATCGTTTGATCAGTACGTCTGTATTACCAGTCGGTGGGGATCATATTACAAAAGACTTATCCATTGTCTTAAAAACACCTACAGAACAAGCAAGAATGATTAAGCATCAGTATGGACATGCCTATTATGATGACGCTTCCGATGAAGAATTATTTGAAGTGCCGGTAGTAGGTTCAGATGCTAAAGATCAATACAGTCAGCGTTATATCTCTGATGTTATCGGTTCACGTCTAGAAGAATTGTTCGAATTGATTCTTGAAGATTTATATGCAACAGGTATCCGTGATTTGCCTGGTGGTATCGTCATCACAGGCGGAACAGCTAAATTGGACGGTATTTTACAGTTAGCTCGTGATGTCTTTAAAACTAGAGCAAGATTATACACACCAGAGTATATTGGTGTCCGTGAGCCGATGTATTCCACAGCGGTTGGCTTGATTCGCTATGCGTACATGGAAGATGTATTCTTTGGTTATGAAGAAGAGCCAGTTGGTTCACCTCAATCACCAGACTCCATATATGAAGTCGCGGAACCTTCAGCTAAACCGGTTAAACCGAAAAAAGAAAAAAGTCAAGGATTCATGAAACGCGCTAAAAAAGTATTCGACAATTTCTTTGAGTAATATATTGCTTTAGATGGGGAATTGCAGATAATTTAGAGGAGGAAAATCAATGCTTGAATTTGAGACGAACATAGATGCATTAGCAGTAATTAAGGTTATTGGAGTAGGCGGCGGCGGAAACAATGCGGTCAATCGTATGATCGAACATGGGGTGCAGGGCGTAGAGTTTATCGCGGTAAACACAGATGCACAAGCATTGCAATTATCATCAGCTGAAATCAAACTACAAATTGGTGAGAAGCTTACTAGAGGACTAGGCGCAGGCGCTAACCCTGAAGTAGGCAAAAAAGCGGCTGAAGAAAGTAAAGAACAGATCGAAGAAGCACTACGTGGAGCAGATATGGTGTTCGTTACAGCTGGAATGGGCGGTGGAACAGGTACGGGTGCAGCACCAGTTATTGCTCAAATCGCTAAAGATATTGGCGCATTGACTGTAGGTGTAGTTACACGTCCATTTACATTCGAAGGTAGAAAGAGATCTACTTCAGCAGCTGGCGGTATCGCAAGCATGAAAGAAGCAATTGATACACTAATCGTTATTCCAAATGATAAACTGCTTGAGATTGTAGACAAAAACACGCCAATGCTTGAAGCATTTAGAGAAGCTGACAATGTATTGCGCCAAGGTGTCCAAGGTATCTCTGATTTGATCGCAGTACCTGGATTGATTAACCTCGACTTTGCTGACGTGAAAACAATCATGTACAACAAAGGTTCTGCATTGATGGGTATCGGTATGTCCACTGGTGAAAATCGTGCTGCAGAAGCTGCGAAAAAAGCGATTTCTAGTCCATTGCTTGAAACATCAATTGATGGAGCAAAAGGTGTCTTGATGAATATTACAGGCGGTTCGAACTTAAGCTTGTTTGAAGTACAGGAAGCAGCGGATATTGTTGCAACTGCATCAGACGAAAACGTCAATATGATCTTCGGTTCTGTGATCAACGACGACTTGAAAGATGAAATCATCGTAACGGTTATCGCTACAGGATTTAACGAAGAACAACTAGCTCCTTCAAGACAAAGAGGTCCTGGTGTAACAGGGGGCATTCGTCCACAACGTCCTGTACAACAGCAGCCACCAACACAACAAAGCAGATATGAAGAGCAACCACGTTACGAGCAACAATCTGAGCCGAGACAGCCACAAGCTAATCAGCATCAGCACGATGAACAACTGGATATTCCAACGTTCTTACGTAATCGTACGCGTCGTAAATAATAAATAGAACGAGCTCCCCACTTGAGAAGAAATTCTCAAGTGGGGAGCTTTTTTGCTTTCATAATAATCGCTCGTTCCGTCATATTTAAAAATATGTCGAAGCTTTTATCTTAAAGCATCCAAAGCCTGACAGGTTTTTCATTACAGCCATGATAATCTGTTTGTAAGGAGGCCGGCATATGTATGGTGAACTGATGATAGGGATCAACATGCTCTTTAACTACGCCATCCTATCATTTACTAATAAAGTTGGAAATCATCACACGAGCAGAAGGAGGTTATGGAGCGCAGCATTTATCGGTGCCTTCTTTGTTACATTGTTCCCGTATTCTGTGCCAGCGATGATCTTCACTTTCTTAGGAATGACGTATATTGCATTTGGACAAACATTTGGTAGTTGGAAAAGTTCTATCCTTGCTGTATTAATTGCAACATTTTTTGCAGGAGGATTGCTGACACTCATCTATGCACAAATCAGTATCAGCGCAAATCAGAGCTTTTTATTCGTAGCCATTGGCCTCACTTATCTATCTTTGTATATTGTGAAGCATAAATGGATTGACACACGCATGATGAATAAGTTAATGAGCTTTACGCTCGATTCGGAATTGATGTTATGGGGACAATCCATTCCACTTAAAGTATTCATCGATACGGGTAATCATTGCGTAGAACCGTTATCAGGGGATCCTGTACATTTTATTGGCTATCGGGCAGTTAAAGAACAACTACCCGTAGATTTTGCTTTAGCACTGGAGTCCTGGAATCCTGCAGAATCTCCAGACTTGGCCTGTTTCCCCGCCCCTTATCAAAGAAGTCTTCGATTGATACGATTGCAAACTGTTCAAGGTGCTTCGTGGGCTGTAGGAATCAAGTATGATAGTTGGCTTCTCGATGGAGAGTTATTACCTACTGGATATATTGTCTTGACGAAAGAACAGCGTAAATATCCACAAGGTGCTGCAGCTATTTTGCAAGTGAGCGCAATGGATGTACTAAAAGAAGAAGGGAGAACAGCTACATGTTGATAGAAGTAAAAAAGTGGGTTTCATATATTGCAGGATTCTTCAGACGAAAAGGTGGCATATTTTATATCGGGGGTCATGAATCTCTTCCAAAACCCCTCAATAAAGAACAAGAAGCAAAAACCATTGCAGCATTAATGAATGGAGATCCTGCTGCACGTGACACATTAATTGAAAAGAATTTACGTCTAGTCGTCTATATCGCAAGACGTTTTGATAATACCAATACGAATATTGAAGATCTTATCAGCATAGGGACGATCGGATTGATTAAAGCAATCGAAACATTTAAAGCGGATAAGAATATTAAGCTTGCAACATACGCTTCACGTTGCATTGAAAATGAAATTTTAATGCACTTGCGTAAAACTAATCGTATTCGCTCAGAGATTTCATTTGATGAACCTTTAAATTCAGATGCAGATGGCAATGAGTTGCTACTATCAGATATTTTAGGTACAGATGAAGATATTATTACAGACGATGTAGAGAAAAAGTTGGAGCGTCAATATATGATTGATGCCATTTCCATTTTAGATGAAAGAGAACGTTACATTATGGAACAGCGATTCGGCTTGATGGGTACAAACGAAATGACACAAAAAGAAGTAGCGGATCTACTAGGCATTTCACAATCCTATATATCGAGATTGGAAAAGAAAATCATTTCCGAACTCCGTGATCGACTAAATCAACCAATTTCCTAAATGGACTTATCGGCAGAAATTGGCGATTCCTGAATTCGCATATTCTAAAGAGTTGAGGACAGACTACTCTGTACACTCACCTATAGAATGCGGAGGAAAAGCCAATGGTACGTACAAGAGTAGAAATTTGTGGAATCAATACGTCCGAGCTGCCATTATTGACGCCAACTGTGATGAAAGAAACATTCATTCGTTTGCAAAGCGGTGACGAATTTGCCAGAGATGAATTGGTGTTTGCGAATTTGCGTCTAGTACTCAGCCTAGTTCAACGCTTTAACTATCGTGGAGAACAGGCTGATGATTTATTCCAAGTTGGTTGTATTGGGTTGTTGAAAGCCATAGACAATTTTGATTTAAAACATAATGTCAGGTTTTCCACCTATGCCGTGCCGATGATTATTGGAGAAATTAAACGGCATCTTCGTGATCATCATGCTGTCCGTGTATCCAGATCGTTACGTGATATAGCTTATAAAGCCATTAGGGCAAAAGAACAATATGTCAACGAGCATCAACACGAACCAAGAATCTCTGATCTGGAGAAGATTACGGGAATACCGGAAGAAGATATACTCTTTGCTTTAGATGCTATACAAGATCCCATGTCGTTGCATGAGCCGATGAACAGTGATGGCGGCGATCCGATTTATATGATGGATCAGCTGCATGATCAGAGAGTGTCTGAAGACCGCTGGATGAACTATGTGTCCATAAAAGATAAAATGGGCGATTTAGATGAACGTCAACAGCTTATCGTCTCCAAACGATTTTACCTCGGTCAGACGCAAACTGAAATTGCCAAGGAACTTGGAATATCGCAAGCGCAAATTTCTAGAATTGAAAAGCATGCGATGGAGCAGATTCGGCTTGGAATTGAGCAGAAGAAATAGTAATAGCTATTAATATACAGAGACTGTCCTTGCCACTTAAGTGTGGTTAGGGCAGTTTTTGTTTTTGGATAGCGAAGCGCCCAAAATCATGCCCCGTGGAAAGCGTCCATTTCTGCAACGGAGATCCCAAACCACTATCCAATGTCTTAGTTCTCTATACACTTCCTGATTTGAGAAGCAGTTTTTCACGTTCTCATTAAAACTCACTATGCATAGTATGAAAGAAGGAGGGGAAACTATGCGTTTTTCCAGCTTGCAGAAAAAAGAAGTGATTGAATTAAAAAAAGGATCATTCCTCGGTTTTGTTCAAGACGCCACAATAGACATCGAAAAAGGTGAAATAGCACAACTTCACATTGGGGAACTTGAACGCTCATTCTTCACGGATAGCAAGTCAAAAGGTGTGCAGAAAATCGATTATAAAGATGTCATGACGATTGGAAAAGATATTATCTTGATAGATAATAAACAGCTTAATAAGTGACTTATCGTTGATATATAGTGCTCTAATTGATACAATGAAATAAAGATGATGAAAAGTAGTGATAATATGGAACAAGTAGAACAACGACTAGCAACTATACAAAAACAAATAAATGAAGCATGTGAAACGTCAAATCGTTCAGTTGAAGACATCACGTTGATAGCTGTCACGAAGCAAGTTTCTTCAGCTCGGGCACAGTCTCTTTTGGATGTTGGTATACAGGACTTAGGAGAAAATCGTCTTGAAGGCTTGCTTGAAAAGCAAGAAGCGATTAAGGATTCGGTACATTGGCATTTCATTGGTAACTTACAGACACGAAAAGTAAAAGAATTAGTCCATACAATTGACTGTCTTCATTCGCTAGACCGTATGAGTCTTGCGAAAGAAGTGAATAAGCGGGCAAGTCAGCCGTTGAATTGTTTTGTACAAGTCAATGTTTCGGGTGAAGAATCTAAATCGGGTATTACTCCTGATGAAGTAGATGAATTTTTTGAGCAATTAGCAACTTATGAGAATGTTCATGTTATTGGACTCATGACGATGGCGCAAAATACGGAAGATGAATCCATAATTCGCAATACATTCCGTTCTTTACGTGAACTGCGTGACCGAATTGCAGCGAAAAAGTACTCCTACGCTCCCTGTACAAAGCTGTCTATGGGGATGTCCAATGACTTTACAATCGCAATAGAAGAAGGTGCAACCCATATACGCATCGGCACTGCATTGGCCGGATCAGAAAGCGAGGAAACTGAATGAGCCTCAAAAAACGATTAGAAAAAATGTTTTGGGTACAAGAAGAAGACTTAGTTCAACAACCTCAACCTAAAGCTCAAAGCAAGCCTTCAAAAAGTGAACAGGCTATTGCTCGCAAAGAGATGAAGAAACTTGGAGGTAAGAAAAGAGCTGTCAATAGCCGTCTTCAAAGTGGACAACAACAGTCTTCGCCTGCTCAAGCTCCAGTGATTAGCTTACAAAGTCTTCAAAAATCATCAAAAGTTATTTTGCTCGAACCACGTTCTTATGCAGAAGTAGAAGACATTGCAGAACATTTAAAGAATCGTCGTTCCGTCGTAGTTAACTTGCAACAGATAGAACGAGATCAAGGGTTTCGTATCATTGATTTCTTGAGTGGGACAGTATATGCACTCGGTGGCGATATTCAGCGGATTGGCGCAGATATTTTTCTGTGTGCACCTGACAACGTAGAAGTAGCCGGTAAAATCACAGAATTTCTATCAGAGCAACAAGATCGATAGGCTACACAACTTAGGACTTTCATTAAATGAAGGTTGAACAATTTGAATGAGGTGTACATGTTATTATGATCGCATTATTAAATAATTCATATCTTTTGATCTCTGGAGCGTTACAATTATTTTCAATCCTGTTAGTCATTTATATCTTGATGTCATGGGTTCCCTCCACTAGAGAAACAAAATTCGGTAAACTTATAGGGAAAATAGCGGAACCGTATTTAGGATTTTTCCGTAAATTCATTCCACCATTCGGAATGATTGATTTTTCACCGATTGTCGCACTGTTGGCATTACAATTAATCAGTAGAGGAATCGGCCAAATCTACTTAATGATCTTCCAAGCATTGGTATATTAAGTATAACCTTAATTGAAAATGGAAATCCTCACAAGGTGAGGATTTTTTTATATAAGGAGAAGAAATAAAATGGATTCGATATTTCAACATTTTCGTAAAGATGAACAACCTTTTATTGAGAAAGTAAATAGTTGGGTGAAGGAAGTAGAAGACACATACGCACCCAAGTTAACAGAATTTCTAGATCCTCGACAGCGCTTTATTACTGAGTCGATCGTCAGGAACTCAGATCTTACACTGACAGCTGACGGTGGTTTTTTAGATGCAGAGCGCCAGAGAGTACTCATTTATCCAGATTACTATATGCCGACTAAAGATGATTTTCAAATCAGTATTTATCAAGTGAACTACCCACAAAAATTTGTTACAATGAAACATTCTCAATTGCTCGGATCCCTAATGTCTATAGGTATTGAACGTTCCCGATTTGGTGATATTCAACTAACAGAAGAAGCGGTCCAATTCGCAGTTGCACAAGAAGTCTCAGAGTATATTCATGTCAATTTCACACAAGTTGGTAAAGTGAAAGTATCCGTAGAGCCGGTACTAAATGCTGAAGATTTTATTGATATAAAAGAAGAATGGACAGAAGATCTATATATTATAAGCTCATTGCGTCTAGATACTGTCGTAGCCGCATTAACGAACAGTTCAAGAGCCAAAGCTTCCTCTTTAATTAAAGGAGAAAAAGTAAAAGTAAATTGGGCTATGATTGATCAACAGGCATTTGAAATAGAAGAATACGATGTTCTTTCAATTAGAGGATATGGACGGTTTAGAATCATGAGTATCGAAGGACGCACGAAAAAAGACAAAATCCGTGTAATGATTGGATCGCTAGTATAGAGAGAATCCTTGATAAATTAAGAAAAGTAGTGTTTAATCAAGTAGTAAACACAATCACATTGTAAACTATGTAAGCATACTGAAAGGAGAAAGCGTATTATGGCTTTAACCCCTACGGATATACATAACAAAACGTTTAATACGAAATTTCGTGGCTATGATGAAGATGAAGTTAATGGGTTTTTAGAACAACTTATGAAAGACTATGAAAACGTCTTAAAGAAAAATGAAGATCTTGAAAAAACGGTTTCTGATAATGAGGTAAAGATTACTCATTTTAATTTAATTGAAGAAACAATGCAGAAATCTATTTTGATTGCACAAGAGGCTGCAGAAGATGTACGAAAAAATGCGATTCAAGAATCAAAATTAATTATCTCTGAAGCCGAAAAAAATGCAGATCGTCTTGTGAATGACGCACTCGCGCAAGCAAGAAAAATTGCACTCGAAGTGGAAGTGTTGAAGAAACAGTCAAAAGTATTCAAAAGCCGCTTCAAAATGATGGTAGAAGCGCAGCTTGATATGATCAATACGGAAGACTGGGACGACTTGTTGAAGTATGAATTGGATACAACGAGCGTAGAAAGTGTAGCAGAGCAAGAGCTAGATCTTCCAAATGTAGACAGTCTAGGCGAAGAACTAGTTAAGAAGACGGAAGAAGCTTGACAACTTCCGAACACATTTTTATAATGAAATGTAAATTAAAATGAAGAAGCGTTGACGGAAAGAGTACTTTCTAATTATACCCATAGCGAGCCGGGGGCGGTGTAAGCCCGGTGGTACATTAGAAACGAAAATCACTCCTGAGCTAGAACCTTTATATAGATCTGGGTTCTCGGTATCACACTGCCGTTATTAGTGTCTAAGCGGCAATTGCTTTATGCAATTGCAAGTAGGGTGGTACCGCGAGAATGAACCTCGTCCCTTTTTGGGATGGGGTTTTTTATATTCAAAAGTGGAAAGCGCCGTTTAGGCTCGACAGGCGTTGGAAGACCATCCAAAAAGGCGTTCTTTGCCTTTCTGGATGATCTGAAACGACCCGAGAGCCTGGCGCTTGCAACTAGCCGAAATCCAAAGTGGAAAGCGCCGTTTAGGCTCGACAGGCGTTGGAAGACCATCCAAAAAGGCGTTCTTTGCCTTTCTGGATGGTCTGAAACGTCCCGAGAGCCTGGCGCTTGCAGCTAGCCGAAATCAAAAGTGGAAAGCGCCGTTTAGGCTCGAAAAACGTTCATACCAATCAAAAAAATGATTCACACATATTTTAAGGAGGAATTATAATGGAATATAAAGATACATTGCTTATGCCGAAAACCGATTTCCCTATGCGTGGCAATCTGCCAAATAATGAGCCGAAAATGCAGGAAGAATGGAATGAAAAGAATATCTATCAGCAAGTGCAGGAACGTACTGCAGATCGTCCGTCCTTCATATTGCATGATGGACCTCCCTATGCGAACGGTGACTTACACATGGGCCACGCACTTAACAAAGTACTAAAAGATTTTATCATTCGTTATAAATCAATGTCTGGCTTCCGCGCTCCGTATGTACCGGGATGGGATACACATGGTTTGCCAATTGAGCAAGCACTTGTAAATAAAAAAGTCGATCGCAAGAAAATGAGCACGGCTGAATTCCGCAAAATGTGTGAGGAGTATGCACTTCAACAAATCGACAATCAGCGTACGCAATTTAAGCGTCTCGGTGTTCGCGGAGATTGGGACAATCCATATATCACGCTGAAGCCTGAATTTGAATCTCGTCAAATTCAAGTATTCGGTGAAATGGCTAAAAAAGGATATATCTATAAAGGATTAAAGCCTGTTTACTGGTCACCTTCAAGTGAAACGGCATTGGCGGAAGCAGAAATTGAATATCAAGATAAAAAGTCTGCGTCTATTTATGTAAGCTTCCCGATCCAAGATGGAAAAGGTGTACTAGATGAAGATGTGAAGTTCCTGATCTGGACAACGACACCATGGACGATTCCTGCAAACTTAGGAATTTCCGTTCATCCTAAATTTACGTATGCAGTAGTAAAAGTGCAGAATGAGAAATTTGTAGTAGCAAAAGATTTAGTGGAGTATTTGGCGAAAGAACTGGAATGGGAAGAGTACTCGATCGAAAAAGAAGTTCAAGGTTCAGACCTTGACCGGATTGTTGCCAGACATCCATTCTATGATCGTGATTCATTAGTTATGCTAGGTGAGCATGTTACAGCAGATGCTGGTACAGGCTGTGTTCATACAGCACCAGGTCATGGTGAAGACGACTTCTACGTGAGTAAGCAATACGGAATCGATGCATTATCTCCAATTGATGACCGCGGTGTCATGACGGAAGAAGCACCATTTTTCGCTGGTATGTTCTATGAGGATGCGAATAAAGCCGTAACTGAAAAGTTGGAAGAAGTCGGCGCACTTCAAAAGTTGTCATTTTTCACTCACTCGTATCCGCATGATTGGCGTACGAAGAAGCCGGTCATCTACCGTGCGACTTCACAATGGTTCGCTTCTATTGAATCGTTCAGAAGTGATTTACTCGAAGCGATCCGTACTACTACATTCACGCCATCTTGGGGTGAAACACGTTTATTCAATATGGTCCGTGACCGTGGAGACTGGTGTATTTCTCGTCAGCGTGTATGGGGTGTTCCGATTCCAGTATTTTATGCGGAAAATGGAGAAGTAATTCTGACAGACGAAACGGTCAGTCATGTAGCAGATTTATTCCGTGAGAACGGATCGAATATTTGGTTCGAGCGTTCTGCAAAAGAACTATTGCCTGAAGGCTACACACACGAAGGAAGTCCGAATGGCGAGTTCACGAAAGAAACGGACATTATGGATGTCTGGTTTGACTCAGGAACAACACATCAAGGTGTACTTGATGAGCGTGATGACCTTCGTTATCCGGCAGATTTATACCTTGAAGGTTCGGATCAATATCGAGGTTGGTTTAACTCATCATTGACAACTAGCGTAGCGATCAATGGTATTGCACCGTATAAAGGTATCTTGAGCCATGGTTTCACATTGGACAAAAATGGTCGTAAGATGAGTAAATCTCTAGGGAATGTAATCGTCCCTTCAAAAGTCATCAATCAACTTGGCGCAGACATCGTGCGTCTATGGGTATCATCTGTAGATTATACAGCCGATGTTCGTGTATCTGATTCGAACTTTAAGCAAGTTTCAGAAGTTTACCGTAAGATCCGTAATACGATCCGTTTCTTGCATGGTAACGTAGCCGACTTTAATCCAGCTACAGATCGCGTAGCATTTGATGATATGCGTGCAGTTGATCAGTATGTCTATGTGAAGTTGCAAGATTTGACTGAGGAAGTGCTTACAGCTTACGAGCAGTATGCGTTCCCTACCGTCTACCACGCAATCAATAATTTCTGTACAGGCGTACTCAGCTCGCTCTACTTGGATATTGCGAAAGATGTAGTCTATATTGAAGCTGCGAATCATCCAGATCGACGTGCAATGCAGTCGGTGATGCATGATACATTGATTACACTAGTCAAGCTCATCACACCGATCTTGCCACACACAGCAGATGAAATGTGGAAATATATTCAGCATGTTGAAGAAGACAGTGTCCAATTGACGGATATGCCGAAAGCGGATCATAAAGGCGAAGAAGCGGACAAGCTACGTGAGCGCTTCGATGACTTGATGGATATCCGTGATGATGTCTTGAAGGCACTAGAAGAAGCCCGTAACGCGAAAGTAATCGGTAAATCTTTGGAAGCTAAAGTGACAGTTGTATTGCCTGAAGATCAACGTGGTATTCTGCAAGCAAAGGATATTGATTTTGCGCAATTCTTTATCGTATCCGCATTTGAAGAAAGTACAAATGCAGAACTGCCAAATGCAATGAAACTAGATCACGCAACGGTCTTGGTTGAACCTGCAGAAGGTGAAAAATGTGAACGATGCTGGACTATCTCCAAGACGGTTGGAGAAGACACTGACCATCCGACACTATGTACACGATGCGCAACTGTTGTGAAAGAAAACTATGCGTAAGCAATCTTGATGTCTCAGCCATCATCATTCATTCGTGGATGATGATGGCTTTTTTTGCACAGTAGGACCGACAATCATATTGCAAGACAAAATTTGTGGTAAACTAAAGAAGAAATTAGCTGGACGGAGGGTAATGAAGTGATCGTTTATTATGCTATTGCTGTACTGGTCATCGGCTTGGATCAGCTGACGAAGTGGCTAATCGTAAAAAATATGGAACTAGGTGAACATATATCTGTTCTGGATCCTTATATCGCATTGCTGTCCCACCGTAACCGTGGCGCTGCGTGGGGAATGCTAGAAGGGAAAATGTGGCTGTTTTTCATTGTAACTATTGTAGTAGTGGTGGCTATAATTTATTTCTTCCATACAGAAGGTAAAAAGGATCGACTACTAGGTGTGAGTCTGATGCTATTGCTCGGCGGTGCGATCGGCAACTTCATCGATCGACTAGTAAGGGGAGAAGTAGTAGATTTTATTAGCGTCCTGATTCCTGTGATTAACTATGATTTTCCGATATTTAATGTGGCGGATGCTGCACTGACAATTGCTGTCATACTGATTTTGTTACATGTGCTACTTGATGAGAAAAAGAAAAAGAAAAAGGTGTCGTAATGGAAAGATTTGAATATGTAATAACAGAAGAACTTACAGGTAATAGAATAGATAAAGCATTGGCGACTCTTCAGCCAGACTGGTCACGTACGCAAATCCAGCAATGGGTGAAAGATGAGCATGTTAAAGTAAATGATAGTTCAGTTAAACCAAACTATAAGGTCAAAACAGATGATAAAATCGCTTTAGAGCAACCAGACGTGGAAGAATATGATGTAGAAGCAGAAAACTTAAACCTAGAAATCGTCTATGAAGATCAAGACGTGTTGGTTGTCAACAAACCAGTTGGGATGGTTGTCCATCCATCAGCTGGCCATGTAAGTGGGACATTAGTTAACGGGTTGATGTACCAAGTGAAAGACTTGTCAGGTATTAACGGTATTATGAGACCGGGTATCGTGCACCGTATCGATAAAGATACTTCAGGGTTATTGATGGTAGCTAAAAATGATAAAGCGCATGTTTCATTAGTGAATCAGCTAGTGGATAAATCAGTAAATCGTGTTTATACAGCATTAGTTCACGGACATATTCCACATGATAACGGTACGATCGATGCACCAATTGGACGAGATAAACGAGATCGTCAAAGAATGGCCGTTGTGGATGATGGAAAACATGCTGTTACACATTTTAAGGTTCTTGAACGTTTTGGAGACTATACATTGGTTGAATGCCGTTTGGAAACAGGAAGGACTCACCAAATCCGCGTGCATATGAAATATATCGGCTATCCACTTGTAGGAGATCCGAAATATGGCCAAAGAAAAACAATCGATTTTGGAGGACAAGTACTACATGCCGGAACGGTAGGATTTGATCATCCCGAAACGGGTGAATATATGGAATTCACCGCTCCATTGCCTGAAAATTATAAACAATTACTCAATGAATTACGTCCTTGATAGTCGTTGACAAACGCTTGTGGTGAGATGTATACTCTATTAAGCAATTGAATAGCGATACCTTTAATGTCAGTCCTGTGAGGCTGGGAAGGTTGCACGGAATTACATGATAGCTTACTGCGGTAAGTATCGATGTATGCTTTTTTCTGCACGTCCGCCCTCCAGTCTACTCTGACTGGAGGGCTTTTTTTGTAGACTATAGGTAAAATAGGAAGGGGATTTATGATATGGCGGAAAAAGCAGCAATACTCGATGAGCAAGCCATGACTCGGGCGATCACACGTATTGCACATGAAATTATTGAAAAAAACCGTGGCATTGATCAATGTATATTAGTAGGCATTAAAACAAGAGGTGCCATCTTGGCTAAGCGCTTAGCCGATAAAATTGAATTAATTGAAGGAAAACCAATTAAAAAGGGTGAATTGGATATCACATTGTATAGAGATGATCTTCAATTGAAGAATGCCCAAGGAGAAGCATTTGTTCAACAAGTA
Source organism: Sporosarcina sp. P26b (assembly GCF_002743245.1). Taxonomy (NCBI): domain Bacteria; kingdom Bacillati; phylum Bacillota; class Bacilli; order Caryophanales; family Caryophanaceae; genus Sporosarcina; species Sporosarcina sp. P26b. The sequence goes on from NZ_PDYW01000002.1 coordinate 131,142, forward strand.
AATATAGAGCACGATGTGGCCAATCAAAAAGTCATCCTAGTTGATGATGTTCTCTACACAGGAAGAACAGTCCGAGCAGCATTAGATGCGATAATGGACTTAGGAAGACCTTCTTCCATACAGCTGGCGGTACTAGTAGACCGTGGTCATCGGGAACTACCGATTCGACCGGACTTTGTCGGAAAAAACATTCCAACTTCAAATGAAGAACGAGTCGTAGTCAGTATGATCGAAACAGATGCAACGGATGGAGTCACTATTCACACACGTACATTATAAGCAGCTGGGGGAAATGACGGATGAGCGTAAAAGTATTGGATGTACATGAAAAGCCGCAACCGGTGCGCTGGCTTGCATTAAGTTTACAGCATATGTTCGCAATGTTTGGCGCGACAATCTTAGTACCGCAACTAGTAGGTTTAAGTCCTGCTATTGCACTATTAACTAGTGGAATTGCAACTATAGTATTTATTATCGTAACGAAATTTCAAGTGCCCGCATATCTAGGCTCTTCATTTGCCTTTATTGTTCCGATACAGATGGCGACTCAATCAGGCGGTATAGGCAGTGCGATGATTGGTAGCATGTTCGTTGCGCTAGTCTATGCCATTATATCGTTACTGATTTACAAGACAGGTTATAACTGGATTATGAAGTTATTACCGCCAATCGTAGTTGGTCCAGTCATCATGGTAATTGGATTGGCAATTGCACCAACAGCTATTAGTATGGCAAGCACGATTAATGTGGATGGAGTAGACGTTTATAGTGGTTTGCACTTTTCAGCAGCTCTAGTCACACTTGCTTCTGCAGTGTTCTGCCTGATGTTCTTTAAAGGAATTATCAGCTTGATGCCAGTACTAATCGGTATTATGGTCGGGTATATCTACTCTGCCTTCATCGGCATACTGGATTTCAGCAAAGTAGTAGAAGCGAAATGGTTTGCGGTACCGGAGATGCTCATTCCAGGTATTGACTATGAATTTGTCGTAACGCCAACGCTATTGATCATCATGGTGCCAATCGCGATTGTAACGATCTCTGAGCATATTGGTCACCAGCTTGTACTCGGCAAAGTAGTAGATCGGAATTACATCGAAAGTCCGGGATTGCATAGGTCATTGCTTGGTGATGGACTAGGTACTTTACTGAGTGGATTGGTCGGAGGACCACCTAAAACTACATACGGAGAGAATATCGGTGTACTAGCTATTACACGCGTTTACAGTGTGTATGTCATCATGGGGGCCGCCGTATTTGCGATACTCTTCTCTTTCATAGGTAAAATAATGGCGTTAATTGCTACGATTCCTACAGCGGTACTTGGTGGTATATCGATTCTATTGTTCGGTATCATCGCTTCATCAGGGATGCGGATGCTCATCGACCACAAAATCGACTTTGATAATCAACGAAATCTAGTCATCGCATCCATCATTTTGGTCATCGGAATAGGTGGAGCGACTATCAATATAAGCGAGACATTCCAAGTCGGAGGTATGGCACTGGCAGCAATTGTCGGAGTGCTGCTGAATCTAGTATTGCCAGGTAAAACGAATGATACCTTGATGGATGAAGAAGAATAGAAAACAAAAGTAGTACGTGCACTTCGTGAAGGGGGAATATGTGATGGAACATTTAGTTTCAATGAAAGACCTGACAGTGGAAGAAATCATGCTCATACTCGATAGGGCAGCGATTTTCAAGCGGCTGGGATTCCGGGAATTGCCTGGAACTTATACCGTCTGCAACTTGTTTTTTGAACCTAGTACAAGAACAAAAACGAGTTTTGAAATGGCAGAGCGTAAAGTAGGCGCGCAAATTATCCCCTTTGAGACGAGTTTCTCTAGTACGTTAAAGGGAGAAACACTATATGATACGATTAGGACGTTGGAAGCAATAGGTTTGGATGCACTAGTTATACGACATCCAGCCGATGGTTTCTATGAAGAGCTAATAAAACGAACGAATGTCGCAATCATTAATGCAGGAGATGGATCCGGTCAACATCCCACACAATCCTTGCTCGACATCTTCACGATTCAAGAAGAGTTCGGTCAATTTGAAGGGTTAAAAGTATTGATTGCAGGAGACATCGCCCATAGTCGAGTAGCACGTTCGAACGCAGAAGCTTTGCGCAAGTTAGGAGCCGACGTCACGTTCCTTTGCCCGCCGGAATGGGCAGGAGAATTCGATAGCGTCGACAACTGGGATGAGGTTATTGAAACAAGTGATGTGGTCATGCTTCTCCGAGTACAGCACGAACGTCATAATACAGAGATGGCGTATACGAAAGCTGCTTATCATGAACAATATGGTCTTACGATTGAACGGGCGGCCAGAATGAAAAAAGGTGCGATCATCATGCATCCTGCTCCAGTGAACCGAGATGTAGAAATAGCAGACTGTTTAATAGAAAGTCCACAGTCGAGAATTTTTAAACAGGTAGAAAACGGCGTCTATATTCGGGCTGCTGTTCTAGAACTTATATTGAAGGGGCGGAAGTAATATGAACACGTTAATTCAACAAGTACAAATGGTAAACGAAGAGGGCAAGATCATCGTAACGGACATCAAAATTGTAGATGGAAAGATTGCGGAAATTGGCAATCAATTAGCAGTAGACGGATGTGAAATTGTTGAAGGGGAAGGATTACTTGTATCTCCTGGCTTCATCGACGTGCACGTCCATTTACGTGAACCGGGTGGCGAACATAAAGAAACAATTGAAACAGGTACATATTCAGCAGCTAAAGGCGGATATACAACCATTTGTCCAATGCCAAATACACGCCCAGTACCCGACACGAAAGAAAATCTTGAAAAAATCAATACATTAATTAAAGACAATGCAAAAATTCGTGTACTTCCTTATGCGTCGATCACGATCAGAGAAGCGGGAAAAGAACGCACTAATCTATCTGAATTAAAAGAACACGGTGCCTTCGCGTTTACGGACGACGGTGTAGGTGTACAAGAAGCAGGGATGATGTACGAAGCGATGCAGGATGCGGCGAAGATCGATATGGCGATTGTTGCGCACTGCGAAGACAACACATTGATCTATGGTGGCGCAATGCACGAAGGAAAACGTAATAAAGAACTGGGCTTGCCAGGAATTCCTTCTATTGCAGAATCTGTACATATCGCGCGGGATGTTTTACTCGCGGAAGCAGCTGGTGCACATTACCACGTATGTCACGTCAGCACAAAAGAATCTGTTCGCATTATCCGAGACGCAAAAAAAGCCGGTATTCATGTCACAGGAGAAGTTAGCCCGCACCACTTGTTGTTGACTGAAGATGATATACCTAACGATGATGCAGATTGGAAAATGAATCCGCCACTTCGTTCAACGGAAGATCGAGATGCATTACGTGAAGGTTTGATGGATGGCACATTGGATTGTATCGCAACAGATCACGCACCACATACGGCAGATGAAAAAGCAGTTGGATTCGCAAAAGCACCATTTGGAATTACAGGATTTGAAACGGCATTTCCTTTACTGTACACAAACTTCGTTAAGCCAGGACACTGGACACTCAAACAGCTTCTTGACTGGATGACAGTGAAACCAGCGGAAGTGTTCAACTTGCCATACGGCAAACTTGAAGTAGGTGCTGAAGCAGATTTAGTGTTACTTGATCTGGAAAAACAACAAAAGATTGACCGTACGACATTTGTATCAAAAGGAAAGAACACACCATTTGACGGCGTAGAATGTGCTGGATGGCCTGTAATGACAATTTTCGGTGGAAACATCGTATGGAAGGATGGTCAATGATGACAAAAAGATACTTAGTATTAGAAGACGGCTCTATTTTTGAAGGGAAAGCATTTGGAGCAGACAGCGCTTCAGTAGGAGAAGCTGTATTTGCAACAGGCATGACAGGATATCAGGAGACGATTTCAAATCCATCAGGTTGTGGACAAATTGTCGTTATGACCTATCCGCTAATCGGTAACTACGGTATTAACCGAGACGATTATGAGTCCATCGATTTAGCAATTAACGGTTTAGTCGTTAGAGAGCTAACAGAAGAACCTTCAAATTTCCGTAGCGGCATGTCACTAGGAGACTTGCTAATTTTAAAAGGGATCCCAGGTATTCAAGAAATAGATACACGTAAACTAACACGTCTTTTACGTGATAAAGGTTCACTGCGAGGTAAATTAACGGCTGCTGGGGAAGAGATCGATCCGGATGCAACAGTTGCAGAACTTCAACAATATGAATTGCCAACCGATTTAGTAGCGAAAGTATCTACTAAGCGCCCATATCCAAGTCCAGGCTTAGGCAAGCGTGTCGTCGTCATCGACTACGGCATTAAACATGGCATTTTGCGTGAATTAAATAAAAAGGACTGCGACGTAATAGTCGTTCCTCATGATACATCAGCAAAAGAAATTTTAGCGCTATTCCCAGACGGCATTTTGCTGTCAAACGGACCAGGAAATCCTGAGGACGTAGAAGGTGCAGTTGAAACAATAAAAGAATTAATTGGTAAAAAACCTATCTTCGGTATCGGATTGGGTCATCAATTATTCGCACTCGCCTGCGGTGCTAAAACGGCGAAGATGAAGAACAGCCATATTGGAGGGAACTATCCAGTTAAAGACTTGAATACGAATCGTACTGATCTGACATCACAAAGTCACGGCTATGAAGTGCTTGAAGAATCTTTAGCAGGAACAGGTCTTGAAATAACACATAGAGCGTTGAACGACAATTGTATTGAAGGGCTTCGAAGTGAAAAGTTGGAAGCATTCACTGTTCAGTTCCACCCAGAAGCATCACCAGGACCACAAGATTCTAACTATATATTCGAACGTTTCATTCAATTGATGACTGCAAGCAACCGAAAGGAGAATACTAATGCCTAAACGTACTGACATAAAATCCATCCTCGTGATTGGTTCAGGTCCTATTGTAATTGGACAAGCAGCAGAATTTGACTATGCAGGTACACAAGCCTGTTTATCTCTTAAAGAAGAAGGTTATCGAGTTATTCTGATCAACTCAAACCCTGCAACTATAATGACGGATACTGAAATGGCAGATAAAGTGTATATCGAGCCGATCACACTTGAATTCGTTAGTCGCATTATTCGTAAAGAACGTCCGGATGCACTACTGGCAACTCTAGGCGGACAAACTGGTTTGAACATGGCAATTGAATTACATGAATCAGGCATCTTAGATGAACTAGGAATTGAGATTTTGGGTACAAAGCTTGATGCGATCCATAAAGCTGAAGACCGCGATTTGTTCCGGACATTAATGAATGAAATGGGCGAACCTGTTCCAGACAGTGAAATCATCCATAACATTGATGAAGCTTATGCATTTGTAAATGAAATCGGTTATCCAGTTATCGTTCGCCCTGCGTTCACGCTAGGTGGAACAGGTGGCGGGATTTGTCATGACGACGAAGACTTAGAAGAAATCGTAGCAAGCGGTTTGAAATATAGCCCAGTTACACAGTGTCTGCTTGAGAAATCCATCGCAGGATTTAAAGAAATAGAATATGAAGTCATGCGTGACTCCGCAGATAATGCAATTGTCGTATGTAACATGGAGAACGTCGACGCAGTTGGAATCCATACAGGAGATTCTATCGTAGCGGCGCCATGTCAGACATTGACCGACCGTGAGAACCAGATGCTTCGTAATGTTTCATTGAACATCATTCGCGAGTTGAAAATCGAAGGTGGCTGTAACGTTCAGCTTGCTCTGGATCCGCATAGCTTTGATTACTACATTATCGAGGTTAACCCACGCGTCAGCCGTTCGTCTGCATTAGCATCTAAAGCGACAGGTTATCCAATCGCAAAACTTGCGGCGAAAATTGCTGTCGGTTTAACGCTAGATGAAATGATAAATCCGGTAACAGGCAACACGTATGCTTGCTTCGAGCCGACATTAGACTATGTAGTAACGAAGATTCCACGTTGGCCTTTTGATAAGTTCGAATCAGCAAAGCGTAATTTAGGAACACAGATGAAAGCAACGGGCGAAGTAATGGCGATGGGCCGTACATTCGAAGAATCCATCATGAAAGCTGTTCGTTCATTGGAAACAGGCCAATTTGATTTGTCACTTCCGGGTGGTAGTGAAATGTCCGACGAATGGATCGAACAACGTATTCGCAAAGCGGGCGATGAGCGTTTATTCTTCATCGGAGAAGCATTGCGTCGCGGTGTAACAATTGAAACCATACACGAATGGAGCGCAATCGATTTATTCTTCTTGCGTAAATTCGAAAACATCGTTCGTTATGAAGAAATATTAAAAGAGAATCCATACGATAAAGCAATTGGTTATAAAGCAAAACGTCTTGGGTTCCCTGACGTGACGATTGCACAATTATGGAAGACAACAGAACGTGAAGTATACGACTGGAGACAAGAACAAGGGTTGGTTCCGGTTTATAAGAAAGTTGATACATGTGCAGGAGAATATGAGTCTGATACACCGTACTTCTACGGTACGTATGAAGATGAAAATGAGTCTGTAAGAACAGATAAGAAAAGTGTAATCGTATTAGGATCAGGTCCAATCCGTATTGGGCAGGGTGTGGAATTCGATTATGCGACAGTACACTGTGTATGGGCGATCCAAGAATCGGGTTACGAAGCGATTATCGTCAACAATAATCCTGAAACCGTTTCGACTGATTTCTCTATCTCTGATAAGTTGTACTTCGAACCGTTAACAATTGAAGATGTTATGCATATCGTAGATCTCGAGCAACCAGAAGGTGTCATCGTACAGTTCGGTGGTCAGACAGCGATCAACTTGGCAGATGAATTGGAAGCGCGTGGAGTGAAGATTCTTGGTACATCACTTGAAGATATCGACCGCGCAGAAAACCGTGATAAGTTTGAAAGTTCATTGCATGACATTGGGGTACCACAACCACTTGGTAAGACAGCTTTATCAGTACCTGAAGCAGTTGTTATCGCATCAGAAATTGGCTATCCAGTATTAGTACGACCTTCGTATGTATTAGGTGGACGCGCAATGGAAATCGTTTACTACGAAGAAGAATTACTTCAATACATGGAGAATGCGGTAAAAGCTAGCCCAGAACATCCGGTATTGATCGACCGCTACTTAACAGGAACGGAAATTGAAGTGGATGCAATTTGTGATGGTGAAACGGTATTAATACCGGGAATCATGGAGCATATCGAGCGTGCAGGTGTTCACTCGGGGGACTCGATTGCAGTCTATCCGCCACAAAACCTTTCTCAGTCCATGATCGAAACGATCGCTGATTATACGAAACGTTTAGCACTCGGTCTCAAGATCCGTGGATTAATGAACATCCAGTTCGTTATTTCAGAAGGACAAGTTTATGTAATCGAAGTGAACCCGCGTTCAAGCCGTACAGTACCGTTCTTGAGTAAAATCACGAATATTCCGATGGCAAATGTGGCAACACAGGCGATCTTGGGTAGATCAATTCTAGAACAAGGCTATACTGACGGTCTTGCAGAAGCTCCAGCAGGCGTCTACGTCAAAGTGCCAGTCTTCTCTTTCGCAAAGCTTCGTCGTGTAGACATTACACTCGGACCAGAAATGAAATCGACGGGCGAAGTTATGGGTAAAGACGTTACACTGGAAAAAGCATTGTACAAAGGCTTAGTAGCGGCTGGAATGGAAGTAAAAGAATACGGAACAGTCTTGATGACAGTATCTGATAAAGATAAAGAAGAAATTGTCGATATCGCGAAACGTTTCATTGAAACTGGATATCGTATTGTAGCAACAGAAGGAACGGCAAAAGCTCTTGAAGCAGAAAATATCGAAGTGAAAACAGTAGGAAAGATTGGCACGGAAGGTCCGACTTTGATCGACGTGATACAAAAAGGACAAGCGCAATTGGTCATCAATACTTTGACTAAAGGAAAACAACCGGCACGTGATGGCTTTAGAATCCGTCGTGAAACTGTCGAAAATGGCATTCCTTGCTTAACTTCAATTGATACAGCGGCGGCTATGTTGTCTGTCATTGAATCCATGACATTCCAGACGGATGCCATGCCAAAACCGCAGGTGGTTAAATGATCATCCAAGATTTGATGACCGTCGGATCGCAACAGGAAATCGCGAAAGATATTTTCGAAATGAAATTAACAGGCAAATTGGTCGGAGAAATTACTTCTCCGGGCCAGTTTGTCCATATCCGTGTATCGGATTCATTTGAACCATTATTACGGCGCCCGATTTCCATTGCTGAAATCAATCCTGAGAAAAATGAAATGACGATCATCTATCGTGCAGAAGGACGAGGCACATCGCTTTTGTCTGAAAAACGTGAGGGAGATACAGTGAATGTACTCGGACCTTTAGGAAACGGCTTTCCAGTTGAAGAAACAGCGATTGGTCAAACGGCTGTTTTAATTGGTGGGGGAATTGGTGTGCCGCCATTGTATGAGTTGTCTAAACAACTTACGGCTAAAGGTGTTAACTGTATCCATATACTTGGCTTTGAATCAGATCAAGTAGTGTTCTATCAAGAAGAATTTGCCGCCTTAGGCGAAACGCATATCGCGACAGTGGATGGAAGTAATGGTACACAAGGTTTCGTTACGAACGTTATGAGTGAGTTATCCAATGAATTCGAAACGTATTACAGCTGTGGACCTATGCCGATGCTTGATGCAGTTCAAAAAGCGTATGTGAATAAAAAAGGATTCTTATCTTTTGAACAACGAATGGGTTGCGGTATAGGGGCTTGTTTCGCTTGTGTTTGCCATACGAATGAAAATGCAACAGATCAACCGTATGTCAAAGTATGCTCAGACGGTCCAGTATTTCCAGCAGGGGTGGTGCAGATATGAATAGATTAATGGTTACATTGCCAGGACTCGAATTAAAAAATCCAATCATGCCTGCATCTGGCTGTTTTGGTTTTGGTAAGGAGTATGGTAATCTGTACGATTTGTCAAAGCTCGGGGCCATCATGATCAAAGCGACAACAGAAGAAATGCGTTATGGTAACCCGACACCACGTGTGGCGGAAACCTCTTCAGGTATGTTGAACGCTATCGGACTTCAAAATCCAGGACTGCAAGGTGTTTTGGAAAATGAATTACCATGGTTAGAGAAATTTGATGTTCCGATCATTGCGAACGTTGCAGGATCTGAGACTGCGGACTATGTAGAAGTGGCAAAACAAATTTCAAAAGCGCCAAATGTTCATGCACTTGAACTAAATATTTCTTGCCCAAACGTTAAATGTGGCGGGATTCTTTTTGGAACAGATCCTGAAATTGCGAAAGAACTAACAGCAGCAGTAAAAGCTGTATCTTCTGTGCCTGTGTATGTAAAGCTGTCACCAAATGTCACGGATATTAGAGCGATGGCATTGGCGGTAGAAGCAGGTGGTGCAGATGGTATTACGATGATCAATACTTTAGTCGGTATGCGCTTGGATGAAAAGACAGGTAAACCGGTTATTGCGAATAAAACAGGCGGATTATCAGGCCCAGCAATTAAACCAGTCGCGATTCGCATGGTCTATGAAGTAAGTCAAGTTGTTAATATTCCAATCATTGGAATGGGTGGCGTTACATGTGTACAAGATGTGGTGGACTTTTTGTCTGCCGGTGCAAGTGCCGTAGCAGTTGGTACAGCAAACTTTGTCGATCCATTCGTCTGTCCTACGATTATCGAGCAGTTACCTGCAAAGTTAGATGAACTAGGAATAGATCATATTTCAGAATTAGTGGGAAGGAGTCATCGTGTATGAATCGTTCTCCAATAATTGCACTAGACTTTGATTCAGCTGAAAGAACATTCGATTTCCTGAAAGCATTCGACCAGTCGGTCAATGTCAAAGTAGGAATGGAATTGTATTATAAAGAAGGACCGGCCCTGATTGCAAAACTAAAGGAAGAGGGATACTCTATCTTTTTAGATTTGAAATTACATGATATCCCCAATACGGTTAAATCCGCAATGAAAGTATTGGCTTCGCTGGAAGTCGATATGGTCAATGTGCATGCGGCTGGCGGTAAGTCGATGATGGAAGCGGCGTTAGAAGGTCTTGATGCGGGTACAGCTTCCGGTGTTCAGCGTCCTGCGTTACTTGCAGTGACTCAACTGACCTCAACGGACGAACGTCAAGTAAAAGAAGAACAACTGATCAGTGTACCACTTCGTGAATCAGTGGAGCATTACGCGAAACTAGCTTCATCGGCACATTTAGATGGCGTAGTTTGTTCAGTGCAGGAAGCAAAAATTATTGAAGAAGTATGCGGCAAGGATTTCTTCAAAGTGACACCTGGCATTCGCTTAGCAGAAGGCGATGTTCACGATCAAAAGCGTGTGGCGACACCAGCAAAAGCTAGGCAGGAAGGCTCAACACATATCGTAGTAGGGCGTGCCATTACAGGTGCCAATGATCCGCTAGAAGCATATCTGGAAGTGAAAACATTGTGGGAGGGGATTACATCATGACTAGAGAAAAAGAAGTTGCGCAAATCCTGTTAAATGTAGGAGCTGTGGCGATCAATCCTGAAGAGCCATTTACATGGGCTTCAGGTATTAAGTCACCTATCTATTGTGACAACCGCCTAACGATGGCAGATCCGGTAGGACGTAAAGAAATCGCAGAAGGGCTTGCGGCATTGATTCGTGTTCATTACCCTGAAACGACAGTCATTGCAGGGACAGCAACTGCGGGTATTCCTCACGCAGCATGGGTTGCGGATATTCTAAAGTTGCCGATGGTATATATACGCTCTACTGCAAAAGCACATGGTAAGAGTCGTCAAATTGAAGGAAGAATCGAGCCGAATGCGAAAGCCGTTATTATTGAAGATTTGATTTCGACAGGTGGAAGCAGCTTGAATGCAGCGAATGCATTGATTGCAGAGGACGTGGAAGTATGCGGAATTGTTTCGATCTTTACATATGAATTACAGAAGGCGGATGAGAAGTTCGCTGAGGCGAATCTTTCATATCACAGCTTGACGAATTTTGCAGCGCTTGCTGAAGTTGCGAAAGAAGAGGGCGCGGTTAAGGAAGAGTCTATGAATGAATTGATGGAATGGCATTCGAAGTTGAAGCTTGGTACGCTGTAATGAAAGACGGTTCCCGTAATGGGAGCCGTTTTTCATTTAGAGAAGGGTACGGGGAGGCAACGTTGATCGACGTTCCAGGCGGACGCTTTCCCGAGGGCGTGGCTTGAGCCAGGCGAACAGCGAAGGGTTCGCTTTGCTGTATTTCTGTGTACTTTGCAGAAATTAAGGCACCTGACAGGGTCTCAAGGCGCACGCTGATCCTCCGGGAGTCGCCGCCTTCCACTTACGATCAACTGGTGTCTTTTTCAAAACGTAGAACTATGATGCATTATTTTTTGAAAAAAGATAGAAAAGAAACCTGTAATAGCAGGAATTCTCTTCTATCTTAATTAGTTTGAAATTTATATCTAGACAATACTTTATTTTCTTAGTTTACGGACCAAGTCTTCATCCGGTGTAACGAATACGGTTTTTTGTTCGAAGTAGATGACGAATCCGGGTTTTGCGCCGGATGGTTTTTTGACGTGCCGGATTCCTGTGTAGTCTACTGGAACAGATGACGACTCGCGTGCTTTACTGAAGTAAGCGGATAGTGCGGCTGCTTCTTCGATTGTTTGAGCATCTGGGTCGGTGTCGTGTATGACGACGTGAGAGCCAGGTATGTCTTTTGTGTGTAGCCATATGTGATCGCGTGCTGCTAGTTTAAATGTTAGGTAGTCATTTTGTTTATTGTTTTTTCCGACTGAGATTGGAATGCCTGTGGAAGAAATGAAAGCTTCTGGTTTTGGTTTTTTCAGTTTTGCTTTCTTTTTGCTTCTACGGGCACGCATAAATCCGAGTTCTATTAGTTCTTGACGTATTTCTTCTATATCGATTGGGGAAGCTTGGTAAACTTGCTGTTTTACCATTTCAAAGTATTCAATATCGTCTTTAGTCTTTTCAAGTTGTTCCGCAATCCGAATTAGTGCAGTTTTTGCTTTGGCATAACGGGAGAAAAAGCGTTGTGCGTTATCGATTGGTGATTTTCTTGGATCTAGCGGAATTGTGACAGTTGTACCTTGTTCGTAGTAATTTTCTACCGTCACTTCTTTATCACCTTTATGCAACTTATAGCTGTTTGCAGTTAACAACTCACCGTATAGTTTTAACGTGTCCAAATCTTGTGCCGTTTCTTGCTCTTTTTGAAGCTTCTTTGTTTTGTTTTCTAGCTTTGCAATTTCATTCGATAACCAGCGTTCGAGGTCAATAGCTTGTGACTTCACACGTTCGCGTTCGGCTCTGGCAAAATATACTTTATCCAGCAAATCGCCCAGTGTAGAGAATGTTTGCGTTGTTCCTTCTGTATGTGTTAATTCAATGGCTGAGAATAAAGTTTTTTTGTCGTTTTCCACGACTGTCGACTTCATAGTATCTACATGGAAGCTATTGAGAAACTCGCGCCAAATAGTAAAGGAAGGCTCGTTTTGCTTTACGCGGTACAATAATTCAGCCGCAGTTAAAGGAGAGAAGCCCGCAAATTGTTTCACGATGTCTTTTGGTTCGTGAAACGCTCCAACAAGTGTATTAAATTCTGTTTCTGTTACTTCAAACGGATCTAGTTTATCTTGTGGAGGTGCAGGAATATAGGGCTGTCCAGGTAAAACTGTACGATAACTATTAACAGAAGGCGGCAAGTGCTTCATACTGTCGATAATCATATCGCGTGAAGCATCAAGTAAAATTAGATTACTATGTCGCCCCATAATCTCAATAACTAACTTTCGCTCGATCTGGTCACCTAATTCATTTCTCGCTTGCACACTTATATTCACAATTCGGTCATTCTCATGTTGTTCAATTGACGTAATCATCCCGCCTTCAAGCTGCTTTCGCAACACCATACAAAATAACGGTGGCTCAGGGGGATTCGTCAACACTTCTTCAGTCAACTGCAACCGTGAGAAAGAAGGATGCAAAGATACTAATAATTTATGATTTTTATTATTGGCTCGGATTTGAAAAATAATCTCCTGCGAATTCGGCTGATGAATCTTCGAAATCCGACCAGTTTTCAGTTGTTGCAGTTCGCTTACTATTGCTTTCGTAAATAAACCATCAAATGCCATACGGATTCCTCTTTCATTTCGTTTTGTTCCATTTTAGCACTCATCGTATGATTATGGTATAATATGAACAGATTGCACACATGGGCCTACGTAGTCTAACTAGACAAATCTTTATGAATTGTTCTTTCGATTCTAAATGTATGTATATGATATCTAGTTGATTGTAGTGGAAAGCGTCCCACCTGGAAGGGAAATCAACGGGGCTATCTACTTTAATTATCGTATGTATAGGTTATAATTAGGAATGGCGTGCTAATGAATACATAACAAAGAGGGATTACATGTACAAACATCGTGGACTACTAATTGTCCTTTCTGGTCCATCCGGCGTCGGAAAAGGAACTGTTCGGAAAGAACTATTCTCAAGCCCGGACACCAATTACGAATATTCCATCTCCATGACCACAAGAAACCCGCGTGAAGGGGAGGTCGACGGTGTCGACTACTTCTTCCGTTCAAAAGAAGTCTTTGAAAAAATGATTGAAGAAGGAAAACTTCTCGAATACGCAGAATATGTAGGGAACTACTACGGAACACCACTCGACTATGTCAACGCAACATTAGACGCTGGTCGTGACGTTTTCCTAGAAATTGAAGTAGTCGGCGCAGCACAAGTACGTGAAAAAGTACCGAACGGTCTGTTTATTTTCTTGGCACCTCCAAGTTTAAGTGACCTAGAAAGTCGTTTGATTGGTAGAGGTACAGAAGCATCCGATATTATTGCAGACCGTGTATTAAAAGCAAGGGAAGAACTCGAAATGATGCACCTGTACGATTATGTAGTAGAGAACGACGAGGTCTCCAAAGCATGTGATCGGGTCAATGCGATTGTTACGGCAGAGCATTGTAGAAGAGAACGTGTGGAACAGAGATACTTACAGATGTTGGAGGGAGAATAAACTATGTTATATCCATCAGTTGATTCACTAAAGGGAAAAGTAGATTCTAAATACACGCTAGTCACACTTGCAGCTAAGCGAGCACGTGAACTACAGGAAAAAGAAAATGAATTACTTCACTCATACCGTTCGGTGAAAAGTGTGGGCAGAGCACTTGAAGAAGTAGCCGCAGGCGTTTTGATCAATGAAGCAGCAGATGAATCAATCATTTATGAAGATGAAGTTTGATTTGAAATAAAAAACAACTCCCTAAGAATTCAATCGTTCTCAGGGAGTTTATTATTTTCGGAAAGGAAATGAGTTTCATGAAGATAGATAATAAAAATATTTTACTCTGCGTAACAGGTGGTATTGCAGTATATAAAGCCGTTGCGCTAGTCAGTAAATTATCCCAAGCTGGAGCTAATGTAAAAGTCGTCATGACGGATTCAGCAAAAGAATTTGTTCAACCATTATCCTTTCAAGTGATGTCACGCAATGATGTATATTTTGATACATTTGATGAAAAAGACTCTCGTGTCATTGCACATATCGATTTAGCGGACTGGGCCGATTTAGTAGTTGTAGCACCTGCCACCGCTAACGTAATTGGTAAGCTTGCAAACGGAATTGCAGACGATATGGTAACGACTATTTTACTAGCAACAGAAGCAGACGTGTGGATTGCACCTGCTATGAATGTACATATGTATGCCCACCCTGCTGTTATGCGTAATATTGACCAATTACATGCGGATGGCTATCAATTTATCGAACCTTCAGAAGGTTTTTTAGCTTGCGGTTATGTAGGCAAGGGTCGCTTAGAAGAACCTGAAAAAATTACTGAATTAATTTGCAATCACTTTAATGGAGTTACTTATCAGCCTTTGCACGGCAAAAAAGTGGTCATTACAGCTGGACCGACTCGTGAACGTATAGATCCCGTCCGCTATGTATCCAATTTTTCAAGTGGCAAGATGGGCTACGCAATGGCGGAAGCTGCACAAAAACTAGGTGCTACGACTGTGCTGATTTCAGGACCAGTCGAGCTACCGGTTCCGACTGGCGTTCAAGTGATATATGTAGAAAGTGCTGCAGAAATGTTTGATGCTGTAATGAGTCAGTATGATGATGCTTCCATTGTAGTGAAGTCGGCAGCCGTTGCAGATTATCGTCCGAAAAATATACATGGTCAGAAAATGAAGAAAAAAGATGGCGATGATGTACTCGAATTGGAGCGGACAACCGATATTCTGAAAACGTTAGGACAGCGGAAAGAAAATCAATTATTAGTCGGCTTTGCTGCTGAAACTACAGATGTGGTAGCCTACGGTCAAAAGAAATTGGAGTCTAAAAATCTGGATTACATTATTGTCAATGATGTGACTGACCCAGACGGCGGTTTCGGTAGTGACACGAATGTTGTGACATTACTTTCTAGAGAAGGAGAAGCAATCCCTTTTTCAGCCATGCCAAAAGATCAATTAGCCGAACGGTTATTTGAAACGATTATTCAGCAAGAAAGTAGTAAGCTGCATGATCGCTGAAGTCATTGTGGATGTAGCAGCCTATCCAATCGACCGTCCATTTGATTACGCAGTTCCTGTTGAGTGGGAACATGTGATGGAACCAGGCTTACGGGTTAAAGTTCCTTTTGGTCCGCGGAAAGTTGCGGGCTATGTTACAGCGATCAAAGAAGAAAGCGAGCTGGATAGTAACAAGATAAAACCACTAGCCGAAATTATAGATTTAGAACCGGTGTTATCTGCAGAGTTATTGGTACTGTCGAAGTGGATGGCAACGGAAACGATCGCTTATGAAATCGATGCACTGCAAGTAATGTTACCCGCTGCTATGCGTGCTAAATATGAAAAGATTATGACCGTCATCAAACCGGATGAACTCAACGAATCATTTCGCACATTTTTAGGTAACCGCCAGCAAGTGACGTTAAAAGCAATTCAAGATGCTAATTTATTAAATGAAGTAAAGAAGTATAACGAACAGGGAATTGTTGAAATCGATACAGCGATCCAACAGAAAACTAAGATGAAAAAAGTACGTATGATTCATATACCGGATGCCACTCGATTAGAAATTGCATTGGAAGAAACGCATCCAAATGCTAAGAAACAACGTGAACTACTCAGTTGGTTATTGCTTCATCCGACAGAATCAGTAGAGGCGAGTAAGCTCCTCAATGAATCAGGTGTAGCATCGAGTGTACTGAAATCACTTGTAGACAAAGAGATAGTCGAGCAATCACAGGTCGAGGTGTATCGTGAGTTAGAATCACCAAAAATGAAGGATAGCGGTAAACCGGAACAGCTAACAGATGAGCAACAAGTTGCGCTTTCTGCTATTGAACTTTCGAGTGATAAGCATATTCAAGAGACGTTTTTACTTCATGGTATTACAGGAAGTGGAAAGACGGAAGTGTATTTGCAGGCCATCGACCATGTGTTAAAACAAGGTAAAGAAGCGATTGTGTTAGTACCTGAAATTGCATTAACTCCTCAAATGACGGCCCGGTTTAAAGGACGATTTGGAGAACTAGTAGCTGTCTTACACAGTGGTTTATCCGCTGGTGAAAAGTATGATGAATGGCGTCGGATTCATCGCGGCGAAGTAAAAGTTGCGATTGGAGCACGTTCAGCGGTATTTGCTCCTTTCACGAATTTGGGATTGTTGATTCTGGATGAAGAACATGAGTCTACGTACAAACAAGAAGAATCGCCAAGGTATCATGCACGAGATGTAGCTATTTGGCGAGCAGAATATTATCAATGTCCTGTTATCTTAGGTAGTGCGACACCTTCACTGGAGTCTTATGCCCGGGCTTCCAAAGGGGTGTATTCATTATTGACCCTTTCAAAACGTGCGAAGAATCAAGCGTTGCCGAGTGTTGAAGTGGTAGATATGCGTGAAGAGCTTAAAGCAGGAAATCGCTCTATGTTTTCTATTGCACTCGCTGAAGGCATTCGCGAACGATTGGCACGCAAAGAACAAATTGTTCTGCTGTTAAATAAACGTGGCTTTTCGAGTTTTGTTCTCTGTCGTGATTGCGGAACGGTTGTTGAATGCCCAAACTGCGACATTTCATTAACCTACCATCGTGCAAGTGAAAGTCTGAAATGTCACTATTGTGGTCATGAAGAACGGGTACCTCTTGAATGTCCTGAATGCACAAGCGAGCATATTCGATTCTTTGGGACGGGAACGCAAAAAGCACAAGAGGAACTATATAAATTAGTACCTGAAGCACGCGTTATTCGGATGGATATTGATACGACAAATACTAAAGGTGCTCATGAGCGTTTGTTGCATGATTTTGGTGAAGGAAAAGCAGACATTTTACTTGGTACTCAAATGATTGCCAAAGGGCTTGATTTTCCACGCATCACTCTTGTAGGTGTATTGGCTGCGGATACATCTCTCCATTTAGCCGACTTTCGGGCTGCTGAGAAGACATTCCAGCTTTTAACACAAGTGAGTGGTAGGGCAGGACGTGATCAGTTACCGGGTGAAGTGGTCATTCAGACATATGACCCTGAGCATTATGCGATTGAGTTATCTAAGACACAGAATTACGTGCCTTTTTATGATATGGAGATGGATAGAAGACGATTGCTTGGCTATCCACCCTACTATTATGTGACGGTTGTACAGTTCAGTCATGAAGATGTATTAAAAGCTGCAGACTATGCACATAAAGGCACTGCATTTATGGCGGAGCGTCTATCACAAGGAACGGTCATCATTGGACCGACAGCTGCGGCGATCAGTCGCCTCAACAATAGATATCGTTACCAAAGTTTGATAAAATACAAACAAGAACCTGCTTTAATTCCGGTTCTGCAACAACTTTTGAAACACTACAAAACAAGTTGGGCAAAAGACGGCTTGGTTATGTCGATTAACCGTGAACCAACATCGATCTTTTAACCTTTCGATGAAGAAATGAGGAAATTATTTTGACTATATTAGAAATCGTTAGGCATCCATCACCTATCCTGACGACTCCATGCGAGGAAGTTACTGTATTTGATGAAAAACTGGGTGTTTTACTAGATGATATGTATGAAACAATGGTAGAGCATGACGGTGTGGGAATAGCAGCTCCACAAGTGGGTAAGTCTATTCGTGTAGCCATTGTAGACTTCGATGAAGAACAAGAAATTATCGAAATGATCAATCCTGTCGTTACGGCAATTGGAGGATCTGAAGTAGAAGTCGAGGGGTGCTTAAGTTTCCCAGGACTATTCGGAGAAGTAGAGCGTCCTTTCCATGTGAAAATTGAAGCACAAGAACGGGACGGCAGTTTATATGAATTAGAAGCAGAAGGCTACGAAGCGCGAGCAATCTTACATGAAATCGACCATTTGAATGGCATTCTATTCGATAAAAAGATTACACGCGTAGTGGATCCATCTGAATTTGAAGACGAAGATGAAGATGAAGAGGAGGGTGACGAATGACGAAAATCATTTTCATGGGAACTCCTGAATTTTCTGTAGGTGTGTTGACGATGCTACATAATGAAGAATATGAAATTCTCGCTGTCGTGACACAACCAGATCGTCCAGTAGGTCGCAAGCGCGTATTGACACCACCTCCCGTAAAGGAAGAAGCAGTACGCTTAGGATTGCCTGTTATTCAGCCAGAAAAGCTAAAAGGTTCTGCGGAGTTACAGGAAATTCTCGAACTCCAACCAGATTTGATTGTGACGGCTGCATTCGGTCAATTGCTTCCGAATGAACTGCTCGAAGCACCAAAACTTGGTTGTATAAATGTTCATGCTTCTTTATTACCTAACTATCGTGGTGGTGCACCCATTCATCAGGCAGTCATGGATGGTCAGAAAGAAACAGGCGTTACGATCATGTATATGGCGGAGAAATTGGATGCGGGGGATATCATTTCGCAAGTCATTACACCAATTGAAGAGACCGACGATACAGGGACGATGTTTACAAAGCTTTCTAAAGCAGGTACTTCATTATTAAAAGAAACATTACCTTCCATCCTTGCTGGTACAAATGAGCGTATAGTACAGGATGAGACGCAAGTGACATTTGCAAGAAATATCTCAAGAGAACAAGAGCGAATTGATTGGACAAGTTCAGCACGTTCGATATATAACCAAGTACGCGGGTTACATCCGTGGCCAGTCGCTTATACAAAGTTTGCCGGTGATCAAGTGAAGATTTGGTGGACTCAGCTGGAGGAACAATTATCTGATGCAACGCCTGGAGAAATCGTCGGTCTGGAAAAAGATCGTGTTATAGTACAAACAGGTGAGGGCACTATAGCCATTACAGACTTACAACCAGCAGGTAAAAAACGAATGACAGCCACCGTGTTCTTAAATGGAATCGGATCAAAATGGCAAGTGGGAGACAAATTTGAATGACAAATTATAAAAAGAAGATTTGGCGAGGCAATGTACGCGATGCAGCATTATCGATGTTAATGCAAATTGAAGAAGAGCAAGCTTACAGTAATTTATTGCTCCATAAAACGATTGAAATCTATGATCTTCAATCAAAAGACCGTGCATTATTGACAGAGTTAACATATGGTACGTTACAGCAGCAAATGACGCTTGATTATTATTTAGCACCGTTTGTGAGAGGGAAATTACAGCCATGGGTTCGGCAGTTACTTCGTCTGTCTGTCTATCAAATCATTTATCTCTCCAAAATACCTGAGCACGCGATTGTTAACGAGGCAGTAAAAATTGCCAATAAGCGAGGCCATAAAGGCGTTTCGTCCATGGTGAACGGTATTCTTCGCTCAATCTACCGTGAAGGTGTACCTTCATTAGATGAAATTGAAGATCCTATTACTCGTTTGTCAATCGAGACTAGTCACCCGGAGTGGTTGATCCGAAGATGGATTGAGCAATACGGTATGGAAGAAGCTACCGCAGCGGCAGTAGTCAATAATCAACCACCTATTACAACAGCTCGAATCAATAGAACCAAAACGAATATTGGTGAAGTCATCGGTCTACTAAAAAAAGAAGGCATTACTGCAATTGCGGGTACTCTTTCAGATAGTAGTATCCAAGTGGAGTCAGGAAATTTGGCTTCTACAGAAGTATTCAAACAAGGGTTGTTGACGATTCAAGATGAGAGCTCTATGCTTCCTGCCATTGCATTGCAAGTAGAACCCGGTATGCGCGTATTGGATATGTGTGCTGCTCCAGGAGGTAAAACTACTCATATAGCAGAGCGTATGAAAGATGAAGGGGAAATTCAGGCACATGATCTGCATGCACATAAATTACGTTTAATTGAGCAAAATGCAGAACGACTTGGGTTGAGTTCCATTCATACAAATAGTGGAGATAGCAGGGAATTATTGAAAACATACGAACCTCAATCTTTTGACCGCGTATTAGTAGATGCGCCATGTAGTGGATTAGGGGTTATTCGTAGAAAGCCTGAAATCAAATACAAAAAAACCATTAAAGATATTGAAAATCTTACAGTCATTCAAAAAGAACTACTTGAAGTTGCTAGTCAACTAGTGAAGAAGGATGGTCTTTTAGTTTATAGTACATGCACAATCGATAAGTCCGAAAACGAAGAGATTGTAAAATGGTTCTTGAAAGAGCAACCAGACTTTGTACTAGTTCCACTTCATATTCTAGAGAATGAAACGAAGAATGGCTACTTACAGATTTTACCTCACGATCATCAAAGTGACGGTTTCTTTGTCGCGACGTTACAAAGAATCAACTAACCAGACCAATTGGAATGGAGGGTAGCCCATGGAGTATGAAATACGCTCTGATACAGGACGGAAACGAACAGTAAATGAAGATGAAGCTGCGGTATTCGTTCATTCTGAAAAACAGACGATACTCGCAGTGGTTGCAGACGGAATGGGTGGTCACAAAGGTGGAGATTACGCCAGTGCCACAGCTGTACGGATGATAGGCGAGCAATTCATGTCCGCTGATAGAGACGTAGTATCGGAGCAGGACTGGGTTGACTTGCTGTATGACACAGTGGTGGATATTAATCAATTTTTATTCACAACTGCTCAAGAAGATGACACCTATAAAGGCATGGGAACTACACTAGATCTTGCATTGATCTTGGACAATCAATGCATCGTCTTTCACGTAGGAGACAGCCGGATTTATCAAGTAACGGGTAAAGCGATTCGTCAAATAACAAAGGATCATTCTTTTGTTAATGTGCTGATTGATAGTGGAGAAATTACGGAACAGGAAGCTGAAGTACATCCGCAACGGAATTGGATTATGAAAGCTGTGGGCTCTGAGAAGTCTATCGTACCTGACCGTTATTCGTTTCCATTACTAGCCCACTCCTTTTTGCTACTTTGCACAGACGGTTTAAGCAATAAAATCGAAAAGGAAACAATGCTTGATATTATGTTGCACGAAAGTTCGTTGGCAGAAAAAGCAGATAAATTTATAGAGCTAGCGAATCATCGCGGTGGTGAAGATAATATTACAGTTATACTACTGGCAATTCCTGAAATCGAGGTGACTCACGTATGATTGGAAAACGAATTGGTAAACGTTACGAAATTATTCGGGTCATCGGTGATGGGGGAATGTCCAGAGTGTATTTGGCGCATGATGTAATACTGGACCGCGATGTAGCGATCAAAGTACTGCATTATGATTTTGCCAATGAAGAAGAGTTGAAAAAACGATTTCAGCGGGAAGCGCTATCCGCGACGAGCCTGACACATTCACATATTGTAAATATCTTTGATGTCGGCCAAGAAGATGAACTCCATTACTTGGTGATGGAATACATAGCCGGCAAAACACTGAAAGACTATATTCATACTCACGGTGCATTGTCGGCAGAACATGCAGTGTCAATTATGCAACAGCTTGTCTCCGCCATATCACATGCGCACCATAATGGCATTGTGCATCGTGATATTAAACCTCAAAACGTGTTAATGAATGGTGAGGACGATGTAAAAATAACAGATTTCGGAATTGCGATGGCTTTAAATTCCACAGCTCATACGAAGACGAACTCTGTAATTGGAACGGTCCATTATTTGTCTCCTGAACAAGCCAGAGGCGGTATGGCTACGAAACGATCTGATATATATTCACTCGGTATCGTATTTTATGAATTACTTACAGGGGAGCTACCTTTTTCTGCAGAGACTGCGGTGGCAATTGCATTGAAGCATTTACAGGAAGAAACGCCATCTGTTCGTGATCAATTTCCTGACATCCCTCAGAGCGTAGAAAACGTTATTTTAAAAGCTACTGCTAAAGATGCAATCTATCGATACGCTACCGCAGATGATATGTATGATGACTTACTAACCGTTTTATCTGCTGATCGATTGGATGAAAGTAAATTCGCCTTGCCTTTTGATGATGATAAAACCATGGCTATTCCTGTAATTAAAGACATCCCGAAATCTGTCGTTGCAGAAGATACTATGAAAATCAATCCAGTACAACCTGAGCCAGTAAGTCCTGTTAAAAAGAAAAAGAAGAAATGGCCATTTATTTTACTCGGTGGTATTCTATTGATTTCTTTACTAGTATTCGTAATGTTTATGTTGATGAAACCTAAAGAAATTATCGTACCTAAAGTAGTAGGGGAAGAAGAACTTGCAGCTACAGAGATACTTGAAAAAGAAGGCTTTGTTATAGATGAACGCTTCGAAGAGACGTCAGATGAATATACTATAGGCCAAGTAACGAAAACAGTACCTGAAGCGGGGAAGAAGCGCAAAGAGGGCGATGGTGTCAAAATATTTGTCAGTACAGGAAAAGATACGATGATTCTGAGTGATTATACAGGACGTAACTTTGAAGCGACTAAACGTTTTTTAGAAGGTTATGGATTTTTGCCAATTGAATTAGTCGAAGTTTATGCTGATGAACCAAAAGGTACAATCATTAGTCAGCAACCTGAAGCTGATCAACCTGTCATTCCTGAAGAAACAGAATTAATCTTCACAGTAAGCAAAGGAAAAGAACTCCAATCATTGGACGATCTATCGGGCATGTCAGCAAAACAGTTGGAGGATTATGCTAAGAGAACTGGATTGAAAATTCATATCGTTAGTGAAGAATCCTCGGAAAAAGTGCCAAAAGGACATGTAGTTTCTCAAAAACCTTCTAAAGGTGAAAAAATGGAAAAGGGACAAAGAGTGGATGTCGTGGTGTCAAAAGGACCTGCTTCTAAGCCTGTCAAATTATTGGTGAAAACTATTACCATCCCATATGAGTCCCCTGAAGAACCAATAGAAGAGGATAGTACAGACGGTGAAATAGATACCGATAACAATCCCCAAACAAAACCTGAGCCCGAACTAATTCCGCAAAAAATTCAAATATATATACAAGATCGTACACACACAATGAATGATCCAATAGAAGAATTTGAAATTACGGAAGATACAACGCGCAAGGTTACCATTGAACTTCAAGAAGGTGATCGTGGTGGATATAAAATCATGCGAGATCAAACAGTTATTGAAGAAAATAAGTATGACTATAAAGATTTAGAATAGAGGAGGAGTTCGATGGCAGAAGGCCAGATTCGAAAAGCTATCAGTGGTTTTTATTATGTAGAGCATAATGGTGAATTGATTCAATGTAAAAGTCGCGGAGTTTTTCGACTGAAGAAAATTAATCCGTTGGTAGGAGATTTTGTTACGTATGTACCGGATGGAGACAATGATGCGACGATTACGGAAGTTCATCCGAGAAAAAGCGAATTAGTCAGACCACCAATTGCGAACGTAGATCAAGCTCTTCTTGTTTTTTCAGTTGTTGAACCCGATATGAGTCTCCGTTTACTTGATCGTTTCTTGACAGTTATTGAATCTCATCAGTTGGAACCAATTTTGTATATTTCCAAAGAAGATATCGCGACCACGAAAAAGCTGGAAGACAATGAAGTGAATCTAGCTTATTATCAAAAAATAGGGTATACCATCTTGCGTAATATCGATCATGAAGATTCTTTACTTGAAACGCTTCGCCCGTATTTTAGTGGCAAAACTACTGTACTCGCCGGCCAGTCAGGAGTGGGGAAATCTACATTATTAAATACGATTTTACCCGAATTGCAATTAAAAACAGGTGTGATATCTGATGCGCTTGGCCGTGGTAAACATACTACGCGCCACGTAGAGTTACTTGAAGTAGCCGATGGGTTGGTCGCCGATACACCCGGATTCAGTTCGTTAGATTTTGAACATATCGAAAAAGAAGAGCTGAGAGACTATTTTGTGGAGATTTCAGAAGCCGGTGAAAGTTGTAAATTCAGAGGCTGCCTTCATATGAAAGAACCTGGCTGCGCAGTGAAAGCGCAGGTAGAGCAAGGAATAATTTCTGAAGGTCGGTATAAAAATTACATGTTATTTTTGCAAGAAATAATGGATAGAAAGCCGAGGTACTAAGTATGATAAAAATTGCACCGTCTATTTTAGCAGCAAACTTTGCAAAACTTGGAGAAGAAGTGAAGGAAGTAGAGAAAGCAGGAGCAGAACTGATTCACATCGATGTAATGGATGGACATTTTGTTCCGAATATTACAATGGGACCGATTGTGGTTGAAGCGTTGCGTCCATTGACTGAATTACCGCTTGATGTCCATTTGATGATCGAGAATCCTGACGCCTATATCGAGGACTTTGCGAAAGCAGGTGCTGATTATATTACGGTACACGTAGAAGCTTGCCCTCACTTGCATAGAACTTTGCAGTTGATCAAATCGACGGGTGTGAAACCAGGTGTCGTATTGAATCCGCATACGCCAATTGAGCAAATCATGCATGTCCTAGAAGATATTGACATGGTATTGTTCATGACGGTTAATCCAGGTTTTGGCGGTCAGTCGTTTATCCATTCCGTTCTACCCAAAGTGAAGCAACTCGCTGAACTCATTAAAGAGCGCAATCTCTCCATTGAAATTGAGATCGATGGTGGAATTAACGAAGAAACTATTAAGCCTTGCGTAGAGGCTGGTGCAACAATATTTGTAGCGGGATCTGCAATTTATAGTAAAGAAGATCGTGCTAAAGCGCTTCAAGCTATTAAGTCTGCAGGCGAGAGTGTGATGGCAAAATGAAATACGCCATCGTGTGTGCAGCAGGTCCTATAGAAGAAGTGGTCGACTTAGCTGAATACGATCAAGAAGATACGGTATATATCGGTGTAGACCGTGGTGCATTGTATTTATTGGAAAAAGGGATTCAGCCCACTGAAGCGGTTGGTGATTTTGACTCTGTAACAGAAGAACAGTTTGAAAAGATCAATTCGAATGTAGAAATTGTCCATCGTGCTAATGAAGATAAAGATGAGACAGATACGGAACTTGCTGTGCAACGAGCGCTTTCATATGAACCAGATTATATTATTTTAACAGGCGTGACGGGTGGTCGTTTGGATCACTTACAGTCCGCATTGCATTTATTGTATCGCATGCAATCGGAAAATCGTAAAGTGAAATTCAAAATACACAATACCACAAATGATATTCGTGTCATGCTTCCTGGCGTAAGACGTGTAAAGAAGGATTTACGCTATCCTTATACATCCTTTTTCTCGTTCGGCCCCGTCGTGACAGGGCTGACGTTGACAGGATTCAAGTATGAAACGGTGAATGAACGATTGGAAATCGGTGTTACTCGCTTTACGAGTAATGAAACAGTGGCGGATGTTTGTACTATCTCTTTCCGTGAGGGCATATGCTTAATGGTAAGGAGTTCAGATTCCTGAAAGGAGTTGGGGATTTGCGAGTATATACATTCACATTGCCGAAGTTTGTCAGTAACATTGTGAGAAAGTGCGCAGTAGCTTTCCAAAAGGACAGCCGTACTAAATCAACCGTTGCTGCCAATCCAAAAGCCGCCAAGACAAAAAAACGCAAAAAAGAAAAATCACAAAGCGCCTAAGTGGTGCTTTGTGTTTTTTTTTTTTTTTTTGTAAAGGCAAAAAAGCGCCTTTATGGCAATTCCTCCAACATCTGTCGAGGCTACCAAGGCGCTTTCAGCTTTAAATCATATCTAGCTTCAGACGGCAACCGCTCGGGACACTTCAGGCTAGAAGATAAAGGCAAAACCCGCCTTTATTTTCTAGCCCTCCAGTGCCTGTCGCGGCTAAACGCCGTCTTCAGCTTTTAATTATACTCGTTGTACTTTGCCTGATTTAAGAGCTCTTGCAGAGACCCAAACGCGTTTAGGTTTGCCGTCTATTAGGATTCTAACTTTTTGAAGGTTAGCGCCCCAAGTGCGCTTGCTAGAGTTCAGAGCGTGTGAACGAGAGTTACCAGCACGAGCTTTTCGTCCAGTTATAACACATTGTTTAGCCATTTTAGTTCCTCCTCGTGAATTATTTAGCGATTCACGTTACAATTCGCATACCATAGTACTTTATCATAAGCGTTGAATCGATGCAACAATTTATTTTGATACTTTCAAGGTTTTTTCCTTTACACTATCTTTTAATGGTTTCAATACTTTCATTCTTGATGAATTACCGTATAATGTACGTATGATGTGTCTAGGGATGGGGAGGAGAAGAGGAATGTCAATCGAACTTAAAAATGAGCATGGAACGATAGATATTACGAATGATGTAATTGCACAAGTAGTCGGTGAGGCTGCGGTCGAGTGTTATGGAATTGTGGGGATGGCTTCCCAACACCAAATTCGCGATGGGCTTACGGAAATCCTCCGCAAAGAAAACTTTTCTCGTGGCGTGATTGTGCGTAACGAAGGTGATGCATTCCATATTGATATCTACGTCATTATGAGCTATGGCACAAAAATTACTGAAGTAGCCTATCAAGTACAATCAAAAGTGCAATATATAGTGAAAACGACGTTGGGACTATCAGTGAGTTCTATAAATATTTTTGTTCAGGGTGTTCGTGTAACGAACGTGTAAAAGGAGGCCTTCAAGTCAATGACTTCAATTAATGGATTGCAATTTGCGAAGATGGTAGAAATGGGTTCGCATCATCTTCATCAAAATGCGGATTATGTGGATTCTTTAAATGTATTCCCGGTGCCAGATGGTGATACGGGAACGAATATGAATTTATCCATGACATCCGGCGCGAAAGAAACAGAAAGAAATGCACAAGAACATATTGGTTTGACTGCACAGGCATTCTCAAAAGGATTGCTTATGGGTGCACGTGGAAATTCAGGTGTGATTTTATCCCAGTTATTCAGAGGATTTAGTAAGCAAATTGAAAAAGAGACGGAAGTAAACGTCAAACAATTTGCAGAAGCACTGAAGTACGGTGTCGATACAGCTTATAAAGCTGTGATGAAGCCTGTAGAAGGAACTATTTTGACGGTTGCCAAAGATGCTGCCAATGCGGCAGTGGAACATATTGAAGATGCGTCTGATTTAATTGCATTGCTGGAAATCATTGTGGAAGAGGCAAAAGCTTCTTTGAAACGTACACCTGATCTATTGCCTGTTTTGAAAGAAGTTGGCGTAGTAGACAGTGGTGGACAAGGTCTTGTATATGTTTATGAAGGATTTTTGGCATGTCTAAAAGGTGAAGAATTACCTGAAAAGGTAGTTATGCATTCAATGGATGACTTAGTGAATACCGAGCATCATCGTAGTATTCAGGGCTTTATGAACTCAGAGGACATCGAGTTTGGCTATTGTACAGAATTCATGGTCAAACTGGATTCAGATAAGCTTCTAGATCAACCTTTTGACGAAGCTGTATTCCGACAAGACTTAAGCGAACTGGGTGATTCACTACTTGTTATTTCAGATGATGAAGTAGTAAAAGTACATATCCACACAGAGGAACCAGGAGACGCTTTGTCTTACGGTCAGAAGTATGGTTCGTTAACGAAGATGAAAATCGATAATATGCGTGAACAACATAGCGATATTATGGATCGAGATGAAGTGTCAACACAGAGACCGGCTCAACACAAATATGCAATTGTAACGGTTTCGATGGGTAAAGGAATTGCTGAGCTCCTAAAGAGTATCGGAGCATCTGCAGTGATTGAAGGTGGTCAGACGATGAATCCTTCTACGGAGGATATAGTCAAAGCCATTCAAGAAATTGGTGCGGAGAAAGTATTGATCTTGCCAAACAATAAAAATATTATAATGGCGGCTGAACAAGCGGCTGAAGTATTGGATATTCAAGCGGCGGTTGTGCCGACGACATCCGTACCAGAAGGCCTAGCAGCTATTTTGGCATTCAACCCGGAAGCGACAGTAGAAAAGAATGCTCAAACGATGTTACAAGCATCTTCTTCTATTAAAACCGGACAAGTTACTTACGCGGTTCGTGACACATCGATTGATGGCATAACTATCCATAAAGATGATTTCATGGGACTCGCTCAAGGGAAAATTACTAGCTCTAATCCTTCATTGGAAGATGTGGCGAAGAACTTAATATCTTCCATGATTGATGAGGAAGATGAAATTGTCACGATTATTTATGGTGAAGACGTGACGACTGAAGAAGCGGAAAAAGTCAGTGGCTATATTGAAGAACAATTTGATCATATCGATATAGAATTATATGCTGGAAAACAACCGCTTTATCCATACATTATATCTGTAGAATAAACACATCACGTTGTCCTGTAAGTAGGGCAACGTTTTTATTTTCCTATCTTTTCATGGTAAACTTAAAAGAAGAACATCCGTTTTCTAACTTGATATGGGGAGGGGGTAGATTTCGTATGGAAAATATTTTGAATAATAGTGTCGGAACTGTAAAAGGAATAGGTAAAGCAACGACAGAGCAATTTGGAAAATTAGAGATTTTGACGATCGAAGACTTGCTGTATACATTCCCATACCGTCATGAAGATTTTCGTATGAAAGACTTGACTGAAACACCGCATGGCGAACGCGTTACTGTGGAAGGACGAATCGAGTCCGAACCAGCAGTTTTTTATTCTGGAAAGAACCGTTCAAGAATGCAGGTCCGTTTATTAGTCGGTCATCATTTGATAAAAGCTGTATTTTTCAATCAGCATTATTTAAAGGATCGTCTACTTCCAGGCATGCAAATTAATGTAACTGGAGCATGGGACCGAGGACGTCAAGTGATTACAGTCAATCGTTTACATACTGGCGAGCAAACTGACTTCGAGCCGGTGTATAGTTTAAAAGGAATTATGCACCAAAAAACATTTAGGCGCTACATGCGAACTGTAATCGATCTAACAGCGCAATATGTAACAGAAACTTTGCCGCAAGAGATACTCAGTGCGTACAAATTACCTTCTATTTCACAAGCTTTAGAAATGGTCCATTTCCCGACTACGCCTGAAGACGTCAAGCATGCTCGTAGACGCTTTGTTTATGAAGAGCTATTACTATTTCAATTAAAGATTCAAGGCATGAAAAAATTACGTAAAGAGCAGGAAAAAGGACTTGTTATTCAATACGATCTAGATTTGCTGAAAAAATTCATCAGTACGTTGCCATTTGAACTAACAAATGCGCAAAAACGTGTAGTGAATGAATTATGTGCGGAACTGAAATCACCACTCCGAATGAATCGTTTACTGCAAGGAGATGTGGGCTCAGGTAAGACGGCTGTAGCAGCTATAGCCTTGTATGCAGCGGTTACGGCAGGTTTTCAAGGGGCATTGATGGCACCAACAGAAATTTTGGCTGAGCAGCATGCCGAATTATTGGCCAATTGGTTCGAACCTTTCGGTGTTACTGTCGCTTTTCTAGCTGGATCTACTAAAGCGAAAGCGAGAAAAGAGTTGCTGGAACGTTTGGAGGACGGAGAGATTGACTTGCTGATTGGAACGCACGCACTCATCCAACCTGAAGTGCAGTTTCATAAACTAGGCTTTGTTGTGACAGACGAGCAGCACCGTTTTGGCGTGCAACAACGTCGTGTCTTGCGTGATAAAGGTCTAAATCCTGATGTGCTATTCATGACAGCCACACCTATTCCCAGAACACTGGCAATTACGGTATTCGGTGAAATGGATGTGTCTATCTTAGATGAATTGCCGGCTGGTCGGAAAGAAATTGAAACACATTGGCTGAAAGAAGATTCCTTAATACCTGTGCTACAAAAGATGGAAAAAGAGTTGAGGGCAGGAAGACAAGCCTATGTCATTTGTCCTTTGATCGAGGAATCAGATAAATTGGATGTCCAAAATGCAGTTGAGGTACACGCGGAACTAAGTAATTATTTTGGTGGTCGCTATACGGTAGGCTTAATGCATGGTCGTTTGCCTTCGACTGAAAAGGAACAAGTCATGCGGGAGTTCAGTGAAGGACAGTTGAACATACTCGTTTCAACGACTGTTGTAGAAGTTGGCGTCAATGTGCCGAACGCAACCTTCATGCTAATTTACGATGCGACTAGATTCGGTCTTGCCCAGCTACATCAACTTAGAGGACGTGTAGGACGTGGTTCTGATCAATCATACTGTGTATTGCTTGCGAATCCATCTTCAGAAGAAGGCAAGATGCGTATGCAGTCGATGACGGAAACGAACGATGGATTTATTCTGGCTGAGAAGGATTTGGAGTTACGGGGTTCAGGCGATATTTTCGGCAAGAAACAAAGCGGGATGCCAGAATTTAAAATGGCTGATTTGGTCCATGATATTAAAGTGCTCACTATAGCACGTGATGATGCAGAACGTTTATTGAATTCGGATGCATTTTGGACAGGCGACGAGTATGCTACTTTACGCAAACGACTTGAGCAGTCAGGT
Organism: Sporosarcina sp. P26b; assembly: GCF_002743245.1. Lineage (NCBI taxonomy): Bacteria > Bacillati > Bacillota > Bacilli > Caryophanales > Caryophanaceae > Sporosarcina > Sporosarcina sp. P26b. The sequence continues at coordinate 161,890 of NZ_PDYW01000002.1, forward strand.
GCACTCACTGATAAGAGGATAGATTGATAGCTGTGCAACTACTATATTCTATTCCTCTTGCAATCTGTTTTAGCTCTTTATATACTTAGTGTTAATACCAAGTGCTAATCTGGAGGGGTGTAGTAATTGAAAGTTCCTAAACATGAGAGGCAACAATTACTCGTAACGCTACTTGAAGAAGATCCATTTCTAACGGATGAGGACATTGCCCAGCATTTCTCCGTGAGTATCCAAACCGTCCGACTGGATCGAATGGAATGCCGTATTCCAGAGTTGAGAGAGCGGCTGAAATCGGTAGCGTCACAACAAATATTAGGTACAGTAAAATCCATGCAAACAGAAGAAATCTTTGGTGAAATTATCGATGTGGAATTAGATAATAAAGCACTTTCGATCTTTGACGTCACGGAAGCACATGTCTTCAAGAGAAATGGTATTGCGAGAGGACATCATCTATTTGCACAGGCGAATTCATTGGCTGTTGCGGTTTTGGATGATGATTTGGCTTTGACTGTCCGTTCTTCGCTTCATTTCCAAAAACCAGTGAGAGCAGGAGATCGTGTGGTATCTCGTGCCATAGTGCGTAAGGAAACCTTGAAAAATAAAAGTACGATCGTCGATGTTCTGTCAACTGTAGAGAGTGAGCCTGTTTTCTCAGGAGAGTTCCAGATGTATCGTACGACAAAAAAAGGCAGGTAATTACAGATGATTATTGCAGTAGACGCAATGGGTGGAGATAATGCCCCTGGAGAGATTGTCAAAGGAGTAATACAGAGCCTTCATGCATTTGATGACATCAAGATACATATATTTGGTGATGAGCAAAAAATGGCACCATTCCTCGAACCGCATCCACGCCTTCAAGTTGTGCACTGCTCGGAAATCATTGAACCGGATGATGAACCTGTGCGCGCAATTAGAAAGAAAAAAGATGCTTCCATGGTACGTATGGCGCAGGCGGTAAAAGATGGTGAGGCACAGGCGTGTGTGTCAGCGGGCAATACTGGTGCACTCATGTCAGCAGGACTCTTTATCGTGGGACGCTTGGATGGAATCCAAAGACCGGCACTGGCACCGACCTTACCTACGATTGATGGTAGTGGTTTTGTTTTGCTAGATGTAGGAGCGAATTCAGATAGTAAACCATCACAGCTAGCGCAGTTTGCGATTATGGGCAGCATCTATGCAGAAAAAGTGCGCGGTATTGAAAAACCCCGTGTCGGATTATTAAATATCGGCACAGAGGCTGGAAAAGGGAATGAGCTAACGAAACTTGCTTATGCCGAGTTGCAAGCTGCACCAGTCAACTTCATCGGTAACGTGGAATCACGTGACTTGTTAAATGGTGTGGCTGATGTCGTAGTCACGGATGGCTTTACAGGGAATATGGTGCTGAAAACGATTGAAGGAACTGCAATGAATGTGTTTTCCATGATTAAAGACGTATTTATGTCATCATTGAAAACCAAGCTTGCGGCAGGATTGGTTAAAGATGATCTCAAAGGATTAAAAAAGAAAATGGATTACTCGGAATACGGTGGAGCAGGATTGTTTGGTCTGAATCAACCCGTCATCAAAGCGCATGGTTCATCCAACGCCAATGCACTTTTCAATGCAGTTCGCCAAGCGAGAACCATGGTACAATACCAAGTATGTGAAAAGATTAAAGAAACAATCGGAGAGGAAGAGGAATCTTGAGTAAACTGGCATTTGTTTTCCCAGGACAAGGCTCTCAAGCCGTGGGGATGGGTAAAGAATTCATAGAGAAGAACGAATCGTCTAAGCAATTCATGCAGAAAGCGGATGAAGCCCTTGGTTTCGAACTGAGTAAATTAATACTTGAAGGTCCACAAGACGAGTTGACGTTGACTTATAATGCGCAACCCGCTTTACTAACTGTGGGTGCGATGATCGCGGCACGTTTGGAACAAGAAGGCATTATACCTGATTATTCAGCAGGCCACAGTCTAGGTGAGTATACAGCGCTTGTTGAATCCAAGGTGCTTTCGTTCGAAGATGCAGTAGTCGCTGTGCATAAGCGTGGTCTATATATGAATGAAGCAGTACCTGCAGGCAAAGGTGCAATGGCTGCCATACTTGGAATGGATCGTGAAGTATTGGAATCGATTACGGCCAATATCACAGAGTCAGGACATCCAGTACAAGCAGCAAACTTAAACTGCCCTGGACAAATTGTTATTTCAGGTGCAAAAGTTGGCGTGGATAAAGCATGTACAGCTTTAAAAGAGGCTGGTGCAAAACGTGCATTGCCATTGAATGTCAGTGGACCATTCCACTCCATACTCATGGAACCAGCTGCCGAGGAATTACAAAAAACGCTTGAAGATATTGACATGAAGGATGCAGAAATTCCGGTTATTGCAAACGTTACTGCAGACGAAGTAACGAAGCAGGATGAAATAAAAAAATTATTGGTAGAGCAACTTTACTCTCCTGTACGTTGGGAAGAGTCTATTGAAAAACTACTTGAACTTGGGGTTACTCGTTTCGTAGAGTGTGGTCCAGGAAAAGTATTGAGCGGATTGATCCGTAAAATAGATCGTACAGCTAAAGTGTACCCGGTTTATGATGAAGAAACGCTTGAGAAGTTGCTAGAAGAAGCGAAAGGGTGGTCATGATGGGAAGGTTTGATGGGAAAACAGCAGTTGTCACAGGAGCTTCTAGAGGGATTGGACGCACTGTTGCTTTACGCTTGGCTTCAGAAGGTGCAAAAGTAGTTGTCAATTATAGCGGTAGTCAAGACAAAGCAGAAACCGTAGCGGCAGAAATACGTTCGGCAGGTGGAGAAGCTCTCGTCATTCAAGCAAACGTATCGGATGCTGATCAAGTGAAAGCTATGATGGACGAGACGATCAAACACTTTGGTAGTATTGATATCCTTGTCAATAATGCTGGCATTACGCGAGATAACTTATTAATGCGCATGAAGGAAGATGAGTGGGATGATGTGTTATCCATTAATCTAAAAGGCGTATTCTTATGTACTAAAGCTGTCACACGTCAAATGATGCGTCAGCGTTCAGGAAGAATCGTCAACCTCGCTTCTGTTGTAGGCGTTGTTGGAAATGTAGGACAAGCAAATTATGTGGCGGCAAAAGCAGGCGTCATTGGTTTGACTAAAACGACAGCAAGAGAATTGGCGGCACGTAATATTTTAGTGAATGCCGTAGCACCAGGATTCATCACAACAGATATGACAGATGAATTGGGCGATGACATGAAAGAACAACTATTGTCAACGATTCCTTTAGGTAAGCTTGGAAGTGCTGAAGATGTAGCGGGCACTGTCGCTTTCTTACTATCCGATGAGGCAAAATATATTACCGGTCAGACCATCAATGTAGATGGCGGTATGGTGATGTAATTGATCTACTTCTTTGAAAGCGCTATTTATGGTTGCGTAACAAGGGGACTAACCCCTATAATTCAATAGTAGCTAATGAGCCGACTTTGGCCTTGAGAGGAGGTGACTATGTTGTCAACAGTACTTGAGCGCGTAACAAAAGTAGTTGTCGACCGTCTAGGTGTCGATGAAAGCGAAGTAAAACCTGAAGCTTCTTTCCGTGAGGATCTTGGAGCTGATTCACTAGATGTAGTAGAACTTGTTATGGAATTTGAAGATGAGTTTGAAACGGAAATTTCTGATGATGATGCAGAGAAAATTGCAACTGTCGGAGATGCAGTAACGTACATTACAGCAAAAGTAGGCGAATGATCTTTTAGGTGAGACACTTTCTTCCTTTCATCTGAAAAGAAGAAAGCGTCTCTTTTCGCTTTAAAGCGCATATATAAAATTAATAGATGAGAGGCAGAGTAGTTTATGAAAAATAAAAGAACATCGAAAGATCAAGCATCCCATCCTACATTGCCACAAGCTGTACGCGAAAAATTCACCATGCTACAGCAAGAACTAGGCGTTCAATTTGAAGATGAGAATCTATTGTACAATGCATTTACCCACTCATCCTACGTCAATGAACACCGTCGCAAGAAGTTTTCCGATAATGAACGATTGGAATTCCTTGGAGATGCTGTTTTGGAGCTTGGAGTATCAAAGTTTTTATTCCGCACAGAACCTGCAAAAAGCGAAGGGGAACTTACGAAACTTCGTGCAGCGATTGTATGTGAGCCATCACTTGTTAAGTTTTCGAATGAATTAAACTTCGGTGATTATATTCTTCTTGGCAAAGGGGAAGAATTGACTGGCGGAAGAATGCGTCCAGCATTACTTGCGGATGTATTTGAAGCATATATCGGTGCGCTCTACTTGGATCAGAGCATGGAAGTCGTTGAAGAGTTTCTAAAACGAATCATTTTTCCGAAAATTAGTATCGGAGCTTTTTCGCATGTGACAGATTATAAAAGTCGCCTGCAAGAGTTAGTGCAGCAAAAAAATAACGGACCTCTTCAGTACGAAGTCATAGAAGAAAAAGGTCCTGCACATGCGAAAAAGTTTGTTACCGTAGTCAATCTCAATGATCAACAACTTGGAAAAGGAATAGGTAAATCCAAGAAAGAAGCGGAACAGGAAGCTGCCCGTCGTGCGATTGAACATTTATCGATGCAGACAAACGAAGGGGAGAACTAATCGTGTTTTTGAAAAGGCTGGAAATTGCAGGCTTTAAATCTTTTGCGGAAAAAATCCATATAGATTTTGTGCCAGGGGTAACGGCCATCGTTGGACCTAACGGAAGCGGGAAGAGTAATATTATCGATGCAATTCGTTGGGTACTTGGTGAACAGTCTGCAAAATCATTGCGCGGAAGTAAAATGGAAGATGTCATTTTTGCAGGCAGCGATTCGCGAAGAGCGGTAAATTTTGCAGAAGTCACCCTTATTTTAGATAATGCACAAAACTTATTCCCGCTCGATTACACCGAAATCAGTGTAACTAGAAGGGTTTTTCGATCTGGTGACAGTGCGTATTTATTAAACGGACAGACTTGTAGGTTAAAAGATATCACGACGCTGTTTATGGATTCAGGATTAGGCAAAGAAGCCTTTTCTATTATTTCACAAGGTCGTGTAGACGAGATCTTGAACAGTCGTGCAGATGAGAGACGCAATGTTTTCGATGAAGCGGCGGGTGTATTGAAATACAAAACCCATAAACTTCAGGCTGAACATAAACTATTTGAGACGACCGATAATTTGGATCGTGTACTGGATATATTAAAGGAAATCGATGATCGACTTGTGCCGCTAGAAAAAGAAGCGGTTTTGGCACGTAAATCTTCTGATTTGCGTTCGACTCTTCGTGAGGCTGACGTTCAATTGCTTCATCATGACGCATCTGCATTACAACAGCAGATTACCGAAAAAACGGTAGTTATGAAAAGTGATGAAGCAGAACGGCAAAAGTTTTCGGCTCAACTTGCACAAAGTGAAGAGGAATTAAATCATGATAAACAAGTTCTTCGGAAAATAGAGTTTCAACTGGATGAATTCCAAAGCGAATTGATTAATAAAACGGCAGAAGCGGAGAAGTGGGATGGTAGAAGATTACTGTCCTTAGAAAAGACCCGCAATACAGAGCAACAAGTAAAACGAATTAAATCAGAGTTACAAATTGCTGAACAAACGCAACATATAGCAAAAGAAAAACTCAGTTCCATGCAGAATAAACAGAAAGTGATTCGGTTTGAACTTGAAGAAGTGACGAAAGAAAGTAAACAAGTCATGGCTCTGTTAAACAGTTCACTAAAAGAAACTGAACAACAAATTGAACAGTTGAAATCTGATTATATTGAGCGGCTCAATGAAGAAGCTACTGTTCGCAACGAAATTAAGCATGTAGAAGAACGACTACAAGGTGAAAAGTCTTCTACAGAAAAGATCACGGTTCAGACAGCCTTGCTTTCCGAGAGAAAACAACAACTTACCAAAGAACAGCAGGAGAAGATCAAGCAAAAAGAGGCTGTTCAGCAACAGTTGGACGAATTGGAGAAGTCAGCAAGAACCTGTCAACAGAAATTGTCAGAGGAAGAGCAACGTTTATCGACTCAACAGCAATTTCTTCAAAAAGCATTACGCAAACAGTCCGAAATGCAAGGAAGACTGCGCGCCCTAGAAAGTCTTGAAAAAGATTTTTCCGGGTTCTATTCAGGTGTCAAAGAAGTACTTCATGCAAAGCAGAAACAACGTATACAGGGAATCGAAGGTGCTGTAGTGGAACTTATCACAACGGAACCAGCTTATACAAAAGCAATTGAAACAGCTCTTGGCGCTGCCATGCAGCATATTATTACTACGACTGAGCGTGATGCAAGACAGGCTATCGGATATTTGAAATCAAGAAATTTCGGTCGCGCTACGTTTCTTCCGATGGATATCTTAAAAGCGCGTGAATTGCCAATGAATAGCCGACAAGTACTCACTCAACAACAAGGTTTCATCGGTACAGCGTTTGAACTCATCCAAACCTCTATGGAATATGAGTCGGTCGCTAAAAATCTATTAGGCCAAACGATCATTGCCAGTGATTTACAAGCCGCGTCAGGTTTAGCAAAGATAATAGGACACCGCTATCGGATCGTCACGCTGGATGGGGATATTATCAATGCAGGCGGCTCGTTGACAGGTGGTGGTGCAAAAGGCCAATCCACTCTATTTTCCCGAAAGGCCGAGCTGGAGACGCTCTCCAATCAATTGCAGCAAATGGATGAATCTATTCAGCAAGCTACTGCCCAAACGTCTGAAACTCGCAATCAGGTCGGTAATAGTCTACATTTACGTGATCAATTACGCGTTAAGCTAGAAGATGTGCAACAGAAAAAGTCCTCTATTCATTCGTCTATTCAGGAAACTGAAATGGAAATGCGTTCTGTGGAAATGGAAATATCTACAATTGAAGTTGGACGTACCGATACAGTATCTGCTGAAAAACAATTAACGACTAAAAAACAGGATTTGCAAACTCGTCATATAGCATTAAAAAATGAACTTCAACAGATGCTAGAAAAGTTGGAGAGTTTAGAAAGACTAGTAGAAAATAGACGGGAAGAACAGCAGTCCTTGCAAACGAGATTACATAATTTGCAACAAAAAAGTGCTGTATTGAAAGAACAAGATGCCTATCATTCAACGGGTATGTTGGAGACCGTCACGCAATTAGAGGAATTGGAACTGACAATCAGCCGACTGCAAGAAGAACAGCAATACGTGCAAGAGTTTGTAATCGGTAAAGAATTAACGCCCGAGGAAATCGAAAAACAAAGTCATCAAGCAACTGAAGCGAAACAAAAATTGCTGAAAACGATAGAGGTAGAAAAAGCTAAACGTCTGCAGCAAGCTAAACGTGTTCAGGAGCACGAACAGCATATGAAACAAGTTAGGCAACAAGTGGACTCTATTTCTGAGCGTTTGAATACGGTGAAGATCCAGTTGTCGAGATTAGACACACAATATGAAACAGTCAGAGATCGTCTAGAAGAAGAATATGGTTTAAGACCAAATGAGTTGCAGATTGAGTCGTCGGATATTCCATTACTTCGCAAAACGGTGGAAGATTGTAAGCAACAACTTGCAAAGATCGGGCCTGTCAATCCCAATGCGATTCAGGAATTCGAGGAAGTATCAGAGCGCCATGAATTTTTACAGTCACAGCGTAATGATTTAGTCGAAGCGAAAAATACGCTGCAAGAGGCAATGGCAGAAATGGATCAAGAAATGAAAAGTCGTTTCGAAACAACATTTGAATCGATCCGAAGTCATTTCCGGCGTGTGTTTAAAGACATGTTTGGTGGCGGAGAAGCGGACCTAGTCTTAACAGATCCTACTAACTTACTGACAACAGGAATTGATATCGTAGCACGACCTCCAGGGAAGAAATTACAGAACTTACGCCTATTATCTGGCGGGGAACGTGCGCTCACTGTGATTTCCTTGCTGTTTTCCATATTGGAAGTCCGCCCTGTGCCATTCTGTATTCTAGATGAAGTGGAAGCAGCGCTGGATGAAGCGAACGTAGTGCGGTATAGTAATTATTTAAAGAAAGTTTCGGAGCAAACCCAATTCATTGTAATTACGCATCGAAAAGGTACGATGGAAGGCGCTGACGTCCTCTACGGCATCACGATGCAGGAATCGGGCGTCTCCAAATTACTTTCCGTGAAATTGTCTGAAGTAGCAGAAGAAATCAGTAGCTAAGGAGTGAAGGAATGTCTTTCTTTAAGAAAATCAAAGATAAGATTTCAGGTACAAACGAAGCAGTAACAGAGAAGTTTAAAGATGGTCTGACAAAGACCCGAGATTCATTTACATCAAAAGTGAATGATTTAGTATTCCGATTCCGTGTGGTTGACGAAGAATTTTTTGAAGAGCTCGAAGAAGTATTGCTTCAAGCGGATGTTGGATTTGAAACAGTCATGGAATTAATTGATTTACTGAAAGAAGAAGTACAGCGCAAAAACATTAAAGATACAACGGGTATGCAGTCACTCATTTCTGAAAAACTTGTAGAAATCTACAATTCAGGAGAAGAAGTTTCCAATGATTTGAATTTGGAAGAAGGTCGACTGAATGTAATTTTGATGGTTGGAGTGAACGGTGTCGGTAAAACGACAACGATCGGTAAAATGGCCTCACGGTTGAAAAAGGAAGGCAAAACGGTCATGCTCGCTGCTGGGGATACGTTCCGCGCAGGGGCAATAGAACAGCTTGTCGTCTGGGGAGAGCGAACGGGTGTAGAGGTCGTTCGTCAGGCTGAAGGTTCAGATCCAGCTGCGGTTATTTTTGATGCAGTTAAAGCAGCAAAGAAGCGCAATGTCGATGTTCTTATTTGTGATACTGCAGGTCGCTTACAAAATAAAGTGAACTTGATGAATGAATTGGAAAAAGTCCATCGTATCATTGGTCGTGAAATTGAAGGTGCACCTCATGAAGTATTATTAGCATTGGATGCGACGACTGGACAAAATGCATTGATTCAAGCCCAGACATTTAACGAAGTAACGAATGTCACAGGTATTGTATTGACAAAACTAGATGGCACGGCAAAAGGCGGTATCGTGTTAGCGATCCGTAATAAGCTGGACATACCAGTGAAATTTGTCGGTCTTGGTGAAGGTATTGATGATTTACAACCCTTCGATCCAGAAAAATATGTCTATGGATTATTTGCGGATGGATTGGAAATGGAAGAATCTAAAGAAGATGAAGAGGAAATTAAAGAAGACAAGTAAATATACTTGACAGTAGTGTGTATGCAAGATAATATATAATGGTGACTGAAGGAGGTCGTGATCATGCTTGAAAAAACGACAAGAGTGAACTTCCTCTTTGATTTTTATCAATCATTATTAACTGACAAACAACGTTTATATATGCAATTATATTATTTAGATGATCTTTCTCTCGGTGAAATCGCAGAGCAGTACGGCGTATCGAGACAGGCTGTGTATGACAATGTCAAGCGGACTGAGGCTATGCTCGAGGATTACGAGAAGAAACTCAATCTGTTCGAAAAGCATGAAGGTCGTCTGGAAACCGTAGAGAAGCTAGAGGAAATGGTTCCTACTGTAAATCCAGATCGCTTCATGGAGTTGCTACATACCTTAAAGGATTTTGAATAGGGGGGATTGTCTATGGCATTTGAAGGTCTAGCCGAACGCCTGCAAGGAACGATGAATAAAATCACAGGCAAAGGTAAAATCAACGAAGCTGACGTAAAAGAAATGATGCGTGAAGTTCGTTTTGCGCTAATTGAAGCAGACGTCAACTTGAAAGTCGTTAAACAGTTTGTCAAGACGGTCAGCGAACGCTCAGTGGGACAGGACGTTATGAAGAGTTTGACACCTGGCCAGCAAGTTGTAAAAATTGTTAAAGATGAATTGACGAATCTGATGGGCGGAGAACAAAATCCCATCCAGTTCGCACGTAAATCACCTACCGTTATCATGATGGTGGGGTTGCAAGGTGCCGGTAAAACCACAACGACCGGTAAGTTGGCCACGGTTTTACGCAAAAAGCATAATAAAAAACCTTTGCTTGTTGCAGCGGACATTTATCGGCCGGCAGCGATCCAACAACTTGAAACATTAGGCAAGCAAATCACAGTTCCTGTATTCTCTATGGGAACGGACCAGTCACCTGTTGAAATTGCACGTAAAGCAATGGAAGAGGCGGAACGTGAGCATAATGACGTGGTAATTATTGATACTGCGGGTCGACTTCATGTAGATGAAGCGTTAATGCAGGAATTGAAAGATATTCGTGAGTTAACGAATCCAGATGAAGTGTTCCTTGTAGTGGATGCGATGACAGGTCAAGATGCAGTCAATGTCGCGAAAAATTTCGACGATACAATCGGAATCACTGGTGTCATCCTGACAAAACTTGATGGAGATACTCGTGGTGGTGCTGCTTTATCAATTCGTACCGTCACTGAAAAACCAATTAAGTTTGTCGGTATGGGTGAGAAGATGGACGCGCTTGAGGCATTTCATCCCGAGCGTATGGCATCACGAATCCTTGGTATGGGCGATGTCATGTCATTGATTGAAAAAGCACAAGAAAATGTGGATGAAGATAAAGCGAAAGAGCTTGAGCAGAAGTTGCGCACGCAAAGCTTCACGCTCAATGATTTTCTTGATCAGATGCAACAAGTGAAAAAAATGGGGCCACTCGACGAAATTTTAAAAATGATGCCGGGTGCAAATAAAATCAAAGGCCTCGATAATGCCAAAGTGGATGAGAGTCAGATGGGTCGCGTAGAAGCGGTCATTTATTCCATGACACTTGCTGAACGAGAAAACCCGGAAATTATCAACGCGAGCCGTAAAAAAAGAATTGCTGTAGGATCTGGAACTTCCACTCAGGAAGTGAACCGTTTGCTAAAGCAGTTTGAAGAAATGAAAAAAATGGTTAAGCAAATGACCAATATGCAACAAAAAGGTAAGAAGAAGGGTAAAATGCCTGGTTTTGATGCGTTTTTTAAATAAAATAGAGGGTGTTAAGAAAAAAACCTTTACAAACAAATAAAACCTTGGTAATATACTATCTTGTGTGAAACTATTCGGAGGTGTAGATAATAATGGCAGTTAAAATTCGTCTAAAACGTATGGGAGCTAAGAGATCTCCTTTTTATCGTATTGTAGTAGCTGATGCACGTGCACCACGTGACGGCCGTCAAATCGATCAGGTTGGTACATACAACCCACTTACAAAACCAGCAACAGTTAAGATCGATGAAGAATTGGCTTTGAAATGGCTTCAAGATGGCGCTAAACCATCTGATACAGTTCGTAACTTGTTCTCAGAACAAGGTATCATGGAAAAATTCCATAACGCTAAATACAGCAAGTAATTTGGAGGGGTGGACATGAAGCAGCTGATTGAAACAATTGTAAAACCGTTAGTCGATTACCCAGATGACGTGAAAGTGGTATCTGAAGAACAATCTCAACGAGTCGTTTATCAGTTATCAGTGAATGCGGAAGACATGGGTAAAGTGATCGGGAAGCAAGGTCGTGTGGCAAAAGCGATCCGTACGATTGTTTACTCAGCAGCAGGCAGCCACCACGGCAAAAAAGTGTATTTGGATATCTTGGATTGATCCAAAAGGAAGGAGCCCCGGTTCCTTCCTTTTTTGCACGTATAAATACTTTTATTCATACATTGGAGGCGAAATAATGGAATGGTTTAATGTAGGCACGATCGTTAATACTCATGGTATCAAAGGTGAAGTCCGTGTAATGTCCAAAACAGATTTTCCGGATGAGCGATATCAAGTGGGAAGTGAGCTCGCGATCTTTATGCCAAAAGTAAAAGCACCTACTTTTGTGAAGGTAACAAGTCACCGCAAGCATAAAAACTTTGATTTGCTTACGTTCGAAGGTTATCCGAACATCAATGACGTCGAAAAGTTTCGTGACGGCGTAATTAAAGTATCTGAGAAAGAATTAACAGAACTTGAGGAAAACGAGTTTTACTATCATGAAATCATTGGATGTCGTGTGATTACAGAAACAGGAGAAGAGATCGGTACGGTTTCTGAAATTATTGAAACGGGTGCAAACGATGTGTGGGAAGTAACACCAGCTGAAGGTAAGCCGCATTATATCCCGTATATCGAAGATGTTGTAAAAGACATCGATATCGATGAACAGGTCATCAAAATTGAACTAATGGACGGATTACTTTCATGATGAAAATTGATGTACTGTCTTTGTTCCCTGAAATGTTTGAAGGTGTACTTCATTCCTCTATCATGAAAAAAGCGCAAGAACAACAGGCCGCATCCTTTCAAGTGACGGATTTTCGTGACTACGCAACAAACAAACATAGAAAAGTGGATGACTATCCTTATGGTGGCGGTGCGGGGATGGTGTTAAAACCTGAACCTCTCTTTGCTGCTGTAGAAGCCGTCACTCGCACAAGCGACAGTAAGCCACGTGTGATCTTAATGTGTCCACAAGGTGAGCGGTTTACGCAAAAGAAGGCAGAAGAACTTGCCGAAGAACAGCATCTCGTGTTTATCTGTGGTCACTATGAAGGATATGATGAGAGAATCCGTGAACATTTAGTGACTGATGAGATATCACTTGGTGACTTTGTACTGACAGGCGGAGAAGTTGCCTCCATGGCAATCATTGATAGTGTAGTACGATTGCTCCCTGATGTTCTTGGGAACGACCAGTCGGCTGTCCACGACTCTTTTTCGACGGGGATGCTGGAACATCCGCAATATACTCGACCTGCTACATTCAACGGCCTTGAAGTGCCTCCTGTGCTGTTATCGGGCAATCACGCAGAGATTGAGAAGTGGAGAGAAGAGCAAGCATTCCTCCGCACTGCAGAGCGTCGTCCTGAACTTCTTGAAGAAGCGCCGTTAACGAAACATCAACAAAAACTCTTTCAACAATGGAAGCATAAAAGAGGCTGAATTTGCTTGATTCGTTAACAGGCATATGCTATGATTTACTAAGCGCTTTTTAAGAGCGCCTATTTTACTGTTGTTCCGCTGCAATTCAAGACGTGCAAGAACATCAGAAAAGAAGGAGAGAAAAACATGCAAAAACTAATTGCAGATATTACAAAAGATCAGTTACGCACTGAACACCCTTCATTCCGTCCTGGCGACACACTTCGCTTGCACGTGAAGATCATCGAGGGAACTCGTGAGCGTATCCAGTTATTCGAAGGAATCGTTATTAAGCGTCGTGGTGGCGGAATTAGCGAAACTTTCACAGTACGTAAAATTTCAAACGGTGTTGGAGTGGAGCGTACATTCCCATTACACACACCTAAGCTAGCTCAAATTGAAGTAACTCGTCGCGGTAAAGTTCGTCGTGCGAAGTTGTACTACCTACGTAAGTTACGTGGTAAAGCAGCTCGTATCAAAGAACTACGCTAATAAGATAAACAGAAACGAAGGGGGCCTTGCACTTGGCCTCCTTTCTTTTTGCTCAGAAAGACAATTGACTGTACAATAATAACAGACAAGGCAGGAGGCTAGATTAATGGAAGAGAAAAAAACGAGAAGTGAAGGACTAGAATGGATTAAAGCACTGTTAATAGCGTTTGGATTAGCCGCCATTATTCGTATCTTTTTATTCACACCAATCGTTGTTGACGGTATTTCCATGATGCCGACATTGGAACATGGAGATCGTATGATCGTCAATAAAATCGGTTACACGATTGGTGAACCACATCGCTTTGATATCGTAGTATTCCACGCACCCGAGCAGAAGGATTATATTAAACGTGTAATCGGTCTGCCAGGAGATACAGTAGAGTATAAAGATGATGTACTATATGTAAATGATAAAGCATATGAAGAACCATATCTGGATCAATACAAATCAGAGGTTCAAGATGGAACGCTGACGGAAGATTTCACTCTGCAAGACGTGCCGCAAATCGATGCCCAAACTGTGCCTGAAGATCACATATTTGTAATGGGCGATAACCGTCGGAAGAGTAAAGACTCTAGACATATTGGAGCCGTATCAATCGATGAAGTAATCGGTAGTACGAGTGTAGTGTTCTGGCCGATTAAAGATTTCGGTCTTGTGAAATAACGAAAGGGGACGATTCGAATGACTATTCAATGGTTTCCAGGCCATATGGCGAAAGCGAGACGGGAAGTCACAGAAAAACTGAAGTTAGTCGATATAGTATTTGAATTAATAGATGCGAGACTGCCACTTTCTTCACGTAATCCCATGATAGACGAAGTAACTCAGCATAAACCAAGACTGCTTATTTTGAATAAAATGGACTTGGCTGATGAAATGCAAACGAAGCGTTGGATTACATACTTTGAAAAGCAAGGCTTACGTACAGTCGCGATCAATTCATTTGAAGGCAAAGGCCTACAAACGGTTACAAAAGCGGCAAAAGAAATCTTGCAACCGAAGTATGACCGTATGAAGCAACGTGGCATACGTCCTGGCGCAATCCGTGCAATGATTGTCGGTATACCGAACGTTGGGAAATCTACTTTAATTAATCGATTAGCGAAGAAAAACATCGCAAAAACTGGCAATAAACCAGGTGTAACAAAAGCGCAACAATGGATTAAATTCGAAAAAGAATTAGAACTTCTCGATACACCAGGTGTATTGTGGCCGAAGTTTGAAGATCAACAAGTAGGTTATAAACTGGCATTAACAGGTGCGATCAAGGATTCCGTATTAAATATGGAAGAGCTAGCGGTCTATGCACTTAAGTTTTTAGAATCCCATTACCCTGATAGATTGGCACAGCGCTACGAAATGACAACAGTGGGGGATAATATTCAAACATTGTTTGATAAAATTGGTGAACGAAGAAAAGTATACGGGGTTGGCGGAGAAATTGATTATGATAAAGTAGCAGAAATGATCGTACAAGATATCCGCGACCAGCAAGTAGGCAAATTAACATTCGATTTTCCTGAGGAATTCGAATAATTAGAAGCAACGGCTAGGAACTCTGTTTCCGAACCGTTGCTTTTTTGTCGAAAAAATCATTTAGAAACCGATATACTATATAGACAAACATATTTGAGATGGACAGGTGAAGTAAATGACAACGATACAGCAAATAAAAGATCAATTGATAGAATTACAAGAACCGAATGAGTGGCTTACAGAGCTAGAAACCGACACTAGAAAAGGTGTCCAACAAGCAATTATTCAATGGCGCGCTCGATATAATAAAAAGCAAGCGCTCATTCAAGAATTTCAAAAGAAAAAGGACTTTGATGATTCGTATAAATCTACACGAGTATTGTTATTGGCAGGAATTGATGAAGCCGGAAGGGGACCTCTAGCAGGACCGGTAGTCACGGCAGCTGTTATTCTACCGGAAGATTGCTCTGCTCTCATTGGAGTAGATGATTCGAAGAAGATTTCTAAAGAGAAGCGACAGGAATTCGCTCAGCTAATTAAAGAAAAGGCTGTAGCATACTCCATACACGTTCAATCGGCAAAAGCGATAGATGATTTGAATATTTATCAAGCAACAAAACAATCAATGGAGACAGCTATAAGTCAACTAAACATAGCTCCGCACGCAGTAGTGGCTGACGCAATGAATTTACACACTGCGTGTCCATGTTACTCCGTCGTCAAAGGTGACGAAAAAAGCTTAACTATCGCAGCCGCTTCTATATTAGCTAAAACAACCCGTGATGCCCTGATGAATGAATTACACGAAGAGTTTCCCTGGTATGCATTTAATGAAAATGCAGGATATGGAACAGCAAAACATTTACAAGGGCTTGAAACACATGGGTATTGCGAACATCATCGTAAAACATTTGAACCGATCAAAACGATGTGGAGGGATCGACAATGAATTTAAGTTCTTTATCCGCCTCATCTGCCAGGGCCACGGCTACGGAAACTCAACCGCTTTCTCTGAAAGAAGGACAAATGATACACGGAAAGATCACACAATTATTTCCTGGTCAAATGGCACAAGTACAAGTAGGAAATCATCAGTTGTATGCAAAACTGGAAGTGCCTATGCAGGCAGGAGACAATTATTACTTCAAGGTCAACGGTACAGAACCTGAATTACAATTACAGGTTATTTCGGGGCCGATGCGCGGTGGAGAAGGTCAATCTGCTCAACTGACTCAATTAATGGAATCGTTAAATTTACCTAAAACACAAGAAATGAAAGATATTCTTGCTACGATCATCAAGCAAAAAATTCCTATGACGAAAGAGAATATGCTTGAAGCCGTCAATCTTCTAAAATCCGTACCCGCTGAAATGAAAGCCAACGCACTCGCGACGCTTGGGAAAATTGCTGAAGCGCGACTGCCTTTCACACCCGCTGTGTTTCAATCACTTCTACAAACGCAGACAGGCACGATTGCGCAACAACTCACGACTTTGCTTGCAGCTATCCAAAGCGAGCCTAATCTACCTCCAGCGATGCGTCAGGAGCTTTTAACGACGATGCAAGCTTTATCATCTCCTCTTAATCAAACGGTAGGAAAAGAACTGCTTAATCAAAGTTTAGCTCAGCTGCTGGATCCACAAGCGGGGAAAACAGATCGATTTGCTGCGTTACAACTATTAAAAAATGCCGACATACTGCCAGCACGAACTTCATTGGCTAACTTACCACAAGTGTTGGCTGAATTAGTAACGAAAGCGAGTATGCAATCTCCCAACTCAGCAAGCGCCATGGCGAATCAAATGGAAACGGGTAAAACTATACAGTCCCTAATGAATCAGCTGAGTCAAACACCTATATCAAATCAACAAACAGTAAAAACTCTTGTGCAAAATATCACGCAGCAATTAACTACTACCGTACTTCCTGAACCTGTGAAAAATGCATTGCAGACTGTGATTAATCAGTTAACGCAACAACCGATGACAGATAGTTCTAAAGCAGCTGTCGTGGAGCAATTTAATAAAGTATTTACTCAAGCTAACACAACGGCAACCACTCCACCTGCAGCAATAAATAACGTAGTGCAACAAGTTACAAATGCCCCCGCTACCGTACAAACTGTACAAGCGGCTATTGGGCAATTAAGCCAAATACCTGCAGCAGATCACCAAGCGGTCAAAGCAATTGTACAGAATATCACGCAACAATTGCATACTAGTCCAGTGATGCCAGAATCGATGAAAACGGCATTGCAGAACGTCTTGAATCAATTTGCGCAACAACCGATGACAGAAGGGGCTAAAACAGTATTAGTCGAACAGCTTAGCCAGACAGTAGTACAACAAGCAAGCAAACAAGAAACAACTGCTGTGCCCCTACAGCAACAAGCTGCCATAAAGGAAGTACAACAATCCATCCCATCGCTTATGGTACCCACTGAAAAAGTTGATGAAGCCATTCGTGCATTAATGCAGTCCGCTGAAAAGTCGGAAAATGCTCAAGTGAAACAAATGATTCAAGCAGCTGAAGTACGCGTATCGCAAACGATGAACGGACCTATCATGAAAGAAGCCCTGCAACATGTATTGAGTACATTAGGTATGAATTATGAAGCCGTGCTTGGTGGTAAAGAACCTGACTTAGCTAATTTGGCAAGTACGTTAAAACCGCAATTACTGGCCATGCTACAAGATCCTACGTTATCACCGCCGCTACGTGATGCAGCAGAGACCATGGTGTTGCGTATGAACGGCACAGTACTCCAATCAGGAGATACAGGCTTACAACAACAACTAATTATGCAAGTACCACTTGAAATGTTCGGAAAAAAAATCGATGCCACTCTGCAATGGAATGGTCGTATGAAAGAAAATGGCAAAATCGATCCTGCATTCGCTCGAATATTGTTTTATTTGGAATTGGAGTCACTGTCGACTACGTTAGTTGATATGCATGTGCAAAACAAAGTGGTTAACTTGACGATATTTAACGAATTATCTTCGTTAAAAACAATTGGTTCAAATTTCCAAAGTTTGTTAAAAGAAGGTCTTGAAGGAGCGGGTTATAAACTATCTGGTGTTACTTTTAAGCCTTTCAATGAACAGCAACAAATTGCTCAAAAGCCAACTAGTCCCTTCCATTTAGATGAAGGAGGAGTGGATTACAGAATATGAAAGAAGAACAGCGATTTACACGAAAAGAAGCTATTGCGCTTTCCTACGACCCTGAAGTTTCGGACGCGCCGAAAGTACTGGCTAAAGGAAAAGGAAAAATCGCAGAGAATATTCTTGAACGTGCACTAGAGCATGACATTCCTGTACAAGAAGATCCAAGTCTATTGGAGTTACTTGGTCAATTAAACGTTAACGAAACAATTCCTGAAGAATTATATCAGGCGGTTTCTGAAGTTTTTGCTTATATATATCGTTTAGATCGTGAGAAAAGCGGTAAGCAATAAGAGTCCATTTGAATTATTGGAAATTATAGAATTTAGTTTTACAATAGTGATTCTTGGACAATGTGTGACGATTTGATTACAATAAAACAGTAGTTGAGCTTCAAGCAATTGTAAATCGAATGGAGGCAGTACGTATGAACATCCATGAATATCAAGGGAAGCAGCTATTAAGAGATTACGGAGTGGCTGTTTCGAAGGGCCGTGTCGCATTTTCGCCAAAAGAAGCAATGACAATAGCGAAAGAAATCGGTACAGAGCCTATTGTGGTAAAAGCGCAAATACATGCGGGTGGACGCGGTAAAGCAGGCGGAGTTAAGATCGTGAAAAGTCTTGATGAAGTGCGTGCGGTAGCTGCTGATTTAATCGGTACGCAACTCGTAACACACCAAACAGGTCCTAAAGGACAAGAAGTCAAACGTCTTCTTGTTGAAGAAGGAATCGATATCGAAAAAGAATTTTATATCGGCCTTGTCGTAGACCGGGCAACAGATCGTGTAACATTGATGGGATCTGCAGAGGGTGGCGTAGAAATCGAAGAAGTGGCAGAAAACAGCCCTGAGAAGATTTTCTACGAAGTGATCGATCCAGTAGTCGGGTTGGTTCCTTTCCAAGCACGTCGTATGGCGTTCAATATGGAAATCCCAAGTAATCTAATCAATAAAGCAGTAAGTTTCTTCCTAGGTTTATATAAAGTATTCAGCGAAAAAGATGCATCAATCGTTGAAATTAATCCACTTGTCGTAACAAAAGATGATCGTGTACTTGCATTGGACGCGAAATTCAACTTTGACGATAATGCTACATTCCGTCATAAAGACATTATGGAATTACGTGACTATGATGAAGAGGATCCGAAAGAAATCGAAGCATCCAAGCATGACTTAAGCTATATTTCTTTAGATGGAAATATCGGTTGCATGGTAAATGGAGCCGGTTTAGCTATGGCTACAATGGATACGATTCATTTCTACGGCGGAGAACCCGCTAACTTCTTGGATGTTGGGGGCGGCGCAAAGAAAGAAAAAGTAGCGGCTGCTTTCAAAATCATATTATCAGATCCAAAGGTAAAAGGTATTTTTGTTAATATCTTTGGCGGAATCATGAAATGTGACGTAATTGCTGAAGGTGTAATTGAAGCTGCTAAAGAAGTAGGACTTCAAGTGCCACTTGTTGTACGTCTTGAAGGAACGAATGTAGAACGCGGGAAAGCCTTGCTGAAAGAATCAGGCATCAATATTGTTGCTGCAGATTCCATGGCAGAAGGCGCGAAAAAAATCGTCGAGTTGATAGGATAAGAAAGGCAGGTACAAATCATGAGTATTTATGTAAATAAAGATACAAAAGTAATTGTACAAGGAATTACAGGTTCCACTGCCCTGTTCCATACACAGCAAATGTTGGAATATGGTACGAAAATTGTCGCTGGCGTAACACCTGGCAAAGGCGGTCAGACGGTGGAAGGCGTGCCGGTATTTGACACTGTAGAAGAAGCAGTTAAAGAAACAGGCGCAACAGTTTCCATCATTTATGTTCCTGCACCATTTGCAGCGGATGCAATTATGGAAGGTGTAGATGCAGAACTTGAAATGACTATCTGTATTACCGAGCACATTCCTGTACTTGATATGATTAAAGTGAAGCGTTATATGGAAGGGAAAAATACTCGATTGATCGGTCCAAACTGTCCAGGTGTTATCACGGCAGACGAGACAAAAATCGGTATTATGCCTGGCTATATCCATACAAAAGGTCACGTGGGCGTAGTTTCTCGTTCAGGTACACTAACGTATGAAGCGGTTCATCAGTTAACGCAAGAAGGAATTGGTCAAACTACAGCTGTCGGAATTGGTGGAGACCCGGTAAATGGTACTAACTTTATCGACGTCTTGAAAGCATTCAATGAAGATCCAGAAACATATGCAGTAGTTATGATCGGTGAAATTGGTGGTACTGCAGAAGAAGAAGCAGCCGCTTGGATTAAAGAAAATATGACGAAGCCTGTTGTAGGCTTTATCGGTGGTCAAACGGCGCCTGAAGGTAAGCGCATGGGACACGCAGGAGCTATAATTTCCGGTGGTAAAGGTACAGCCGCTGATAAAATTAAAGCTCTTGAAGAAGCTGATGTTCAAGTCGCAGAAACACCTTCTGTCATAGGTGAAACATTAATCAAGGTTCTGAAAGAAAAAGGACTATACGAGAAATGTAAAACGAAGTAAACTGAAAGGAGTAGCTTAATCGCTGCTCCTTTTTTTCGTGCTCATGCTTGTAGTGTCGAATAGAGGAGAATTCGATGCTATATACTAATCAGCAACGTCATTTACTTAACTTACATTATATCCATCCTGTACCATTTAATCGTTTCACTAAGTTATTACAGGAAAATCCTTCATTAGAAAACTTACATTCTTATTCTGCGCTTCACTGGTCGTATATTTTTAACTTACCGGTGGCGAAAACTGAAGAGTTTCCTATGAAATTTAAGGAAATATCCGAACTACCTATTGTGGAGCTATTAAGAGAAATAGGATGCTTTCCTATTCCATATTTTCATTCTGATTACCCTGAAGAACTGAAACAATTATGCGATTCACCTGCTGTTCTATATGGCAAAGGAAATATTGATTTATTGAAAATACATCCTCGCGTGGGAATAATCGGCTCTCGCAAAGCTACTGACTACTCTAGGAAAGCGCTAGCGTTTATTGTTCCCCCACTTGTTGATCATCACATACCAATTGTGTCAGGGTTAGCAGACGGTGCAGACACTATGGCACATCAAGCAGCGATTGAATATGGTGGGGATACGATCGGTGTATTAGGTCATGGATTTTCTCATATGTATCCAAAAAAGAATCAGCGAATAGCTGAGGAAATGGCGAGAAATCACCTGCTTGTAACTGAATACCCACCGTACTTTCCCCCTGCAAAATGGACTTTCCCTATGCGCAATCGGATCATCAGCGCATTATCCAGCGCGTTAGTCATTACGGAGTCTGTCGAAAGAAGCGGAACGATGAGTACAGTCGAGCATGCGCTTGATCACGGAAAAGAAATTTTTGCAGTGCCAGGCGCTATAGATTCTCCTCTTTCTGCAGGTCCGAATAGGCTGTTAGATGAAGGAGCCAAGCCATTGTGGAGTGGTTATCAAATTATTGATTCCTTACAGTAAATCGGTATATCCTATTTTTGTAAAATGTTTAAAAGGTTGCATTATCATGAAAACTGTTATACATTTTGCAACAGATATTCTTTTGCTGAATAAATATAAAGAAATCTCTCTGAGGAGGGAACGATATGGCAGATTACTTAGTAATAGTGGAATCGCCTGCTAAAGCGAAAACGATTGAACGTTACTTAGGAAAAAAGTATAAAGTTAGTGCATCACTTGGTCATTTACGTGATTTACCCCGCAGTCAAATGGGAGTAGATACCGAAAATAATTATGAACCGAAGTATATAACGATTCGTGGAAAAGGTCCGATACTTCAAGAATTAAAAAAAGAAGCAAAAAAAGCGAAGAAAATATTTCTCGCGGCTGACCCGGATCGCGAAGGGGAAGCAATAGCTTGGCATTTATCGCATCAATTGGGAGTGGATATTGAATCAGATTGCCGCGTAGTCTTCAATGAAATCACAAAAGATGCAATCAAGGAATCATTTAAGCATCCGCGTCCTATTGATATGGACTTAGTGGATGCGCAACAAGCTAGAAGAATCCTGGACAGATTGGTAGGCTATAACATTAGCCCGATCCTTTGGAAGAAAGTAAAAAAAGGATTATCCGCGGGACGAGTACAGTCAGTTGCATTACGATTAATCATTGACCGAGAAAATGAAATCAATGCATTTGAACCGGAAGAGTACTGGTCGATCACATCCCAGTTTACTAAAGGTGATAAAACTTTTGAAGCGCAATTTTATGGTGATGCTTCAGAAAAAGTCAAATTGACAAACCAAGAACAAGTAGAAAAGATAGTCAATTCAATCAAACCGGATGAATTTGAAGTATCGAAAGTAGTAAAGAAAGAACGTAAACGTAATCCTGCTTTACCGTTTACAACCTCATCGCTTCAGCAAGAAGCAGCCCGAAAGCTGAACTTCCGTGCAAGAAAAACGATGATGCTCGCGCAACAATTATATGAAGGAATTGCAATTGGAAAAAAAGAAGGTACAGTTGGTTTAATTACGTATATGCGTACCGACTCGACAAGAATTTCCGATACAGCAAAAGAAGAAGTAAAATCATTCATCCACACGATGTACGGGGAAGAGTTTATTTCAACTAGTACCAAAAAGGCGAAAGCTAAAGCAAAGACGCAGGACGCGCACGAAGCTGTACGGCCAACTTCTGCTATGCGGACACCAGATGCGATGAAAGCGTTCTTATCAAGAGATCAGTATCGCTTATACAAACTCATTTGGGAACGGCTTGTTGCAAGTCAAATGGCGCCAGCAGTTTTGGATACTGTAACCGCAGATTTCTTAAATGAGGATATTCGATTTAGAGCATCGGGTTCTCAAGTGAAATTTCCGGGCTTCATGAAAGTTTATATCGAAGGCAATGATGATCAACAAGAAGAAAAAGAAAATATTTTACCGCCTCTTGAAGAAGGAGAACGTATTAAATACGCGGACGTGGATCCGAAACAGCACTTCACACAGCCGCCACCAAGATATTCGGAAGCTCGCCTAGTGAAGACACTTGAAGAACTAGGTATAGGTAGACCTTCTACGTATGCACCGACACTTGATACCATTCAAAAACGTGGGTATGTTACCTTGGATGCTAAACGCTTTATTCCAACAGAACTTGGAGGAATCGTTCATCAGGCGGTAAATCAATATTTCCCGGACATCATTGATATTGAATTCACGAGACAAATGGAACAGCGTCTTGACCATGTCGAAGAAGGCGAAATAGAGTGGCGAACAGTAATCGATGAATTCTATCGTGATTTCGAAAAACACGTAGAAGTTGCAGATGCTGAAATGGAGAAAATTGAAATCAAGGATGAACCAGCGGGTGAGGATTGTGAGAAATGTGGTTCGCCGATGGTTTATAAGATGGGTCGCTATGGAAAATTCATGGCTTGCTCTAATTTCCCAGATTGCCGTAATACAAAAGCCATTATTAAGCCGATTGGCGTGACGTGTCCGAAGTGTAAAGAAGGCGAAGTTGTCGAGCGTAAGAGTAAGACGAAGCGAATCTTCTTCGGTTGTGATCAATACCCTGAATGCGATTATGTTTCATGGGATAAACCGATTTCGAGACCCTGTCCAAAATGTCAGAACACAATGGTCGAAAAACGCTTGAAAAAAGGTGTTCAGATCCAATGTACAGAATGTGATTACAAAGAAGAACCACAAAGCTAAAAAAACATCAAAGTAAATCAGTATAATGAGAAAGAGGTAGTTGAAATGACGCAAACTGTAAATGTGATCGGAGCAGGTTTAGCCGGTAGCGAGGCTGCTTGGCAATTGGCTAATAGGGGAGTTCAGGTGAAACTATTTGAAATGCGCCCAGTGAAGCAAACGCCTGCCCACCACACAGATAAATTTGCGGAATTAGTATGTAGCAATTCCCTACGTGCCAACAATCTGACAAATGCAGTCGGTGTGATTAAAGAAGAGATGCGCCAATTCAATTCTTTGATCATTCAAGCCGCGGATGCTTGTGCCGTACCTGCTGGCGGCGCGCTTGCAGTAGATCGACATGAATTCGCTAACAACGTCACTGAAAAGATCCGTACCCATCCGAACATAGAAGTAGTCAATGAAGAAGTAACAAAATTACCTGAAGGCATTACGGTAATTGCATCAGGTCCACTGACGTCCCCGGCATTAGCGGAAGAAATACGACAACTGACAGGTGAAGAGTACTTATATTTTTATGATGCAGCGGCGCCGATTGTAGAGGCAGATTCGATCGATATGGATAAAGTTTACTTGAAGTCACGTTATGATAAAGGCGAAGCGGCATATTTAAATTGCCCTATGAATGCGGAAGAATTCGAACGCTTCTATGAAGCGTTAATTTCAGCTGAAGTAGCCCCTTTAAAAGACTTTGAAAAAGAACTGTATTTTGAAGGATGTATGCCGATTGAAGAAATGGCGAAGCGCGGTGTGAAAACGATGTTATTCGGTCCATTGAAACCGGTTGGTCTTGAAAATCCTAAAACGGGAAGAGAACCAAAAGCAGTTATTCAGTTACGACAGGATAATGCAGCGGGAACATTGTATAATTTGGTTGGATTTCAGACACATTTGAAATGGGGAGCACAGAAAGAAATATTACAAATGATCCCGGGATTGGAAAATGTAGATATTGTGCGTTATGGGGTCATGCATCGTAATACATTCATCAACTCTCCTAGAGTATTGAACTGCACATACCAACTGAAATCAAAACCAACGATCTTGTTTGCAGGTCAAGTTACTGGCGTAGAAGGTTATGTAGAATCAGCAGGTTCAGGGTTGATAGCGGGTATTAATGCGGCGCAATTGGCGAAGAGCGAGAAGCCGGTCCGATTCCCTAGAGAAACGGCCCTCGGTAGCATGGCTCGCTACATCACGGAAGCTGATCCGAATAACTTCCAGCCAATTAATATCAACTTCGGGTTGTTCCCTGAACTGAATAGACGATATAGAACAAAATCTGAACGTGCAAACAAACATGCGACACGTGCGTTAGATGCACTACAAGAATTCAAAACAACAACAAATATATAATGATCACATCATCTAATATGTTTGAAATTAAACTGAAGATAGGACTCCATCTAATCGGAGCTCTATCTTCAGTTTTTGAGTTGTATTTGAACGGTGCAACTTCTTCATCGATATAACGTCTTGTAGTTAGGAAGAAACGATCATACATATAATGTATAAGTAGTTGGAAGTTAAACTAATTTGACCGTTATGTGACGGAAATACTTCATAAATACAGATATGATCAGGAATCAGTTTTCAAAGTTGCCCAAATTTCCTTGCTATTGTATAGTGTTTTATGGACAACATTTAGATTTAATATTCTATTCCCAATTATTTGCAACCAATAATCTTTCGAAGCTTCAGGTGCACGTTGTACGATGATAAATTCGTATCGAGGTGATAAAATGATTCCTGAAATAGAACAACTAGCAAAAGAATACGTATCCTATATTCGTCTGGAGAAAAATTATTCATCCTATACCGTCGCAGAATATGAAAAAGATCTTCAAGATTTTTTATTATTCTTGCAGCAAGAGAAAATCGATGCGTTGGATGATGTTAATTATCCTGTAGCTAGATTGTATGTTACCCGTTTATATGATCGTTCGTACGTTAGAACGAGTATCTCTAGAAAAATATCAGCTATCCGATCTTTTTTTAAATTCATTAATGCTCGATATGGAATTGAAGATCAGGCATTTCGATTATTGTATCATCCGAAGCAAGAAGAACGTCTTCCTGCTTTTTTCTATCAACAAGAGTTGGAGAAATTATTTGATGCCACGATGGGTGAAGATTTTCGGTCATTACGGGATCGCGCTCTACTTGAGATGCTTTATGCAACCGGTATCCGTGTAGGTGAATTGGTGGAAATCGAAGTGCAAGATGTGGATCATTATTTAGGAATTGTGAAAGTAATGGGTAAAGGACGAAAAGAACGTTTTGTGCCGTTCGGGAGTTTTGCAGGGGAAGCATTGCAAAACTATATAGACAGTAGTCGTCCACGATTAATGAAGCAAAAGAAACATACGAAGTTATTTGTTAATCTACGTGGGGATCCATTAACAGATCGTGGTGTACGCTATGTACTAGATGACTTGATGAAGAAGGCATCATTGCATACCAATATTTCACCACATATGATCCGTCATACGTTTGCGACACACTTGCTCAGTGCTGGTGCCGATCTTCGGTCAGTACAGGAACTACTAGGGCACAGTCATCTGTCGTCAACTCAGGTCTATACCCATATCACAAATGAACACTTACGCCAGACTTATTTACAAACGCACCCTCGTGCTTAGGAGGAACTATAATGGAATTTCATGCAACAACGATATTTGCTATTCATCATGATGGGCAATGTGCTATGTCAGGAGACGGGCAAGTGACGATGGGTGAGTCAGTCGTCATGAAACATACAGCAAAGAAAGTTCGCAGATTGTTTAATGGTAAAGTCTTAGCTGGTTTTGCTGGTTCTGTAGCAGATGCATTTACGTTATTTGATTTGTTTGAAGCAAAACTGAATGAATACGACGGTAATCTTCAAAGAGCTTCTGTTGAACTTGCCAAAGAATGGCGTGGGGATCGAATACTGCGTAAACTAGAGGCATTGTTACTTGTTATGGATGAAAATACACTATTGCTTGTCTCAGGTACTGGCGAAGTAATAGAACCGGATGACGGGGTATTGGCAATCGGATCGGGTGGTAATTATGCTCTAGCTGCTGGACGTGCATTGAAAAAACATAGCAGTGAATTGACAGCAGAAGAAATTGCGAAGATTTCACTTGAGACAGCAGCCGACATTTGCGTATTTACTAATCATAATATTATCGTGGAGGTGCTTTAACTAATGAAGCAAGAAATGACTCCTAAAGCGCTCACGGCGTATTTAAACCGTTTTATTATTGGGCAGGAAAAAGCAAAGAAGGCAGTGGCAGTTGCTATGCGTAATCGATACCGCCGTATGCAATTAACACCTGAAGAACAGGAAGAAGTCATACCCAAAAACATTTTGATGATTGGGCCTACAGGTGTCGGGAAAACAGAAATTGCTCGAAGAATTGCAAAGTTAATTCATGCACCCTTCGTAAAAGTGGAAGCGACAAAGTTTACTGAAGTAGGCTATGTGGGACGAGATGTTGAGTCCATGATTCGTGATTTAACTGAAGTGGGAGTGCGTATGGTTAAAGAAGATATGCGCGAAGCGGTTAGAACACAGTCTCAAAAGCTGGCGGAAGAACGTTTAGTGAAATTACTTGTTCCTGAAGCGAAAAAGAATACAGAAGGTCAAAATCCATTTGAAATGTTTTTTGGTCAAAAGACACAACCTGAACCAGTGCAAACAGAAGATCAATCTGAGATTAGACGAAAGCGTTCAGATATTGCAGATCAGCTAGCGAATGGTCAAATAGAAGAAAAAATGGTGACAGTAGAAGTGCAAGCGCAACAACCTTCTTTATTTGATGCGTTGCAAGGGTCTGGTATGGATCAAATGTCGGGCATGCAAGACGCTTTATCATCACTAATGCCGAAGAAGAAAGTTCAGCGTCGCATGAAAGTAAAAGACGCGAGAATCGTATTGGAAGCAGAAGAAGCGGATAAGTTAATTGATCAAGATGAAGTGGCACGCAAGGGGATTGAATTAACAGAACAAGCGGGAATTATTTTCCTTGATGAAATGGATAAAATCGCAAGTAGCAACCAAAAGTCTTCTGGTGAAGTATCTCGCGAAGGTGTACAACGCGATATTTTGCCAATCGTCGAAGGTTCTACAGTCACAACAAAATACGGGGCTGTTAAGACAGATTATATTTTGTTCATTGCTGCTGGAGCCTTCCATATGTCGAAGCCATCTGATATTATTCCGGAGCTTCAAGGTAGATTCCCGATTCGTGTAGAATTAGACAAATTGACAAAAGATGATTTTGAGCGCATACTGCGAGAACCGGATTTTTCTTTATTAAAACAATATGAACGCCTTCTTGCGACAGAAGAAGTTGAAATTGAATTTACAGACGAAGCGATCAGCAAGCTGGCTGAAATTGCATACGAAGTAAATAATGAAACAGAAAATATTGGTGCTAGAAGATTGCATACGATTTTGGAAAAGTTGCTAGAAGATTTATCATTCGAAGCGGCAGAAATCGGCCCTGCATCTATACAGATTACACCAGCCTATGTGGACGAAAAGCTGGATGGAATTGTAAAGAACAAAGATTTGTCACATTTTATTCTATAAGGGAGTCGTAATAGTTTATTTAACGATTGAAAACCTTTAGAATATTCATTAAAGTCAGAAGAAATCCTTGAGGAGGAACAATAGAAATGAGTTTATTAGTTAAAACAAGAAAAATTAATGCAATGTTACAAAAAGGTGCAGGCGGTCCTGTTAACTTTAAAGAGATGGCGGAAGAGCTAAGTGACGTAATTGATTGTAACGCGTTTATCGTAAGCAGAAGAGGTAAATTACTTGGTTTAGAAATCCACCACCAAATCGACAATGATCGCATGAAGAAAATGTTTGAAGATCGTAAATTCCCTGAGGAGTATACGACTCGCTTGTTCCAGATTAATGAAACGTCTCCAAACATTGATATCGAGAGCGAACATACAGTATTCCCTATCGAAAACAAAGAACTATTCCAAGACGGTTTAACTACGATCGTACCAATTATTGGTGGCGGCGAGCGCTTGGGTACTTTGATTCTTGCCAGACTAAAAGAAGGATTCACAGAAGATGATCTAATTCTTGCTGAATACGGCGCGACAGTAGTCGGTATGGAAATCTTACGTGAGAAATCTGAAGAAATTGAGCATGAAGCACGCAGTAAAGCTGTCGTGCAAATGGCGATCAACTCATTGTCTTACAGTGAGCACGAAGCAATCGAACACATCTTCAAAGAATTAGACGGTAACGAAGGACTTCTTGTAGCTTCTAAAATTGCCGATCGAGTTGGAATTACGCGTTCAGTCATCGTAAATGCGCTTCGTAAATTAGAAAGTGCTGGCGTTATTGAATCACGTTCTTTAGGAATGAAAGGTACGTATATTAAAGTATTGAATGATAAATTCCTCGAAGAACTTGAAAAGCATAATTCATAAAAAATATTGCCACTAAAAAACATATCTAAGAACTGAAGTGAGATCCGTAACTGCGGACTTTGCTTCAGTTTTTTAGTTTCTAAATACTTTGTGTTCCTGTATCTAGTGCGGAAGAACTATACCATTTCAACAAGAAAGGTCATTATTTTCATAAAGTTTGTTACGTTCATTAAAAAAAGTTGCTTCACGGAAGAAAAAGGAAATACTGTCTGCTGAAAATATTATGTTTACATTATATGAGCTTATACGACAAAAAACGTAAGCAACCCACTAAATAGATCATATTAATTATGTAGTAATATTGATTTACATGATATAAAGTAACGAGATGATTTATGTTTATTACTATGAATCTGGTAAAATGGTTACTTTATACTATGAAATGTTTTAGAAAACATTGGACAAAAATCATTAATCTCCGCTACAATAGAGTAGTAGTATCATGAAAAATATCCTTTTTCTACAAACTTATTAGTGAAGAACAATATTAATCAATAAAACTCTATTAAAAACCATGAAGATTGGACTAAATGAGGAAAGGGTGGGAGACGATGGAGATTTATGGCGGGACCATCAACCTGCTTGAAAAAGGTTTGGACTACTCTTCTGCAAAAAGCAAGGCGATTTCGCAAAATATAGCGAATGTAGACACGCCGAACTATAAAACGAAGAATGCTAACTTTAAAGAGGTATTTTCCAGTGAAAAAAGTAAAGGTCTTGAAGCTTATAAGACTGATTCAAAACATATAGACTTTACCCATTCAGCATCGAGTAAAGTATTCGATGTATCTGCTTTGCGTTATCGACAAGATCGTAATGGTGTGGATATGGACAAAGAACAAGCGGATTTAGCAGCTAATCAAATATATAACTCTGCTTTGATTGAACGATTAAATGGCAAATTCAATTCATTACAGAGTGTTATTAAGGGAGGTCGTTAATCATGAGTATTTTTCATAGTCTAAATTCATCGACTTCTGCATTAACAGCTCAACGGTTACGGATGGATGTTATCTCGTCCAATATGGCGAATGTCGATTCAACTAGGGCGAAGCAAGTAGATGGCGAATGGCAGCCATACAGAAGGAAAACAGTTACCTTACAACCCAAGGAAGGTCAATTCTCCTCATTCCTACAAGTAGCTAAAGGAGTTCATTCGCATGGGAATGCAGGAAATGGTGTGGCAGTAACACGTGTCAAAGAAGACCGAGAAACTCCATTTAAATTGGTGTTCGACCCATCACATCCAGATGCTAATGATGAAGGGTATGTCGAAATGCCGAATATTGACCCTTTACGCGAAATGATTGATTTAATGTCTGCTACTCGATCGTATGAAGCGAACGTAACGGCGTTGAATGCAAACAAATCCATGCTGATGAAAGCGTTGGAGATCGGAAGATAAATATATTAGTAATTTATTAGGAGTGAACTAGATGGCGATTCAATCTATTACAGGTGCAATGCCTGCTATGTCGATCCAACAATCTGACATGAAAGCACAAAGGACACCTTTCGAGGCTCAACAGAACTTCTCAGCAATGTTAAATGATGCAATTCATCAAGTGGATCAAACACAAAAAGTCTCAGATACTATGACAGCTAAACTTGTTAAGGGTGAAGATGTCGATTTACATAATGTGATGATTTCGGCACAAAAAGCGAGTATCGCATTAAATGCAACAGTAGAAATGCGTAATAAAGTCGTAGAAGCATACCAAGAAATCATTAGAATGCCTGTCTAACAGATAGAAAGCACTAGGTAGAAGCGGAATCGTGCCTAGTGAGGCTGACCGGGGGATTAGAATGAAAGAAAGATTGACAAAACTCAGAGCAGATCTTAAAGCCTTCTGGGGAAGTCGAACAAAAAATCAAAAAATTATATATATAGTGACAGCAGCCAGTGTAATCGCGCTGGCGGTTTTTTTGACAGTGGCTTTGTCACGTACTACGTATGTAACACTTTATTCAGAAGTATCACCATCTGAAATCGGTCGCATAAAAGAAGTGCTAGACGGTCAGGGCGTTCCTTATCTTGTAGAGCCTGGCGGTACAGCGATATCTGTGCCTGAGAAGCAACTAGATAACTTGCGTGTTTCACTTGCGGCAGAAGGTTTCCCAGACTCTGGACTGATCGATTATTCATTCTTCTCGGATAACGCAGGGTTTGGTACTACAGATAATGAATTCAATATGATTAAGCTTGCTGCGATGCAAACAGAATTAGCTAATCTAATAAAGGGTATAGAAGGTATTAAGGACGCAAAAGTTATGCTTACTTTACCGACAGAAGGAATCTTCGTAAACGATACTACATCCGAAGCTAGTGCAGCGATCATGTTGAAGACGAATCCAGGACAAAGTTTTTCGGAACAACAAATCACATCACTTTATAATCTAGTTTCAAAAAGCTTACCTAACCTATCCAATGATAATATCGTCATACAGAACCAATATTTTGAGTACTTTGATCTAAAAGATTCAGGAGATTCTTATGGAGCTAGTGTGACGGATCAAATGGGCGTGAAAAAGACCATTGAACGCGACTTGCAACGACAGGTTCAAATGATGCTCGGTACATTGATGGGGCAAGATAAAGTAGTTGTATCGGTTACGACAGATATTGACTTCAAGAAAGAACAACGTGAAGAAAACTTGGTTACGCCAGTAGATCCCGAAAACATGGAAGGTATTGCTCTTAGTGTGCAACGGATAACGGAATCATTCTCTGGTACGAATCCGGCAGTAGGTGGAACCCCTGAAGGAGAAGACCCTACCGATAATCGTACGACTTATGTAGAAGGTGAAGGCGGAGACGGAGATTACGAACGTCTTGAAGAAACTATTAATAATGAAGTGAACAGAATTAAAAAAGATATAGTAGAGAGCCCGTACAAAATTAGCAATATCGGTATTCAAGTTATGATCGAACCTCCAACTGCAGATGATCCAACTTCATTAGCTCCAGAAGTTAGACAAGATGTTGAACGTATTTTGGAGACTATTGTACGTACATCCTTGGATAAAGAAGCAGCTGGGGAATTAACGGATGAAATACTGGCCGAAAAAATCGCGGTTTCCGTTCAACCACTTAAAGGCAAGAATATCGCGTTTGAAGATACGAAGACAGTGATTCCTTGGTGGGCGTATTTAATTGGCGGTGTATTACTGCTAGCAGTTATCGTACTCGTCGTGCTGTTCTTGCGTAAGAGACGTAATGAAGCAGCAATGGATGAAGAGCTCGCGATGGAACAAGCTCAAGCCCAATTAGATTCCGTCCAAATTGATGACATCAACTTGGAAACAGAAACAGAGGCGACAGCAAGAAGAAAACAACTAGAAAAAATGGCTAAAGATAAACCGGAAGAATTCGCGAAGTTATTGCGAACATGGATTGCCAAGGAGTAACGGAGGGGTATTAGTTGGTTAAGAAAGATAAAGTCATGTCAGGTAAACAAAAAGCTGCCTTATTGCTCATCTCTCTTGGGCCAGAAGTTTCGGCTTCAGTCTATAAGCATTTGAATGAAGAAGAGATCGAGCAACTGACGTTGGAGATTTCGGGTGTGAAAAAAGTCGAATCCTCTGTAAAAGAAGAAATTATTGAAGAATTTCATAATATCGCTCTTGCGCAGGATTATATTTCACAAGGCGGTATTGGCTATGCCAAGACAGTTCTTGAAAAAGCACTCGGAAAAGACCATGCCCAAGCTATCATTAACCGTTTGACCTCTTCACTTCAAGTGCGACCGTTTGATTTCGCTAGACGTGCAGAACCATCACAGATTTTAAACTTTATACAAAATGAACACCCACAGACAATCGCGTTGATTTTATCTTATTTGGAAGCGGAGCAGGCAGGATTGATCCTGTCACAACTCCCACAAGAAATGCAAGCCGATATAGCAAAACGCATTGCTACAATGGAATCTACTTCGCCGGAAGTAATCAGTGAGATTGAAGCAGTCCTTGAACGAAAATTATCTTCTACTGTTACCCAGGACTTTACCGAAACAGGTGGCGTAGACGCAGTCGTGGAAGTGTTGAATGGTGTAGACCGTTCGACAGAAAAAACGATTCTCGATGCGCTTGAAATTCAAGATCCAGAACTTGCAGAAGAAATTCGCAAGAGAATGTTTGTCTTTGAGGATATCATCACATTGGATAACCGTTCCATTCAGCGTGTTATTCGTGATTGTGAAAATGAAGATTTGATTTTAGCAATGAAAGTATCAAGCGAAGAAGTAAAAGATATATTATTCAAGAATATGTCACAGCGTATGGCAGAGTCATTCAAGGAAGAAATGGATGTTATGGGGCCGGTACGACTTCGTGATGTAGAAGAAGCGCAATCCCGTATCGTCGGAATCATCCGTAGACTTGAAGATGCAGGAGAAATCATCATAGCGCGTGGTGGAGGAGATGACATCATTGTCTAATCTGTTTCGATCCGAGCGTACGGTAATGAATCAAAGTCCTACAAAAGAAATTTTAATCCGTAACTTGCAACCTTCACAACCGGTTGAAGAGACAGTAGAGCCGGTAAGTATGGGTAAAGTATTCATGGAACGCAATCGCTTATTGCAGGAGATGGAGCAACGTAAAAGCATAGTAGATACCGAAATAAAACAACGACTAGATCAAGCTGCTGCAGATGTCGAATCGATGCATGCCGCGTGGGCTAGTGAAAAAGAAGAATTGCAGCAACAAGCCTATGATGAAGGTTTTCAGGCGGGGTATGAAGATGGTCGTAATAAAGCAGTGGCTGAAATGCGTGAAATGATAGAGGCTGCGAACGAAACTACTACTTTATCTTACGAGAACGCAACCCAATACTTAATCAATCAAGAACGCGTGATTTTGGATATTGGCATGCACTCAGCCGAAAGAATTATTAATAGAGTGATAGAGGAAGACGATGAAGCGTATTTATCCATTGTCCGCAAAGGCATTAAAGAAGCTCAGGAGAGTAAAGAAATTAAATTATTCGTACCGACTGAGCAGTTTAAAATGGTCACGACACATCGGTCGGAACTCGCTTCGATTTTTCCGCCCGAAACCCCGTTCCTTATTTTTGTCAATGAAGATTTCAATGCAACAGATTGTTTTATCGAAACGAACCATGGTCGCATCGTAGTGAGTGTAGATGATCAACTGAATGAACTGAAAGAACAATTGGTGAAAATAATGGAAGATGGTGTGTGAATTTGAAAAAAGCTGAAGATCTCATTCCAATCATTCCGAATATCAATACGTTAAAGAAGTTTGGGCGCGTTATTCGAGTAGTAGGATTGCTGATAGAATCCGAAGGTCCCGAGTCATCTATAGGTGATGTATGCTTTATTCACTTGAACGTCCCAGAAGAAGGACGTTCCTTAATTCAAGCCGAAGTTGTAGGATTTAGAGAAGAAATTGTCATGCTGATGCCTTATACGGATATTCGTAATATTTCAAGTGGTTGTTTAGTGGAAACGCTAGGTAAACCACTTGAAGTGAAAGTAGGAATGAATCTACTAGGACAAGTTCTAGATTCTTTAGGAAAACCGATTGATAATAGCCCCCTACCTAAAGGTCTGGCAACAGTACGAACGGAAAACAGCCCACCGAACGTCTTGACACGCCCTACTATTAATGACAAGTTGGCTGTAGGCGTAAAGGCAATCGATGGCATGCTGACGGTGGGAAGTGGTCAGCGTGTCGGGATATTTGCGGGGTCGGGTGTTGGTAAAAGTACATTGCTTGGGATGATCGCACGCAATACGGAGGCGGACATCAATGTGATCGCACTGATTGGGGAACGTGGTCGCGAAGTTCGGGAGTTTATCGATCGTGATCTAGGGCCAGAGGGATTAAAGAAAACAATTGTCGTAGCTGCCACTTCCGATCAACCGGCGCTAATGCGAATAAAAGGTGCGATGACAGCTACAGCGATTGCGGAGTACTTCCGCGACAAAGGACTGAACGTTATGCTGATGATGGACTCAGTTACACGTGTAGCCATGGCGCAGCGTGAAATTGGTTTAGCGGTTGGTGAACCGCCAGCCACAAGAGGGTATACTCCTTCTGTTTTCGCTATTCTACCCAAACTATTAGAACGCAGTGGTACGAATGAAAAAGGTGCTATCACCGCTTTTTATACTGTGTTAGTTGACGGTGATGATATGAATGAGCCGATTGCAGATGCTGTGCGAGGGATTCTTGACGGTCATATAGTGTTAGATCGTACGCTAGCCAATAAAGGCCAATATCCTGCAATCAATGTGTTGAAAAGTGTCAGTCGTCTAATGAATCATATTGCGGATCCAGAACACCTGAAAGCAGCAGCGAAATTGCGTGAATTGTATTATGCCTATGACAAATCAGAGGATTTAATCAATATTGGTGCATATAAAAAAGGAACGTCACGAGAAATCGATGAAGCGATTGAATATGAGCCGATCATTACCAATTTTCTAAAGCAAAAATTTAATGAGAATATCCAATTAGAAGACACGGTAAATGAAATGGTCGCGTTAGCTTCTGGAGGAGGAGAGCGTAAATGACTTCTTTCCATTATCGTTTTGATAAAGTTTTAGATTTGCGTGAACAAGAGCGTGATGAAACAGAAATGGCTTATAAAGAAGCGATCGAAGAGTTCGAAAAAGTGGCAACACAGTTGTATGACCAGATGAAAAAGAAAGAAAATATCTTGGAAGAACAGCAACAACGTATGACTACAGGTTTTTCCATTGATGACTTGCACCACTACTCTCGTTTTATTACTACACTTGATGTAACGATAGATCACATTCAACAAGAAGTAATGAAATCTCGTTCAAAAATGAATTGGTATGAAACGCAGCTGTTGGAAAAGAACATAGAAGTAAAGAAGTTTGAGAAGATGAAGGAAATCGGTAAAGAACAACATAATGCCGAGATGGAACATGTGGAAGCAAATCGAATTGACGAACTATCGACGATGAAGTTTCGTTCAAAAGAAGACGGGTGGTAAAGTGGCTAAATCGAAAAAGAAAAAAGAGGTTAAAGACTCTGTCGAAGTATCAGAAAAAAAGTCGATCGGCTTTTTTCAGATTTTACTCGCATGGATCATCATTCCTCTTATGTTCACAACAGCTGTTGTCTTAATAATAGCTAAAGTAGCAGATGTTAACGTTTTCGATCAGGCGAAAGAATGGACATCAAAAGTCCCGTTCTTGGAACAAAAAGCACCTGATGAAAAAGTCGAAGGAGATCTAATATTAGAAGAACGTGTGATTTCTCTACAAGCAGAAATCCAAGAAAAAGAAGCACAATTATTCGAAGTGCAAGATGAGCTTACTCAAGTGAAAGACTCCAATGAAACACTTGTAATCGAAAAAGAAAAACTAAATGAAGAGATCGAGAAGCTAAAACTAGAACAAAGTGAATCCAAACGTGATTTCAAAGAAATTGTTACGACATATGAGCAAATGTCGGCTAAATCATCGGCTCCTGTCATTACCAAAATGGGCGATGCAGAAGCCATTCAAATATTATCTAGTCTAAAGCCCGCTACGCTAGCAGCTATACTAGAGAAAATGTCCCCTGAAGAGGCCGCTAAATATACTTCTATGCTTACAAAGTAGTATAATAGTAATTGAGGGAGGTGAAAAAGTGAACTTAGGACTATTAATGGGCATAGGTTCTCCAAGCATTCCTATGAATTCAGCCCCTTCTACAGTGAATATTGAAGGAGAAGGGTTCGGAAGTGTATTCCAAAGTTTGATGTCCGCAACCGCTATACCGGCAA
Source organism: Sporosarcina sp. P26b (assembly GCF_002743245.1). NCBI lineage: Bacteria > Bacillati > Bacillota > Bacilli > Caryophanales > Caryophanaceae > Sporosarcina > Sporosarcina sp. P26b. Next base: position 198,792 of record NZ_PDYW01000002.1, read on the forward strand.
AACCCCAGACACTAGGCGCTGATCAAGAGTTGACTAAATTACTCGGCGAAGTTCTTAACGCTGATTCGTTGGAAGAGTTAGAAGGACTTCTTGAGGAGTTAAAGCAATCTGTGAAGTCGCCTATTGTAGCTCAATTATTGAAAGAGGCTGGATTAAGACAAACGATTTCGGTAAAAGGAACTGCTGTTGAGAAAATCTCTACTGAAATAATTGAAAAAACTATAGAAGAACAAACAGAAGAGTTAAAACTTGAACAAGCAACACCAACACAAAATCAAAATCAAATACAAAATTCTCTTGTTCAACTAACAGAAGAAGCTGAAGAGTTGCTTGGGCAAATGATTGCTAGTCTCGAAAAGGAAAGTTTGGTTAATGGTAATACGGAATTAACTATAACGGATCTACCAAATCTTCATAAGTTTCCAAGTCTGCAACAATTAGCTGCTCTTATTAGTGAAAATCCTGATAAACTTATAGAAGTAGTTACAAATGTCCTAGAAGATGTCGGCGTGACAAAAACACAACTAGATGAGATTGCAGCTACAGGAGATATTTGGTTTGTGCTCGATGTATTACAGCAATTGCCGCCTGAAAAAATTAAAATAGCTATGGAGCAATTACCACCAAAAGTCACTGTTGAATTAACTGCATTGCTTAAAACAATTGAACTAACAGCACATAAGATGGATTTATTTACAAAACAATTGAATTTAGTGAAAACAATCCAACCAATTCTATCCCAGTTTGCAAGTCAGTTAGAGGCGAATGTCGTACAACCTGAAGCGAAGCAACCTGTACAAATTCCATCTGCTATGCAACATGTTATTCGATTTACAACAGAGCAATCTGCAGCTGATGCGAAACAACAAGATCAACAATCTAAGGCAAATGAGACAGTCACACCAGTAACAGCCACCACACAGAATGAAGCTAGACCTGTATTCCAGATGAATACCACAGAGAAAGTACCAGAAAGTCGAAGTGAAGCTCTGATGCGTGAATTCCAAGCTGTATTGAACCGCGCGAACTTTGGTCAGACGAATGGAATGAACCGGATTTCAATCAAACTGTATCCGGAACATCTTGGACAAATTCGAATAGAATTACTGGAAGTAAACGGTGTGATGACAGCGAGGATTTTGGCATCTACAGCGATGGCACGTGAAATGCTCGACAGCCAAATGCATCAACTGCGACATGCCTTCAATCAACAGAACTTGCAAATGGATAGAATTGATCTATCACAAACACTTCAAGATCCGTCGAAGAGTGATAGAGAACAAGCTTTCAACAAGCAAAACCAGCAACAAAAAGAACAAGCTACCGATCAAAATGAAACTCAAGATGAACAACAACAAACATTCCAAGAATTCATGATTGAACTGGAGGCGTAAACATTGCCAGAAGGAACAAATTCTACAACAACTAATAGTGCGATTACAGATTCCATGTATCTAGTCAATAAGCAACGTGATCAGCGGAAAACTGGACCCGATACAATGGGTAAAGACGCGTTCATGAAAATATTGATTGCACAGATGGCGAATCAAGATCCAACGAATCCGATGAAAGATACAGAATTTGTTGCACAGATGGCACAATTCTCTTCATTGGAACAAACGATGAACTTAGCGAATGCATTTGAAAAATTCGCTGCTTCTCAAAACCAAAGTCAATTGATTCAATACAATAGCTTTGTTGGAAAAGAAATACGTTGGCACGAAGTATCTGACAAAAAAGGCGAGGATGATAAGCCGATTATCAATGAGGGTACAGGGGTCATACAGTCAATTAAGTATATCGACGGCTCAGTAATCTTCACAATGGCAGATGGCAAAGAGTTATCACCAGGAAACATTTCCGAAGTAATGGGGAATGGTTCTAGTTCAGGCTCTGGCGCAATTGGTCAACCCAATAATCTAGTACAAGCTAGTATGCTAATCGGCAAGACAGTAGGCTATATGAAAGGCGACGAAGAATTTACTGGAAAAGTCATATCTGTTACGAATAAAGAAGGCAGTTTACACTATATATTACAAAACGGTACGAAAATCGAAGGTAACCAACTTACAACGATCAGTGAATAATTGAATGGAGCGATGTCATGAACAAGATCGATATCCATCGCATTCCATCACCGCCACCTATACGCCAAGGACAGATACAAGCACAATCGAAGCAGTCATTTCTCGAACACTTACAGCTCGCGACACAGCCAGAAAAACTAAAGATCAGTAAACATGCGAACGACCGGCTGCAAGAACGGGGTATTCAAATGACCGACTCAGAATGGGCGCATATCTCACAAAAAGTAGACGAGGCGAAGAGGAAGGGAATCCGTGATTCACTCGTGTTGACCGATCAAGCCGCACTCATTGTCAGTGCGAAGAACTCAACCGTCATCACAGCGATGAACCGCATGGAAGCGAAGGACCAACTATTTACGAATATAGACGGCACGATACTACTTAGCTAAACACGGCAGGACCTTAACAGGATGCCATTGCCCCGCCGACTGATTGACGCGGTGCACTCTAAAAACGAGAGGGGAAACTACATTATGCTTCGTTCAATGTACTCAGGAATATCAGGATTGAAAAACTTTCAAACAAAATTGGATGTAATCGGTAATAATATCGCGAACGTCAATACGTATGGTTTCAAAAAAGGACGAGTTGTATTTAAGGATTTATATTCTCAAACTATATCAGAAGCAACAGGACCCGGTAATGACCGTGGTGGTATGAATCCAAAACAGGTAGGACTTGGATCCCAAATCTCTGCCATTGATACAATACACAGTGCTGGTTCAACACAATTCACTGGAAACACCTTAGATATAGCTATTGAGGGAGACGGTTTTTTTGTAGTTGAGGATCCGAATGGTGAAACGCTATATACACGCGCAGGTAATTTTTATTTGGACGAAACAGGTGCGATTGTCGATGGTGAGGGAAGAGTTCTATCTAAAGATGGTGGCGGTAGTATTATTGTTCCTCCAAATGCAACTTCTCTATCAATAGGTCAAAATGGAGAAGTCAAGTTCGTAATAGACGGGGAACTTGAGGGAGAGGATGTTATTGTTCTGACCAAATTTGCGAATCCTGGCGGTTTGACAAAAATGGGAGGGAATTTGTATCGTGAAAGTGCGAACTCTGGACCGGCGTTAGGTAATACGGGTTCCCCCCAAGAAGACGGCCGCGGTGCAATCAAATCAGGCTCCCTAGAAATGTCCAACGTTGACCTATCCGAAGAATTCACAGAAATGATCGTTGCACAACGTGGATTCCAAGCCAACACGCGAATCATCACGACTTCAGACGAAATCTTGCAAGAACTAGTAAACTTGAAGCGATAACATAGCATAGTTTGAGAAGGAGGGTCGGGCCGGCCTTGGCCTGGCCCCTTACATATGATTAAAGTGACAAGACTAAATCGAACGACGTTTACGTTAAATGCATTGTACATAGAGAGAGTTGAGTCGTTTCCAGACACGACGATCACATTGACGACTGGGTCAAAGTATGTTGTTCTTGATTCAGCTGAAGAGGTTAATAGCCGAATCATAGAATTTTATCAAGCGGTCCAGCTGCTATCCAATCCGCATATCCGGGGTGATGAAGAAGATGAAGAATAAGTTGTTGACGATTTCATTGATCATTTTAGTGAGTATTACGTTGATCGGTGTCGTGGCGGTCGTTTTGATTATGAATTTTAATAAAGATAGTGATGGAGAAGAGAAAGCCCCATCGATTGATGAAATTATTGAGTCGTCAGTGGATATGGAAGAGATTACCACGAACTTGTCAGGTCGTAATTTTGTCCGTGTGTCGTTAAAAATCCAAACAGATAGTAAAAAAGCGGCTGAAGAATTAACCAAACGTGATTTCCAAGTGAAGAATCTAGCCATTCAAGAATTGTCTGAAATGACCGCAAAAGATCTTGAAGGGAAAGTGGGCAAACAGCAATTTGAAGATACCATTAAAGCGAAGTTGAATGAGCTGATGCAAGATGGTGAAATACAGAAGGTGTATATTGTCTCTTATATCATCCAGTGACGGCTGGAATGACGTACTAGAGAAGTGTGCGCGATGGGAGGTGGGCTTATGTCGGGAGATGTACTGTCCCAAAATGAAATAGATGCGTTGCTGTCTGCTTTATCGACGGGTGAAATGTCAGCAGAAGAAATGAAAAAAGAAGAAGAAACAAGAAAAGTACGTGTCTATGACTTTAAGCGTGCACTTCGTTTCTCAAAAGATCAAATTCGAAGTTTGACTAGGATTCATGAAAATTTCGCCAGATTACTGACGACGTACTTTTCAGCCCAGCTGCGTACGTATGTACAGATCAATGTAATGTCGGTAGACCAAATTCCTTTTGAAGAGTTTATCAGCTCTATACCTAATATGACACTGATCAATATATTTGATGTGTCTCCTCTTGAAGGAAACATTTTAATGGAAGTCAATCCAAACGTAGCCTATTCCATGTTGGAGCGACTGATGGGCGGCTTTGGGTCAAGTTCAGGAAAAACAGATAATATGACTGAAATTGAAACGAAGATTTTAACGAATTTATTTGAGCGTTCATTTGATAGCTTACGGGAAGCTTGGTCAGGACTGATTGAAATTGATCCATATTTGACCGAGATGGAAGTAAATCCGCAGTTTCTTCAAATGATTTCACCGAACGAAACCGTTATCGTTATTTCGTTCAATATAATGATTGGTGAATCTAGCGGCATGATCAACATTTGTATTCCCCATGTGGTGCTAGAACCAATTATTCCGAACTTGTCCGTGCAGTATTGGATGCAAACGAATAAAAAAGAACCTACCCCTGAACAAAGCATACAGTTGGAACGACGAATAAAAAATGCGATGCTGCCCGTAGTAGCAGACCTTGGAAAAGGCGAAATATCCATTCACGACTTCTTGCATTTACAGCTTGGGGATGTTATTTCATTGGATACTAGTATTGAGGAACCTCTGACGATACGGATAGGAGAAAAACCTAAATTCACTGCTCAGCCAGGAAAATTACGTAACCGTATGGCTGTTCAAATACTAGAAATACTGAATACGGGAGAGGATGAAGATGATGAGTGATAATATTCTCTCACAGGAAGAGATTGAAGCGTTATTGCGTGGTGAAACATTAGAGCCTGCGGAAACGACCGAACCTGCATCAGAAACTATCGACATTAACGATTACTTGACCGAAATGGAGCAAGACGCATTAGGTGAAGTCGGTAATATTTCATTCGGTAGTTCAGCAACAGCGTTGTCCGCTTTGCTTGGCCAAAAAGTAGAAATCACAACACCTAAACTTACACTAATCCAACGTGATAACTTGGAAGATGATTTCGTTCATCCATATGTTGCGATCAAAGTGGAATACACTGAAGGATTAAGCGGTGTTAATTTGCTTGTCATCAAACAAACGGACGCGGCCATTATCGCTGACTTAATGCTCGGCGGAGACGGCACAGCACCAAATCAAGACTTAAGTGAAATTCATTTGAGTGCAGTTCAAGAAGCGATGAATCAAATGATGGGATCTTCAGCTACTTCGATGTCTACCATCTTTAATAAAAAAGTCGACATTTCACCACCCACTATTGATTTGTTGAATATTCAAATCGATCAAGGAACCGAATATATTCCTGCACATAATTTATTGATTCGCGTGTCATTCAATTTAAAAGTCGGTGATTTGATTGACTCTGACATAATGCAATTGTTCCCACTGGAGTTCGGTAAAAAGTTAGTGTCTTCCCTGATGGGGGATGAAGAAGCGGCTACTATGACAGAAGTACCGCCCACACCACAGACATCCCACTATTCAGAACCAGAGCCTATGTATGCACCAGAAGAGCCTGCACCCGTGCAACAACAAACAGCCTATCAAGCGCCACCTGTTCAACAACCAGCTGCACCGAGACAGACTCAAGCGCCTGTGCACGTTCAGCAAGCGGAGTTCGCTAGTTTCCAAGCACCATCTTTAAACAAGGAAGAATCAAATAATTTAAATTTACTACTTGATATACCACTCCAAGTAACAGTAGAATTAGGACGTACGAAGCGTTCTGTTAAAGAAATACTGGAAATGTCTGGAGGATCGATTATTGAACTAGATAAATTGGCAGGGGAGCCTGTTGATATATTAGTCAATAATCGCTATATAGCAAAAGGGGAAGTAGTAGTCATTGACGAAAACTTCGGAGTCCGCATTACGGATATTTTGAGTCAAATGGATCGGTTAAACAATTTACGATAGAAGATACTTGGAGGGAATATGAATGGGAAAACGAATTTTAGTAGTAGATGACGCAGCATTTATGCGCATGATGATCAAGGATATCTTAACGAAGAATAACTATGAAGTAGTTGGAGAGGCTGCAGACGGTGCACAAGCTGTCGAAAAGTATAATGAATTGAAGCCCGATCTAGTCACAATGGATATCACAATGCCTGAAATGGATGGAATTGCCGCATTGAAAGCAATTAAAGGTACACACCCATCTGCGACCATCATCATGTGTTCGGCAATGGGGCAGCAGGCAATGGTCATCGATGCAATCCAAGCTGGAGCAAAAGACTTTATCGTTAAACCATTCCAAGCGGACCGTGTTATTGAAGCGATCGACAAAGCATTGAGCTAAGTGCGTCTTATGAATGTAAAAAGAGTAGTCCAATATTTTATACTATTCCTTCTGTGTTTTACTATGACACCATTAGCGCTTGCAGATACGGATCCCGACATCAGCGTGTCAGATTGTATTGGAAAAGGTAAAGATTGTGAAGAAAAAGCACCGGTTGCTGAGAATGATGAAAAAAACATAACTGATAATGACCTGGACGAGCCGAAAGGTCTTACAGCAAAAGATTACATCCGGACTATTCTAGCTTTTATATTTGTAATAGGTTTGCTCGTGTGGTTGCTGCGATTCATGAATAAGCGCAATAGAAGCTTTGATCAAAATCGCCTCATGACGAATTTGGGCGGTGTTCCATTAGGGCAACATAAATCTATTCAACTAGTAAAAATGGGTAGTCATTATTTTGTGGTGGGTGTAGGGGAAAATGTTCAGCTACTAAGAGAAATAGATGATCCTGATGAAATCGCGGATTTGCTTGAACGTTATGATCAAGGCAATGAAGTTCAGAAGGGAATATTTTCACATTTGTACACCCGGTTTTTCTCAAAGGCCGAGCAATCTCATGTAGAAGAACCCACTTTCAGTCAAGTGTTCTCAACCAAAATGGATGAAATCAAATCTGATCGTAGAGAACAGTTAAATCGGTTAAATCGGAAGGAGAGCGACCGCGATGGTTGATTTTCTGGAAACATTTTCCGACAGTGATCCGACCAACGTCTCTACTTCTATAAAGATGTTGTTGTTACTTACAGTCTTGTCACTCGCACCAGCGATTTTAATCCTTATGACTTCGTTTGCAAGGATTATTATCGTCTTGTCATTTGTACGAACGGCACTTGCTACACAGCAAATGCCTCCTAACCAAGTGCTAGTAGGTTTAGCTTTATTTCTAACATTCTTCATTATGTCACCTGTGTTATCTCAGGTGAATGAAGAAGCCTTGACTCCGCTGTTTGATGAAGAAATTAGCTTGGACGAGGCATACGAACGTGCCAGTATTCCGTTCAAAGAGTTTATGAGTCAACATACGAGACAGAAAGATTTGGAATTATTCATGCGATATAATCAAATGGAACGACCGGATACGATTGAAGATATTCCGTTGACGATGATGGTACCGGCATTTGCCCTTAGTGAGATTAAAACCGCATTTCAAATGGGCTTCATGATTTTCATTCCTTTTCTAGTCATCGATATGATTGTTGCCAGTGTACTTATGTCCATGGGGATGATGATGCTTCCGCCTGTTATGATTTCATTGCCGTTCAAGATATTATTATTTGTTCTGGTAGACGGATGGTATCTTATCATCCAGTCATTGCTGCAAAGCTTTTAGGGAGGAATTTGAATGACGAGTGAATTTGTTATTACCATTGCAGAACGGTCAGTTTGGGTTATTCTTCTCGCTTCAGGTCCTCTCTTAATAGTCGCTTTAATGACAGGACTTGCCGTGAGTATATTTCAGGCAACTACACAGATCCAGGAACAGACATTGGCATTCGTGCCTAAAATTGTAGCGGTAATGGTTGCTATTATATTTTTTGGACCTTGGATGTTATCGTATGTAACCAATTATGCGAGCGATATCTTTTCCAGTCTCTCCAGGTATGTCGGGTGATTGAATGAATGAAATCATTCCGTCTTTACCCGCATTTTTGCTTATTCTGACCCGTGTTACATCTTTCTTTGTGACACTGCCATTATTTTCATATAAAACCATTCCGGCCACGCAGCGTTTACTATTCGGAGCCATATTGGCGTGGATGATGTCTTACTCAATTACAATGCCGGAATTGGTGATTGATGGACAATACATATTACTTGTACTTAAAGAAGCGGTAGTCGGCTTGTCAATCGGCATTGCCGCTTTTATTATTATGTCGGCTATTCAAGTAGCTGGAGGATTCATCGACTTTCAGATGGGGTTTGCGATAGCGAACGTAATTGATCCTCAGACAGGTGCACAGTCGCCGCTGCTTGGACAATTTCTAAATTCGTTGGCGATGTTGTTATTACTTGTCGTGAATGGCCATCATATGTTGTTGGATGGAATATTTTACAGCTATGACTTTGTTCCAATTACAGCTATGTGGCCTCCTTTTGGTAGTCCTAATATGGCGGAATTCATTGTCTTGACGTTTGCGAAATCATTTGCGATTGCTTTCCAAATGGCAATTCCTGTCGTGGCGACATTATTTCTCGTCGATCTGGCTCTTGGAATAACAGCTCGTGCTGTACCCCAATTGAATATTTTTGTTGTAGGTTTCCCGATAAAAATTGGTGTCAGTTTCTTGGTGATCGTGACAATGGCGAGTGTATTCATAGTCGTCATGAAGAAAATGTTTGAGATTATGATTGTGACGATGAGAAATCTGATGATATTGCTCGGAGGTGGCTAACTTGTTACTGAGGCTGGATTTACAATTTTTCGCCGGTGAGAAGACGGAAAAAGCTACCCCGAAAAAAAGGGAAGATTCGCGTAAGAAAGGACAAGTACTAAAAAGTCAAGACGTAACGGCTGCAATCGTACTGTTCTCTATTTTCACATTTATGTTCTTTGCAGCAGGTTTTATGCGAGATAATTTCTTTGTGTTTTTCCGAGAATCGTTTACACACTTTATCCCTATCAAAACAATGGATGAAGAACAAGTCATGTTAGTATACATAAGTGTTATTAAACAAATGGCGATTATTTTGTTGCCTATTATGATCATTGCAGTTATTGCGAGTATTGCAGCGAATCTTTTGCAATTTGGTTTGTTATTTACTACGGAGACATTGAAATTTGATCTAAAGAAAATTGATCCTATAAAAGGATTAAAACGAATCTTTTCTATTCGGGCAATTGTAGAATTGCTAAAATCTATTTTAAAGATTTCTTTTATTGGTACAGTTACAACACTGATCGTATGGAGTAATCTTGGCCAAGTGCTCGACTTAGCTTTTAAAACACCACAAGTAACTTTGGTGACTGTTGCAAAATTAGTCGGAATGATGGGAATCATCGCGTCACTAGTACTATTGTTCATTTCTATTTTAGACTTTCTTTATCAGAAATTTGACTATGAAAAAAATCTTAAAATGTCGAAACAAGATATTAAAGATGAAAGTAAAAACATGGACGGCGATCCGCTTATTAAATCTCGCATCAGACAACGTCAGCGGGAAATGGCGATGCGACGTATGATGCAGGAAATACCCGAAGCAGATGTAGTTATCACAAATCCTACTCACTTTGCGATAGCGTTAAAGTATGATGAAGATCAGATGGACTCGCCAATTGTTATTGCAAAAGGTGCAGATTTTGTCGCACAAAAGATTAAGATGATTGCAGCTGAACACGATATTGTCATGGTAGAAAATCGGCCTCTCGCACGTGCTATGTATGACGAGGTAGAAATTGGTGATCGGATACCTGAACAGTTTTTCAAAGCAATTGCGGAAATCTTAGCATATGTTTATCGGATTCAAAGAAAAATATAAGTGAAATTAGAAAGTAGGGGTGGCATGCAGTTTAAAGATATTGGAGTACTCGCAGCGGTTATTATGATCATTGCGATGCTTGTCATCCCCTTACCACCTTGGTTATTAAGTTTCTTGATTATTATAAATATCACGCTTGGTTTAATGGTTTTACTGACTGCGATGAATATGCAAGAAGCACTTCAGTTTTCTATCTTTCCATCACTCTTGCTACTCCTTACATTATTCCGGTTAGGCCTTAACGTTTCTACAACACGTGCGATTCTTTCAGAAGGTAATGCAGGTGGAGTAGTCGATACATTCGGTACGTTCGTTACCGGGGGAAATATAATTGTTGGACTTGTGGTATTTGTTATTTTAATTATTATTCAATTTATTGTTATAACGAAAGGTTCGGAGCGTGTATCTGAAGTTGCTGCACGTTTTACACTTGATGCGATGCCAGGTAAGCAAATGAGTATTGATGCTGATCTAAACGCAGGAATGATTTCTGATATAGAGGCACGTACACGTCGTGAAAAAGTTAGTAATGAAGCCGATTTCTATGGTGCGATGGATGGTGCGACAAAATTCGTCAAAGGAGATGCGATTGCCGGAATTATCATCGTCATGATCAACTTGTTGGTCGGTATGATTATCGGTGTTGTGCAGATGGGCTTACCGTTTGCAGAAGCGGCTCTTCAATTCTCTACATTAACTGTAGGTGATGGAATTGTTTCTCAAATCCCTGCACTGTTAATATCTACAGCGACGGGTATCGTAGTTACACGAGCTGCATCAGAAGGAAACTTAGGTACGGACATTACGAATCAATTATTAGGTCAACCTAAACTACTTTATGTTGCTGCCATTACGATCTTTTTACTAGGTCTTGCCACTCCTATCAATGACATACTGACAATTCCAATTGCAGGCGCATTGGCAACGGGTGCGTTCATGATGTCACGTAAAAAAGATGAAGATCCAGATGAATTATTGGAAATGGAAGAAGATGTAGAAACAGAAGGATTGAAGAGACCAGAAAATGTCGTGGATCTTTTGAATGTCGATCCAATTGAATTTGAATTTGGCTACGGACTAATTCCTCTCGTAGATGCAACACAAGGCGGAGATTTATTGGATCGTGTCGTAATGATTCGTCGTCAGTTGGCAATAGAACTTGGTCTTGTAATTCCAGTTGTTCGTATCCGAGATAATATTCAATTACAACCAAATGAATATCGAATCAAAATTAAAGGAAATGAAATGGCCAGGGGAGAGCTCTTGTTAGATCATTATCTAGCGATGAGTCCTGGTGGCGAAGATTTGATAGAAGGAATCGATACTGTTGAACCTTCATTCGGATTGCCGGCAAAATGGATTACTGAAGAAGCGAAAGAGGAAGCGGAGATCATGGGCTACACAGTTGTGGATCCGCCAAGTGTTGTATCAACACACTTGACAGAAGTCATTCGTGCTAACGCATCCGACTTACTAGGCCGTCAGGAAACGAAGCAACTTGTGGATCACGTTCATGAGACGTATCCGATTTTGGTTGATGAACTGACACCTACTCCACTATCGATTGGTGAGATTCAAAAAGTACTTGCTAAATTATTAAATGAACAAGTTTCTGTTCGTAATCTACCTATTATTTTCGAGACACTTGCAGACTATTCAAAGTATACTTCCGATGTCGATGTGCTGACAGAATATGCAAGACAATCATTAGCGCGTCAGATTACGGGGCAATACGTAGTAGGAAATGAAGCGTTAAAAGTTTTAACGGTATCCGGAAAAGTGGAGAAACTCATTGCGGATAGCATCCAACAGACTGATCAAGGGAACTTCTTGTCCATTGATCCATCACAATCTCAAATGATTTTGGAACGGATTGCGCAGGAAGTTGAACGGGTAGCTATGCTCGACCAGTCCCCTGTAATCTTATGTTCACCTGCAATTCGAATGTACTTGCGGCAAATCACAGAACGGTATTTTCCACAGATACCTATACTGTCCTATAATGAATTGGAAGCATCAGTGGAAGTTCAAAGTGTAGGGGTGGTGGATATTTAATGAAAATGAAAAAGTATACAGCACCTACTATGGTCGAAGCGATGGCGAAAGTACGTGAAGATTTTGGAGACGACGCCGTCATCCTTAGTTCAAATGTCACAAAAACAAAAGGTTTTCTTGGTCTATTTCGTAAACGTTCAGTAGAAGTAGTTGCAAGCTATGATAAAACGAATGATCAACGTGCCTATGAATCACAGGTTCGTACTATACAACCTGTTGCACAACCCGAGTCGGTTGAGCGTATGCAGAGGGAAATGCGAGAAATCAAACAAATGCTGAAAGACATTAAGCAAGTAGATCATACATTAGGAAAATATCCTGATGAACTTCTTCCAGTGTTGAAGAGATTGCAAGTGCAAGGTTTAGCAAATGAACATATTATGGAAATCGGCAATTTGGTATTCGATCGTATGAAACAAGATAAGACGGACTTTACAGAAGACCAGCAAATCGAATTGATTCGAAGCTGGTTCTGGGATCAACTTCACAATATGCCGTTTGGTGGAATCTCTTATCAGAAGAAGTTTATTAATGTACTAGGTCCTACAGGTGTCGGGAAAACAACAACGATTGCCAAAATTGCAGCACGTGCATTATTAGAAGAAAAAAAGAAAGTGGGTTTCATCACAACGGATACGTACCGTATTGCGGCAATTGAACAATTACGAACATATGCTAATTTACTTCAGGCACCAGTTGAAATTGCTTATAACGAAGAAGATTTCCGTACTGCAATTGAAAAATTGAAAGATCTAGATCTTATATTTATTGATACAGCGGGACGAAATTATAAAGAAGCAAAATTTGTTGATGATTTAACAAAACTTATAGATTTTTCATTAGAAATGGAAACGTTTCTTGTGTTATCCACGACTTCAAAGGAACAGGATATGGATACTATCATCAGACAATTTGATAAATTTCCGATCAATAAATTTATATTCACGAAAACAGATGAAACAAATTCTGTAGGCTCGATTATTAACCTAATGATGAAATATGGTATAGGCATGGCATACTTCACAGATGGACAAGAGGTACCTGAGGATTTGACAGAAGCCAGTTTTGAAAAAGTGATAAATCTTCTGTTAGAAGGTGAACCACATGCATGATCAGGCGGAAGCACTTAGACTAAAAATGATCAGAAATCAAAGACCTGTAGCTCGCTCAATTGCCATCATCAGTGGTAAAGGTGGAGTAGGCAAGTCGAACTTTACTGCGAATTTTTCTTATGCTTTAGTAGCAAAGGGCAAGAAAGTCTTAATTGTGGATATGGATATTGGAATGGGAAATATTCATATATTATTTGGCGCTACTCCTACTTATCATTTAAAAGATTACTTGACTGACATCCAAAGATTAGAAGATGTCGTGACACCGATTGAAGAAAACTTGGCATTTATTGCAGGAGGTTCTGGACTGGAAACAGTCGTTGAATGGTCGGATACGATGTTTAATCGATTGATTGAAGCGTTCTCTATTTTACAGATGGAGTATGATGTTATTTTATTCGATATGGGTGCAGGAGCTACGAAGAGTTCTATCGATTTAATATTGGCGATGGACGAGATAATTTTAATTGCGACACCTGAGCCAACGTCGATTACGGATGCTTATTCGATGATAAAATTCATCTGTTTACAAGATGCGAATAAAACCATCCGCATAGTCAGTAATCGTGTACTGAAGGAGCAAGATGGTCGGGATTCCGTCGCACGTCTTCAATTAGCTATGCGAAGATTTTTATCTGTCGAAACCAGTATTTTAGGATTCTTGCCTGATGATATACATGTACGTAATGCGGTGATTGCACAGTCACCTTTCGTTAAGTTGTATCCCGATGCAAAAGTCAGCAAGCGTATGCTGGCCATCACTGATACATTTATGCATGGCGATAAGCCTAGCACTTCTATTGAAACCTCTGGATTCATAGATAAAATCAAAGGTATATTTCAGAAGGGGCGTGTGTGATTTGATTACTGGAAAGAAAAGGCGAGTTCTAGTTGTTGACGACTCAGCTTTTATGCGGAAGTTAATTTCCGATATGTTGAATAAACACCCCTTGATGGAAGTCATCGGCATCGCTAGGAATGGCAAGGATGCAGTGGAAAAGGTACGTGACCTTCATCCCGATGTCATTACAATGGATATTGAAATGCCTATGATGAATGGGCTAGAAGCTTTAAAGCTTATTATGGATCAAATGCCGATCCCTGTAGTGATATTATCGAGTACGACAAAACATAATACGGAAAATGCCGTACTCGCTATAGAATACGGAGCAGTGGATGTTATAGCGAAACCTGGTGGCGCTATTTCGTTAAATCTTCACGAAATAGAAAAAGAGATTGTGGAGAAAGTATTTGCCGCTTCAAATGTGGGGATTCAGACGTTAACAAGAAAAATTACCCCGCCACAAAAAAGGTATACAGCACCGCCAACTAGAATGAATACAGCGAGTGATAGTAGAATCATTCCATCGGTACCGGTACAAACTGTAAATTTTTCTAAAAATATTACACTTATTGCCCAAACGTTTGTTATAATAGGTACATCGACTGGGGGTCCAAGAGCCTTACAAGAAGTTATAACTAGGTTTCCTGCAGAATTTCCCTATCCAATTCTTATTGTTCAGCATATGCCGCCCGGCTTCACAAAGTCATTAGCCGAACGACTTAATGGCTTAAGTGAAATCGCAGTTAAAGAAGCTGAACATGGAGAGCTAATCGAAAATGGAACAGCCTATATTGCACCAGGGGGGTTACATTTGAAGTTCGAGAAATCCAGAACAGGTTATCAAATTGTATTGGATGGAAACGAAGCACCTCGTTCTGGACACCGCCCAGCAGTAAATGTGTTATTAGAATCAGCGGCCACACATAAAGAATTGAAATTTGTAACAGCTATCATGACAGGCATGGGATCTGATGGAAAAGAAGGCATGGAACTTTTACGTGCGTCATGCAAAACGATTACCATAGCGGAATCCCAGAAAACTTCCGTTGTGTATGGAATGCCCAAAGCCATAATAGATGCGGGTCTGAGTGATGAAGTAAAAGACGTGCAAGAGATCGCCAATGCCATATTGGGAAATTTGAAGTAACTAGGGGGCTTTGCAATGGATGTAAGTCAGTATTTGGACATGTTCATCGAAGAAAGTAAAGAACACTTACAAGCTTGTAGTGAGCAACTACTCGCGTTAGAGAATGATCCGGATGATCTGGCAATTGTCAATGAAGTCTTTAGAGCGGCACATACGCTTAAAGGAATGTCAGCGACAATGGGATATGAAGATATCGCAGATTTAACGCACAAGATGGAGAACGTTCTAGATGCAATTCGAAATTCAAAGATCAGTGTCACAACTGAAATACTAGACGTTGTATTTGAAGCGGTGGATGATCTTGAACTAATGGTACAAGACATTGAATCTGGTGGAGATGGAAAAAAAGACGTCAGCAAATTAGTTGATACGCTAAATCGAATTGAAGCAGGCCAACCGCTTGATTTGGTCGAGGATTCTGTATCAGCGACTACTGAGGAAGCACCAATTGAAGTGGTCACTTCTACAGGGGTTCAATATGATGAATTTGAGTTGACGGTTATTTCTCAATCTGCTGAGCAAGGTTTTAATGCACTAGAGATTACGGTTACATTACGTGAAGACTGCTTGTTAAAAGTGGCACGCGTATTCATGACGTTTGAGATTTTAGAAAAATCAGGCGAAGTTATAAAAACCGTTCCTACAGTAGAACAATTGGAAAATGAAGATTTCGATCAGAAATTTACGATTGTGTTATTGACACAGGAGGACGCTGAAGACCTAAAAGCAAAAGTAATGAAAGTTTCTGAAATAGAAGACGTGAAAATCACACATATTACAGATGAATATGTGCAAAAATATAAGCAAGCTGCGATAAATGAAAATGAAACGCCTCCAGAAGTGATTGAAACGACAATAGTGCCAGTTGCTAATGTTACGCCAACAGAAAAAGTGTCAAAAGAAGCTATTAAAACTAAAAAGTCTGCGTCTTCAAACTCCAATAAAACTATACGGGTAAATATTGATCGACTCGATATTTTGATGAACTTATTTGAAGAACTGGTCATCGATCGCGGACGTCTTCAATCGATCGCGAGTGAATTGCATAACCCGGAATTGAATGAATCCGTTGAGAGAATGACACGTGTATCAGGAGACTTGCAGAATATTATACTGAATATGCGAATGGTGCCTGTGGAAACTGTCTTCAATCGATTCCCTAAAATGGTGCGTCAATTGGCACGGGATCTCAATAAGAAAATCGATTTGGAGATTGTGGGAGCTGAAACAGAACTAGACCGTACTGTAATCGATGAAATAGGGGATCCACTTGTTCACTTAATAAGAAATGCTTTAGATCACGGTATTGAAATGCCTGAAGAACGTATCGCGAAAGGTAAGCCAGAAGTAGGGACTGTAACATTGCGTGCCTACCATTCGGGTAACCATGTATTCATTGAGCTTGAAGATGATGGAGCTGGTGTAAACCGTGAGCGTGTAGTAGGTAAAGCAATTGAAAAAGGAATTATCAGTCCGGAAGCGGCAGATTCATTAACAAATAAGCAAGTGGCCGAATTGATTTTAGCTTCAGGATTTTCAACTGCAGCTTCCATAACTGACGTCTCAGGTCGTGGTGTGGGTCTAGACGTAGTTAAAAATACAATTGAATCTCTCGGTGGACACATATCTATCGATTCGACAGAAGGAAAAGGTTCGTTATTCCAGGTGCAGTTACCTCTTACTCTTTCTATTATTTCTGTCATGTTAGTAGAATTGGATCAAGAAATATATGCAATCCCATTGTCTTCTATTATTGAGACTGCCATTATTCAGAAGTCTGATATTTTAAATGCGCATAATCAACCGGTCATTGACTTCCGTGGGACTATTGTGCCGTTAGTAGACTTGAAAGATATATTTGAAATGAAGAATAGAAGTAATGAAGAAGATGAGTTCCAGTCTATCGTAATTGTTCGTAAAGGTGAAAGTTTAGCTGGTTTAGTCGTAGATTCATTTATTGGTCAACAAGAAATCGTATTAAAATCACTCGGAGAATACTTGCAGAGTGTCTTTGCGATCTCAGGTGCTACGATTCTAGGAAATGGTCAAGTCGCATTAATTGTTGACTGTAATGCATTGATTAAATAATCGAGGTGATGACATGACAAATACAGTAGAAGTAAGTGATATGAAAGTAATCGTCTTCCAATTGATGAATAAAGAATATGCGATTGGTATTGATGTGGTGGAATCGATTGAGAAATCTTTATCCATTACACGCGTTCCCCGTATGCCTTCTTATGTCAAAGGAGTGTTAAATTTACGTGGTGTAGTAACGCCTGTAGTAGACTTGCGTGAACGTTTTGATATGGAGACTAAAGAGTTTGATGAGACAAGTTGTATTATAATTGTGTCGCATGCAGATTCTGAGGTCGGATTAATTGTAGATGATGCGAATGATGTGATGGATGTGCCGACAAGTGCAATAGGGCCTCAACCCGAAGTAGTGGGATCTGTGGAGTCCGAATTCATTTCAGGAGTAGCAAAAGTCGATAAGAGATTATTGGTCATGTTGAATCTAGATAAAGTTTTGCAGCCGATTAAGAAGGCGAATGCAGATGAATTCTGAAAATGAAATTACAGAAATGCATTTGGATGTCTTAAAGGAAATCGGTAATATTGGAGCAGCGCATGCAGCAACGTCACTATCTCAGCTTTTAGGTCAGAAGATTGATATGCGCGTACCTAATGTTGAACTAGTTACATTTGATGAAATGTTTAATCTGGCAGGCGGTAGTGAAAAAGTGGTTGCTGGCATCTTTTTACGCATAGAAGGCGATTTGACAGGGACGATGTTTTTTGTGCTGACTATTGAATCTGCTACACAATTTATCCGCAAACTAACTGGTGATACGAGCTTTACTTTTACTGATGCAGAGGATTTGGGAATGGGTGCATCTGCGCTTCAGGAACTGGGAAATATCTTATCAGGTTCCTATCTATCATCGCTTTCTGATTTCACATCATTAAATATTTATCCAACTGTACCCTCATTAAGTATTGACATGGTGGGTGCCATTGTCAGCTTCGGCCTGATCGAAGTATCTCAGTATAGTGATGAAGTAATCGTCATTGAGACGGAAATATTGCAAGAAGGTGAACAAGGAATGTCTAGTCTGGCTGGACACTTCTTCTTATTACCCGACCCGCCGTCTTACCGTACGATATTCAGTTCGCTAGGAGTCTTGTAGATGGCAGCTATCCAAACAGTAGTACGCGTAGGGATTGCAGATATGAATATCGTGAAATCCCCTCACACGATTCGCACATCAGGACTGGGTTCATGTGTAGGTGTAATACTGTATGATTCTTCAAAGAAAATAGCAGGTATGGTACATGTTATGTTGCCTGACAGCGAGTTAGGTAAATCGACAAAACTAAATGTAGCGAAATTCGCTGACACGGGTATTCATGCTTTGTTAGAATTATTAAAATCAGAAGGGGTCAGACCTTTCAGTATTAAAGCAAAAATTGCGGGTGGCGCACAAATGTTTCAATTCGGTTCGAATGATACAATTCGTATCGGCCCGCGCAATGTAGAAGCTGTTAAAAAGGAATTGAAGAGATATTCAATCCCAATTGTTGCAGAGGATACGGGTGGCTCGAGTGGACGTACAATTGAATTTGATCCTGATACAGGTATCCTACATGTTCGTACCGTCAATGCCGGAACACAGGAAATTTAACAGTAAGAGCAAAGGCGGCTAATGCATTAGTCGCCTTTATCTATTGGCATTTGTTATACTTATACATAAGAGATAAGATCGGTAGAAGAAACCTCACAGGAAAGGCGTGAATTCGATGGCAAATCAAGATGTAACTGAACGACATCAGTGGAAGTTATGGATCGAAGACCGTGATCCTGATGCAGGTGATACGCTAGTTCGAATGTATACACCTCTTGTGAATTATCACGTTCAACGAATCAGCGCTGGGTTGCCGAAAAATGTATCGCGTGATGAAATTAAATCACTTGGTTATCAAGGCCTTTTCGACGCATTAACAAAATTTGATCCTTCACGTGATTTGAAATTTGACACATATGCATCTTTTCGTATCCGAGGTACCATTATAGATGGACTACGAAAGGAAGATTGGTTGTCACGCTCTTCACGAGAAAAAACAAAAAAGATGGATGAAGAAATCAGTAAGCTTGAACAGTCCTACCTGCGAACGGTAACACCTGAGGAAGTAGCGGATCATTTAGGCATGACAACCGATCAAGTCTATCAAACTGTGCATGAACAGTATTTTGCAAATGTATTATCGATCGATGAAAAAATGAACGAAGACGATGATCACGATCAGACTTTCGTGTTGCAAGATGAACAAACGAAAACGCCTGAACAACAAGCTGTAAAAAGCGAATTGATAGGGGATTTGGTTACGAAAATTAAAGAACTGAATGAAAATGAACAATTGGTGCTCAGTCTTTTTTATCAAGAAGACATGACGTTGACGGAAATCGGAGAGATATTAAGCTTATCTACATCTAGAATCTCGCAAATACATTCAAAAGCGCTGTTTAAATTACGGTCGTTACTAGCCGCTGAAATTACAGATGGAGGGATTTTATGAGTTTGAAAGCGATTGAACTTCAAATTGCTATACCCAAAACATTTGAAGCGGGAAAGATTGCGGAGCAAAAACAACAGCAGTCTCAACTTGCTCAGGACAGTGCGAATATGCAAACAGAAAAGCAGGCACTAAAAAATCAGGAAACCGTTTTGGAATCCGATCCGTATGCAAAGTTGGATGCAGATGATGGGCAACCCAAAGAAGGATCTCCACAACAAGAAAAAAAAGAGAAAGAGCAACAACAAGCCAAGCACCCGTTTAAAGGTTCGTTCGTTGATTACAGTGGGTAATGAGTATGGGGATTTTATTAGCTATTTTATTCATCTTACAAATCGTAGGTTTTATGGTAATGACATTGCTGTACTTGAGAATTTCTAAGTTCAATGATCTGGAGAAAAAGCAACAACAACTTATGAAAGAGATGGATCAATCGGTGTTAGCTTATCTATCAGAGATCAAGGAAGAAAATGATCGTTTGATCCATCAATTGAATCAACGGACGGAAGACAATGTGAACCCTTTATCAAATACAGCAACGCCTGAGTATTCAATAGATGAAGAAGCTGAAACGCCCGAGTCGATACCAAAGCCGAAGCCTCATCCGGTTCCTGTCCATTTCGCTTTACGATCTTACCAGAAAACGGTGGAGAACGAAAGGAACGAAAAAGAAACGCAAAAAGAGCCACAAGCTAGACCACTCGATGACAGGGAGAAAGCAAAACAGCTATATGCTGAAGGGAAATCCATTTCAGATATTGCAAGAGAGCTAAAAAAAGGTAAGACTGAAATCGAATTATTATTAAAGTTTGGCTAAAGTTAAATGCAAAGGTTGCAAAGAACGTAGAATTGTGTTATTTTTGTAGATGGTATTACTACACACGCGTGCGGATGAATGAGTTGGTGCCATTGTGGTCACTTATTCGCTAGAAGTACGCGGAGGATAAAAACCAATAGGAGGAATTAAACATGTCAGTAATCTCAATGAAACAATTGCTAGAAGCTGGTGTACATTTCGGACACCAAACACGTCGTTGGAACCCAAAAATGAAGAAATTTATCTTCGTGGAGCGTAACGGCATTTACATCATCGACCTTCAAAAAACGGTCAAAAAATTAGAGGAAGCTTACAACTTCATGCGCCAAGTCGGTGCTGATGGTGGTAAAGTTCTTTTCGTAGGTACGAAGAAACAAGCACAAGAAGCAATCAAAGAAGAAGCAGAACGTGCTGGAATGTACTACATCAACCAACGTTGGTTGGGTGGAACATTAACTAACTTCGGAACTATTCAAAAGCGTGTAGCGCGTATGAAAGCTATTGAGAAAATGGAAGAGGATGGCACGTTTGACGTACTTCCTAAAAAAGAAGTTTCTCAATTAAATAAAGAGCACGAACGTCTTGTGAAATTCCTAGGCGGTATCCGTGACATGAAAGGCTTACCAGATGTAATCTTTATTGTAGATCCACGTAAAGAGCGTATTGCGGTAGCTGAAGCAATCAAATTGCATATTCCACTTGTTGGAATCGTTGATACTAACTGTGATCCGGACGAAATCGATTATGTCATCCCTGCGAACGACGATGCAATCCGTGCAGTTCGTCTACTAACAAGTAAAATGGCCGATGCTTTGATTGAATCCCGTCAAGGTGAAGATGAAGAAGTAGCTGAAACAGCGAACGAAACAGCAACTGTTTCTGCAGACTGAAATTAGTAAATGACGAGACGATAGGTGGCTTACCCCTTATCGTCTCTTTTTAAAGTAATAAGCGACTTCAGATTATATATAATAGGAGGAATTTTCAAAATGGCAACAATTACAGCTCAAATGGTTAAAGAACTTCGTGAAAAAACAGGCGCAGGTATGATGGACTGCAAAAAAGCTCTAACTCAAGTAGACGGTGATATGGCAGCGGCAATGGACTTCATGCGTGAAAAAGGTCTTTCAAGCGCAGCTAAGAAAGCAGATCGCATTGCAGCTGAAGGAGTTGCAAACATTCTAGTTCAAGGTAACGAAGCAGTAATCCTTGAAGTGAATGCGGAGACAGACTTCGTAGCGAAAAACGAAGGCTTCCAAACACTTGTTAAAGAAATTTCTGAGTTCTTGATTGCTACTAAACCAGCTTCAGTTGAAGAAGCAAACTCTGCGAAATTGGATAACGGCTTGACTGTATCTGAACACATTTCAAACGCAGTGGCTAAAATTGGAGAGAAAATCACTCTTCGTCGTTTTGAAATCCGTACGAAAACAGATCAAGATGCTTTCGGACCATACCTACACATGGGTGGACGTATCGCAGTGTTGACTGTTCTTGAAGGTTCAACAGATTCAGATGCAGCGAAAGATGTAGCAATGCATATCGCAGCAATGAACCCGAAATACATCTCACGTGATGAAGTATCTGCTGATGAAGTAGAAAAAGAGCGTAACGTATTGACTGAGCAAGCTCTAAACGAAGGTAAGCCAGAAAATATCGTAGCGAAAATGGTAGAAGGACGTCTTGGAAAGTACTTTGAAGAAATCTGTGTCCTAGACCAGGCTTTCGTTAAAAACTCTGACCAAAAAGTTCGTGATTTCGTTAAAACTACTGGTGGAACATTAGTAGAGTTTATTCGTTATGAAGTAGGCGAAGGCATCGAGAAGCGTGAAGACAACTTTGCTGACGAAGTAATGAGTCAAGTTAAAGGTAACTAAGTATAATACAATCTTACAGAGGGGCACATCCATTATGTGTTCCTCTTTTTTGAGAATAAGAAATTGCAGGAGGGCCAACATGAGTATTCCAAAATATAAGCGTATCGTGTTAAAATTAAGTGGTGAAGCATTAGCTGGTGAGCAAGGTTACGGACTATCTCCGGAAGTTGTGAAATCGGTCGCAAACCAAGTTAAAGAAGTAGTAGAGCTTGGTGTAGAAGTAGCAGTAGTAGTAGGCGGCGGAAACATTTGGCGCGGGAAAGTCGGAAGCGAAATGGGAATGGACCGTACAACAGCTGACTATATGGGAATGCTTGCAACGGTCATGAACTCTCTTGCACTTCAAGACGCTCTTGAAAAGTTAGGACCAGAAACACGGGTTATGTCGTCTATTGACATGAGACAAGTAGCTGAACCCTACATACGCCGAAAAGCTATCCGTCATTTAGAGAAAAAACGTGTCGTAATATTTGCGGCAGGAACAGGTAACCCTTATTTCTCCACAGATACAACAGCTGCATTACGTGCTGCTGAAATCGAAGCGGATGTTATTTTAATGGCGAAGAACAATGTGGACGGGGTGTATACAGCCGATCCAATGAAAGACTCATCTGCTACGAAATACTTGGAACTTTCTTATCTTGAAGTTATTAGTCAAGGTCTTGAAGTAATGGATTCGACTGCATCTACACTATGTATGGACAACGATATCCCACTTGTAGTATTCTCAATCATGGAAAATGGCAACATCAAAAAAGCTGTACTCGGTGATAAAATCGGGACAGTCGTTAGGAGGAACAAGCAATGACTAAAGAAATAATGGATCAGACGAGAGAACGTATGGATAAAGCACATAGCGCCTATTCAAGACAATTGGCTTCTATCCGTGCTGGAAGAGCTAATGCAAGCCTATTAGACAGAATTTCAGTGATTTATTATGGTGCACCTACACCATTAAATCAAATGGCGGGAATTTCTGTTCCTGAGCCACGATTGCTAGTAGTTCAACCATATGATAAAACAACAATCGGTGAAATCGAAAAAGCGATTATGAAATCGGATATCGGTATCACACCGTCCAACGATGGTTCAGTAATTCGTCTAGCGGTACCTGCTCTTACAGAAGAACGCCGTAAAGATTTAGTTAAAGATGTAAAGCGTGAAGCGGAAGATGCAAAAGTAGCGATTCGTAATGTTCGTCGCGACAGCAATGAAGATTTGAAAAAGCTTGAAAAAGATGCAGAAATTACTGAAGATGAGTTACGCCGTTTTACTGAACAAGTACAAAAGATGACAGATGAATTTATCGAAAAGATTGATCAAACAGCAAAAGATAAAGAAAACGAAATCTTGGAAATTTGAGTACAGAACTTTCTATAAGGAGGAGCGTCCTACTTTTAGGACGCTCTTTTCTTTCTTTTGCATGCTATTTACCATGCAATTTGGTAGGATAGTCAGTAGGAGTATCCGAATAGAGCCAAGTGGGGGAACGCTATGCTTAGAAAACTAATGCGAAAAAAAACGGCAGATATTCAGTTGCTGGATGAACGGATTGACGCTGTTAAAAATAGACAGATTCCTAACCATGTGGCAATTATCATGGATGGAAACGGAAGATGGGCAAAGCAACGTAAAATGCCGCGAATTGCCGGCCACCATGAAGGAATGAAAACGGTTCGTCAAATCACCAATTTCGCAAATGCCATGGGTGTGAAGGCCCTCACTCTCTACGCATTTTCGACCGAAAATTGGAAACGACCGAAAATCGAAATTGACTTTTTGATGAATCTTCCTGGTGAATTCCTTAATACGTATTTACCCGAATTAATGGAAAAGGGTATCAAGGTGGAAATGATAGGCAATATGGATGCACTTCCAAGTCATACAGAAAAAGCAATTAAGAAAGCAATAGAGCAAACGAAAGATAACAAAGGCTTAGTATTGAACTTTGCGATGAATTATGGAAGTAGAGTCGAGCTAGTTCATGCTATGAAAGAATTGGCAGAAGAAGTGGCTGCTGGAACATTAAGAGTGGATGAAATTAATGAAGATTCAATTGAATCTAAGCTGATGACTGCACATCTACCGGAGCCAGATTTACTGATTCGCACAAGTGGTGAAGTGCGATTATCCAATTTCATGCTGTGGCAATTAGCGTATGCAGAATTCATTTTTACCGATGTACTATGGCCTGATTACGATGAAGAATGCTTTTTACAAGCGATAGAAGATTTCCAAAATAGAGATCGGCGCTTTGGAAGCTTGGAAGGAGATCAGAAAAGATGAAGCAAAGAATCATCACAGCCATTGTAGCACTCGCATTTTTCGTACCTTTGATTATCGTCGGTGGATTACCGTTTATTATTATGATCTTTGCAATATCTACGATTGGTTTATATGAACTACTACGTATGCGGAATATGTCCATCTTTTCAATAGGTGGATTTATCTCTTGGTTACTTTTACTCGTCATTTTACTTCCTTCAAGATGGACGGGACAGGTAGAAGGTTTTCTGCGGTTAGGGAAACTTGAAATGATCTATGTACTGGTATTATTATTATTAGTCTATACTGTAGTCATGAAAAACAAGTGGACATTTGAGGACATTGCATTCAGTGCGATTGGCGCATTATATGTCGGCATCGGTTTTTACTATTTAATTGAAACGCGTTTATTTGGTTTAGAATACATAGGCTATGCGTTACTTATTATTTGGTCAACAGATTCTGGTGCATATTTTGTTGGTCGGAAAATAGGGAAACGAAAACTTTGGCCTGAAATATCACCTAACAAAACCATCGAAGGATTTGTCGGAGGTATTATTTGTGCGGTAGCAATTACTTTGATTTATAATATGTTCTATCCTATCTCTACATCGTATGTATCATTCATTATTATTACAATAGTGGCATCGGTTGTAGGTCAAATGGGAGACTTAGTTGAATCTGCACTGAAACGTTTCTATAACGTAAAAGATTCAGGGAAGTTGTTGCCTGGACATGGCGGTATTATGGACAGATTTGACAGCTTACTGTTTGTACTCCCATTGCTTCATTTTGTTCAATTCATAGGATAATGGAAAGGAAGTTCATAATATGAAGAAAATCAATTTGCTTGGTGCGACTGGTTCTATCGGTACTCAAACATTAAGCATTATTGCAGCTCATCCTGATCGCTTTGAATTAACAGCAATGTCGGCAGGAAGAAATATTCAAAAAGTAAGTGAAATCATTGCACAGTTTCATCCTAAGTTAGTTTCTGTATTGGAAGAAGCAGACGCAGTACGCTTACAAAATGAGTTTCCTGACGTTCAATTCGTTCATGGTGATGAAGGACTTATTGAAGCAGCGGTTGGGATGGAAGCCGATGTCTTGCTGAACTCAGTTATCGGTAGTGTAGGACTTAGACCGACACTTGCTGCAATTAAAGCAGGTATGACAATTGCTATTGCTAATAAGGAAACATTAGTGGCGGCTGGGGACTTAGTTGTAGAAGCAGCTAAGCACCATAACGTACCGCTTGTTCCGGTAGATAGTGAACACTCTGCTTTATTCCAATCGCTGAATGGGGAAAATCCGAAGCGAATTACCAATTTGATTTTAACGGCCTCCGGTGGAAGCTTTAGGGACTATACTCGGGATCAACTTCAACACGTCACAGTGGAACAAGCGCTTGCGCATCCTAA
The DNA here is from genome assembly GCF_002743245.1 of Sporosarcina sp. P26b. Lineage (NCBI taxonomy): Bacteria > Bacillati > Bacillota > Bacilli > Caryophanales > Caryophanaceae > Sporosarcina > Sporosarcina sp. P26b. Next base: position 225,049 of record NZ_PDYW01000002.1, read on the forward strand.
CTGGTCAATGGGCAATAAGTTGACAATCGATTCGGCAACCATGATGAATAAAGGGCTTGAGGTGATTGAAGCACATCATTTATTTGCGATGCCTTATGATCAAATTGAATGTTTACTACATAAAGAAAGTATTATCCACTCTATGGTGGAGTTTGAAGATACAAGCGTTATGGCACAACTGGGGTCTCCTGATATGCGTGTTCCAATTCAGTATGCACTTACGTATCCGGATCGTATTCCGATGGCTGATGCCAAACGTCTTCGTCTTGATGAAATTGGGAAATTACACTTTCAAAAAATGGATTATGAACGATTTAAAGCCTTGTCTCTTGCATATGATGCAGGTAGGGAAGGAGGTACTATGCCTACAGCGATGAACGCGGCCAATGAAGTGGCGGTTCAACTGTTTATGGAAGGACATATTTCCTTCATGCAAATTGAAGATATTATTGAAAGAATGATGGATCAGCATCAAACTATTCAAAATCCTGATTTGGAAGAAATTTTAGAGACAGATCGCAATACGAGAAAAAAAGTCTATGGTATAGTTAAGTATCAAGATTAATTTCAGGCTGACACAGCCGGTGAAGGTGGTTACTGAATGGAAACGGTTATTGCGTTTATAGTAATATTCGGGACACTTGTAGCATTTCATGAGTTTGGTCATTTCTTGTTTGCTAAGAGAGCCGGCATCATGGTTCGAGAGTTCGCTATCGGAATGGGACCTAAAATTTTAGCGATCCGCAAAGGTGAAACGCAATATACGATACGCTTGTTGCCTTTAGGTGGATATGTACGCATGGCTGGTGAAGATTTCGATACAGTCGAATTGCAGCCAGGTTACCGCGTAGGTCTATTATTGAATGCACAAGACGAGATAGAAAAGATTTATTTGAATCGAAATGTTTCTAATCCGAATATTTTAAACGTAGAAGTAGAAAAGTCGGATTTAGATAGAGAACTATATATTGAAGGATATGACGAAGATGGCCAACTGGTTCATCTGAAAATTGCCAGAACGGCAATGATTATCGAAAAAGGTCAAGAAACATTAATTGCTCCTTATGATCGTCAATTTGAATCCAAGTCATTGGGTAGCAGGGCGTTGGCAATATTTGCAGGACCTCTATTCAACTTTATTCTAGCATTTTTTATTTTCTTGGCTTTGGGTTTAATGAATGGTGTACCAACCAATGAACCCATCATCTCAGAAGTGAAGCCGGATACACCGGCAGAAATGGCCGGAATGAAAAAAGATGATTTAATTACTGGAGTAGACGGTAAGTCAATTGATTCTTGGCCAAAGTTTTCTGAAGCAATTCAAAACAGTGCCGGAGTCCCTATGTCTATAGAAGTGGAACGTGCAGGTAAACAAGTTGTTTTAGATGTAGTACCTGATACAGTAGAAGATGCAGGACAGGAATTCGGTCAAATTGGCGTTATGTATTCAAGTCCATTGGAAAAAGGAATTATCAAATCCATTGTGTTCGGCGCTGAACAGACGTACACATGGACTGTGAAGATCTTCGAATTATTAGGTATGCTCGTTACAGGTCAGTTTACAATAGACGCACTATCGGGTCCTGTTGGTATTTATAAGGCGACAGAAGAAGTGGCCCAACATGGTATTTTCAACTTAATGAATTGGGGCGCTGTGCTGAGTATCAATCTGGGAATCATGAATTTACTGCCATTGCCTGCATTAGATGGCGGTAGATTATTATTCTTCCTGTTTGAAGGCTTACGAGGTAAACCAATTGATAAACAAAAAGAAGGTATGGTGCATTTTGTAGGGATCATGCTATTAATGGTTTTGATGCTTGTTGTGACATGGAATGACATCCAACGATTTTTCTTCTAAAGAAGGTGGGAGTATATGATGAAACAATCGAAAACGTTTATACCCACAATGCGTGAAAATCCAGCAGATATAGAGATGCGTTCACATCAGTTATTGTTGCGGGCAGGTTATATCCGACAGAATGCCAATGGTGTGTACACGTATTTAACTCTTGCACAAAAAGTGTTTAGAAAGATCGCGACGATTATCCGTCAAGAAATGGAAGCTATCGAAGGAATAGAAATCTCTTTGCCTGCATTGCAAAGCTCGAGTATCCTAAAAGAAACCGAGCGTTGGGACTCATACGGTAAGGAAATGTTCCATGTCGCTGACAGACAAACTAATCAATTGACGTTGAGCTCAAGTGATGAAGAAGCAATCATCGACTTGTTGCGTGACGAAGTTCGATCATATAAAAAGTTGCCTCTAACCATTTTTCAAATCAAAACGAAGTTCCGGGATGAAGTAAAACCTCGTGCAGGTTTACTTCATAGTAGGGAATTCATAAGAAAAGATGCCTATTCATTTCATGCCACACAAGAAAGTTTGGATGAAAAGTATTTGGAAGTCATGCAAGCCTATACCAATATGTTAACCCGTCTTGGAATGCATTTCCGCATGGTCATGTCGGATGGGGGGGCAGGATCTCATGAGTTCATAGCGTTAGCAGAAAATGGAGAAGACCGGATTGCGTATAGTGATAGCTCCTCCTACGCTGCGAATATGGAGTTTGCTGAAGTGAATGCGGAGTATGAGACACCAGATGAAAAGCAATTGGAAATGTCAAAAATCTCCACGCCAAACCAACAAACAATTGAGGATCTCGCTTCATTTTTATCGGTTGACCCTGAGCGTATCATCAAGTCATTGGTGTATAAAGCAGATGAAGATTTTGTTATGGTTATATGTCGTGGTGATCATAGCATCAATGAACATAAATTAAAGCGTTTTTTAAATGTAACTCATATAGAACTGGCAACTAAACAACAGATCGAAGAATTACTAGGCTGTCATATTGGTTCAATTGGTCCTGTGAAACTACCTATTGGTGTAAGGGTATATGCAGATCATGCGGTTAATGCAATGGTTAACGTAGTAGCAGGAGCAAATATTGACGATTATCATTTATTGAACGTTAACCCAGAACGTGACTTTGCCATAGACGATTACGTGGATCTTCGTTTTATTCAAGAAGGAGATGCCTCACCGGACGGAATGGGTACGATTAAATTCACTGAAGGAATTGGTGTCGGGCATATTCGTAAACTAGGTACTGTTTTCAGTGAGCAGATGAAAGGAACTTTCCTCAATGAACACGGTCGAACAAAGCCATTCATTATGGGAAGTTATAGTATGGGAATCTCACGTTTACTGGCGACAATTGCTGAGCAGTTTAATGATGAAAATGGTTTGAAATGGCCAAAACATTTAGCGCCGTTTGATATACATTTAATTGCGATGAATGTTAAAGATGAAGTGCAAGTACAACTAGCTGATGAATTATATGCTGTACTAGAGTCATATCGATATGATGTATTATATGATGATCGTGCCGAAAGAGCGGGTGTGAAATTCGCTGATGCAGACTTGATTGGTTTGCCGGTTCGCATTATAATTGGTAAAAGAGCAGATGAAGGAATTGTGGAAGTTATGTATCGCCACAGTGGTGAGTCAATAGAATGGCAAAAAGAAGAAGTGTTGGAAAAACTACAGTCCTTCTTTAGTGCAGATTAATCCAAGAAGGGGAGTCCGTTAACGGAACTTCCCTTCTTTTCGCGATAGAACGGAGGAATATATAGTGGATGCCGCTCAAAAGTTTTTAACATTGCTCCAACAGACAGGTCTAACAGATGATCAGTTAATGAACTATTTTCAAAATGGTGAGTTGAATCGTGTCACCGTACAGAAGAAATCAAGAGTGTGGAAATTCAACATTACATTGGATAAAGTGTTGCCGATTGATGTTTTTCAGTTTATGCAACAACGCGTTCATGAATCGTTTGCTGCGATAGCGAATGTTCATCTTGAAATGGAAGCAAGAAACAACGAAGTAAACGAACAATTAATTATAGATTATTGGCCAATTATAATTGATGAATTAGCAGATATATCTCCCCCTTTGCGTCAATGTTTAGTGGGTCAAACACCTAAGATACATGGTGAGAAGTTATTGCTTAATTGCTCAAGCGACTTGGAGTGTCAAACGTTAAAAAACAAATATATCGAAACCATATCAGCCCTGTATCAACAATTCGGTTTTCCAAAGTATATGTTAGATGTTTCAATAGTTGAAAATCATAATGCAGAAGAAGAACGTCAACAATTCCTCTCACAAAAGAAACAAGAAGAGGATGTACTATCCAAGCAGGCCTATCATCAGCTGCAACAACGTGAATCGATGAAAAGTGAACAAGGTGATTCTGATAAAGTACTTGCTCTTGGTACACCAATCAAAGCTAACGAGCCAATCGTTCCAATCCATGAAATACAAGATGAAGAAAGACGTTTGATTATAGAAGGCTTTGTATTTGATGCAGAAGTACGTGAATTAAGAAGTGGTCGTTCTTTATTGACACTGAAAGTAACGGATTACACCGATTCGATCTTAGTTAAAATGTTTTCACGAGATAATGAGGACGCTGAAATCATGAAGTCTTTCAAAAAAGGTATGTGGGTTCGTGCGCGTGGCGGTATACAGAACGATACATTCGTTAGAGACTTAATCATGATGGCGCAGGACATTGCGGTTATTCCAACAATTGAACAGAAAGATAAAGCTCCAGATGGGCAGAAGCGTGTGGAATTACATGCACATACTTCCATGAGTCAAATGGATGCAGTCGTTTCAGCTTCAGCTTTAGTTGCTCAAGCAGCCAAGTGGGGACATCCCGCAATTGCCATTACCGATCATGCGAACGTACAATCTTATCCTGACGCGTATAATGCAGGTAAAAAGCATGGTATAAAAGTGTTGTTTGGTTTAGAAATCAACTTGGTCGATGACGGTGTGCCAATCGTTTATGAAGAACAACACCGTTTGCTAGAAACAGATACGTATGTCGTATTCGACGTTGAGACTACAGGTTTGTCAGCAGTCTACGACACAATCATTGAACTGGCGGCTGTGCGGGTGAAAGATGGGGAAATCATTGATCGCTTTGAACGTTTTGCCAATCCGCATCATCCGCTGTCTTCTATCACTACCAATTTGACAGGTATTACAGATGACATGGTTGAAAATGCACCCGAAGTTGAAGATGTCATGGCAGAGTTTATAGACTTTATAGGCGATAGTGTGTTGATTGCTCATAACGCTTCATTCGATATGGGCTTCTTTTATGCTTCATGTAAGCGCGCGAAGATTGAAACTGTAGCTTATCCTGTTATCGATACGTTGGAACTTTCGCGATTCCTATATCCAGAACTACGAAATCATCGTCTAAATACGTTAGCTAAAAAATTCGATATTGAACTAACACAACATCACCGTGCTATATACGATACAGAAGCTACAGCACATCTATTTTTGCGTTTATTATCAGATGCACAGGAAAAAGGGATCGAGTGGTTAGATGATCTTAATAAAAACATCGGTGAAGGAGATGCCTATAAGCGGTCAAGACCTTCACACTGCACGTTGCTTGCAACAGACAATGAAGGGTTAAAAAATCTATTCAAGCTCGTATCTATATCGCATATGGACTTCTTCTATCGGGTGCCACGTATCCCTCGTTCGTTGCTCGTAAAGTATCGAAAAGGCATAATAGTTGGTTCGGGCTGCGATAAAGGGGAAGTGTTTGAAGGTTTAATGCAAAAACCGATGGAAGAGGTAGAAGAAATTGCGAGTTTCTACGATTACCTAGAAATTCATCCGAAGCCAGTCTACTCTCATTTACTTGAACTCGATTTGATTCGCGATGAGTGGAACCTCGAAGATATCATGCGTAAGATGATTAAGCTTGGTAAGAAAACTGGCTTGCCCGTTTGTGCTACGGGAAATGTTCATTATTTGGATGAAACTGATGCAACCTATCGCCAAGTACTTGTTCGTTCACAGGGTGGGGCGAATCCGTTGAATCGGCACTCTTTACCTGAAGTTCATTTTCGTACAACAGATGAAATGTTGAAGGAGTTTGAGTTTTTAGGTGAAGATGTAGCAAAAGAAATCGTGGTTGATAATCCGGTGAAAATAATGGAGCGTGTAGGTGACGTCAAACCAATCAAAGATGACTTATATACTCCTACAATCGATGGTGCGGAAGACGAAGTGCGAGATTTAACTTACTCTATGGCACATCAAATATATGGAGAAACATTACCTGAAATTGTTGAAGCCCGTATCATAAAAGAATTGACTTCTATTATTGACAATGGCTTCTCAGTTATTTATCTTATCTCACATAAGCTTGTCAAAAAGTCCTTGGATGACGGCTACTTAGTTGGTTCGCGTGGATCAGTCGGTTCTTCATTTGTTGCAACGATGATGGAAATAACAGAAGTAAATCCCTTGCCGCCACATTATGTGTGCCCATCTTGTAAGACATATGAGTTCTTCGACGACGGTTCAGTTAGCTCAGGTTATGACTTGCCGGATAAGGAATGTCCAAATTGCCAGACAATGTTTAAAAAGGATGGTCAAGATATACCATTCGAAACGTTCCTTGGCTTTGCCGGTGATAAAGTTCCAGATATTGACTTGAACTTTAGTGGTGAGTATCAGTCACACGCACATAACTATACTAAAGAATTATTCGGTGAAGATTATGTATTTCGTGCAGGGACAATTGGGACAGTAGCTGAAAAAACTGCTTACGGATATGTTCGAGGATATATGAATGATAATGATATCCAAATGCGCGGTGCTGAAATCGATCGGCTTGTGCAGGGCTGCACAGGTGTTAAACGAAATACTGGACAGCACCCTGGTGGTATTATTGTTGTACCGGATACAATGGACATCTTTGATTTTACACCCATTCAATTCCCGGCCAATGATCTTGAATCCAGCTGGAAAACGACGCATTTTGATTTCCACTCCATCGATAATAACTTATTGAAATTAGATATTTTAGGACATGATGATCCGACGATGATCAAAATGCTAGAAGACTTGTCTGGCATCGATGCGTTAACCATACCGCCCGACGATAAAGGTGTTATGGAATTATTTAGCGGCACGTCTTCACTTGGTGTCACAGAAGAACAAATTGATTGTAAAACTGGGACGCTTGGTGTGCCGGAATTTGGTACTCGGTTTGTACGTCAAATGTTGGAAGAAACAAAACCATCTACGTTCTCCGAGTTGATCCAGATATCGGGATTGTCACACGGCACCGATGTTTGGCTGGGGAACGCTCAGGAATTAATCCAAAATAAAACATGTCAACTGTCAGAGGTAATCGGTTGTCGTGATGATATTATGGTGTATTTGATCTATCAGGGTCTAGAACCTTCGCTTGCATTTAAAATAATGGAATCAGTTCGAAAAGGTAAAGGGCTAACACCTGAATTTGAAGAAGCAATGAAAGAAAATAAAGTACCTGCTTGGTATATCGGCTCATGTAAGAAGATTAAGTATATGTTCCCGAAAGCTCACGCAGCCGCATATGTTTTAATGGCACTTCGAATCGCTTGGTTCAAAGTCCATCATCCTATCATGTACTATGCGACATACTTTACCGTTCGTGCGACTGACTTCGATTTAGTGACGATGTGTAAAGGTTCAGCAAGTATTCGAGCGATGATTAAAGAGATCAATGCTAAGGGATTGGATGCACCTCCAAAAGAAAAGAACTTAGTAGTTGTTTTAGAGATTGCACTTGAAATGGTCGAGCGAGGATTTACATTTGCTAAACCCGACCTCTATAAATCAGATGCAACGCAGTTTATTATTGAAGGTAATAAATTAATTCCACCATTTAACTCGATTCCGTCACTCGGAACGAACGTTGCGAAGACGATTGTTGAAGCAAGAAAAGATGGCGAGTTTTTATCGAAAGAGGACTTTCAGAAGAGAGGCCGTGTTTCTAAAACAGTAGTTGAGTATCTAGATAATCTTGGTTGTATGGAAGGAATGCCAGAAGCGAACCAATTATCCCTATTCTAATGGGCTCGTGGCGGTTGCTTCAGTTGCATTGTAAAAGGCCATGTGATACGATTAAAACAACTTTTGCTATACGTCTTGCGGAAAAGAGTGGGGCTCCCCGCTCTTTTCTGTTGTTATTTTGAATTTCGGGAGGGATACCATTTGAGTAAAATTACAGAAGAAGTCGAACAGTTGGCAAGACCGATCGTTGAAGAATTGGGTCTTGAGCTGGTTGATGTTGAGTTCTTAAAAGAAGGTAGCGATTGGTTTCTACGCGTCTACATCGATACGCCGGAAGGTAACATTGACATAGATCAATGTGCGGCTGTTAGTAATAAGCTAAGCGAGGAACTGGACCGTGTGGACCCGATTACGCAAAATTACTTCCTTGAAGTGTCTTCTCCCGGAGCGGAAAGACCATTGAAAAAAGATGAAGATTTTGAAAAAGCCGTAGGCCAATATGTGTTCATCAAAACTTATGAACCGATTGATGGAATGAAAGAATTCGAAGGCTACTTACTCGGATACGGACCGGACCATGCAAAAGTGGAAATACGGATCAAGACAAGAAAAGTACTAGTAGAAATCGATAAAACAAAAATTGCTTTAGCGCGACTGGCGATTGACTTTTAAAAACAAAAGCGCAAAGAACCATCTAGCCTCGACAGGCGTTGGAGAAATTCCCACAAAGGCGCTTTTTGCCTTTATGGGAATTTCGAAGTGACCCCTGGTGCTTGAAGCTAGATGTAAACAAAAGCACAAACACCGTCTAGCCCTGTGCTAGCGACTAAATCACCATGAGTAATGACAATCGGAATGTAGGAGTGATGAACATGAGTAGTGAGCTACTCGAGGCATTGACAGCTCTTGAACAGCAAAAAGGTATATCAAGAGAAGTAATAGTTGATGCGATTGAAGCAGCGCTTGTAACAGCGTACAAACGAAATTTTAACCAGGCGCAAAACGTCCGTGTTGATTTGAACTTAAATAAAGGCACTATGGCTGTCTATTCAAGAAAAGACGTAGTAGAAGAAGTGGAAGATGATCGTTTGCAAATTTCATTGGAAGATGCACAAATGATCAATCCAGTCTATGAACTAACAGATGTCGTCGAAGAAGAAGTTACACCACGTGACTTTGGCCGTATTGCTGCGCAAACCGCTAAACAAGTTGTGACACAACGTGTACGTGAAGCTGAACGCGGTTTGATTTATGAAGAGTATATCGACCGTGAAGAAGATATCGTAAACGGAATCGTAGAGCGTATGGATCCGAAAAACTTATTCGTTGGATTAGGAAAAGTGGAGGCTGTATTGCCGACAAGCGAACAAATCCAAACAGAAAACTATGCTCCGCACGATCGCATTAAAGTGTATATTACAAAAGTCGAAAGAACAGCACGCGGACCGCAAGTGTTTGTTTCTAGAACACACCCAGGGCTACTACGTCGTTTATTCGAACTTGAAGTACCAGAAATCTATGATGGAACAGTGGAAATTAAATCGATTGCACGCGAAGCCGGTGATCGTTCGAAAATCTCTGTTTACACAACAAATGAAGAAGTAGATCCGGTCGGTTCTTGTGTAGGTTCAAGAGGGGCGCGCGTACAATCTATTTCAAATGAATTAAATGGCGAAAAAGTGGACATCGTAGAGTGGTCAGAAGACCCTGTAGTCTTCGTTGCAAATGCTCTAAGTCCTTCTAAAGTAATTGATGTACAAGTAAATGAAGAAGAACGCTCGACAACAGTTGTCGTGCCGGATTACCAACTTTCATTAGCTATCGGAAAAAGAGGGCAAAATGCAAGATTGGCTGCTAAATTAACAGGCTGGAAAATCGACATCAAAAGCGAAACTGACGCTAGAGAATTAGGGATCTATCCTCGTGAAGAATCTCTTGCAGTTCTAGTAGAAGAACCTGAAGTCGAAACAGATGAGTTCTTGGAAACATACGAGTATGAAGAAGAAACACCTGTTGAAACAGCTGAAGACTTTGATTTATACGCAGATGAAGACAAAGAAGATTGATTTGGAAAGGATTGCATGCTGATGTCGAACAATCGGAAAATCCCTTTGCGTAAATGTGCAGCGACTGGTGACATGTTACCTAAAAAAGAAATGATACGAATTGTCCGTACGAAAGAAGGAGAAGTATCCGTAGATTTGACAGGAAAGAAGTCAGGCCGCGGTACATATGTTTCTAAAACGGAGGATGCCGTGGAGAAAGCACGTAAGCAACACTCATTTGAACATCAATTGGGAGTTAAAGTACCGGAACAAGTCTACGATGACCTTTTACATGCAATTCGACGAGAGGCAATCAAATGACAAAAGATCCGACAGAAATATATCAACTGCTAGGTATGGCTGCCCGCGCACGTAAAATTGCAACGGGTGAAGATTTAGTCGTACAGGCGGTTCGTTCAGGTGAAGCACATCTGGTCATCCTATCAGGCGATGCATCAAAGAATACAATGAAGAAATTAACGAATAAATGTATTACGTACAACGTTGAGAAGCATGTATTTGGAAGTCGTGAAGAACTGGGGCATGCAATTGGAAAAGAAGCCCGAGTTGTCTTGGCACTAACAGATAAAGGATTCGCAAAAAAATTATCCGAGCTACTCAACGATTATAACCGGGGGTGGGCTAATGACGAAAATGAAAGTACATGAATATGCCAGATCAATAGGAAAAACAAGTAGAGATCTTGCTGAAGAATTACTTAAGAGTGATATTGTGATTAAGAGCCATATGGAAGAACTAGATCCAGTTTCAATTGCAAAATTAGATGAAAAGTTTGGAGACCTGAAAAAGCCTGAGGTAAAAACTGCTACAGTTAAGCCGGCGAGCAAGCCAGCGAACCAAAGAACAGATCGTCCAAGCAATACAAACAAACCAGCCTCAACACAAGGTACTAATCGTCCTGCTAGTAACCAAGGCGGATCGAACCGACCATCATCAACACGTCCACAAGGGCAATCTACATCAGCTCCAAAAACGGGTAGCACTCCGCCACCTCGTCAAGCACAAGGCGGCGGACCACGTCCAGCTGGTGGAGGCGGTCGTCCAGGCGGCGGTCGCGGTGGAAGACCACCAGCACGCGGAATCAACCAAGGGCGCCGTAGATATCGTCCGGCAGTACCAGCACAAAAGGTTGAAATACCTTTACCGGATAAAATCACATTTTATGAATCATTGTCAGTTGGCGAGCTAGCTAAAAAGTTAGGTAAAGAGCCTTCCGAGATCATTAAAAAGTTGTTCATGCTTGGGGTAATGGCTACCATTAACCAAGAATTAGATAAAGATGCAATTGAATTGATTTGTGCTGAATACGAGGTTGAGGTAGAAGAAGAGATCCGTATTGACGTAACAGACTTGGAGATCTACTTCGAAGATCCTGAAGAGGAAGAAGAAGTAGCAGGCGAGTTGACAGAGCGACCACCAGTCGTCACTATCATGGGTCACGTAGACCATGGTAAAACAACATTGCTTGACTCGATTCGTGACACTAAAGTAACTCAAGGTGAAGCGGGTGGTATTACTCAGCATATTGGTGCATACCAAATAACAGCTAATGGCAAGAAAATCACATTTTTAGATACGCCAGGTCACGAAGCTTTCACAACAATGAGAGCACGTGGTGCAAAAGTCACAGACTTGACAATCTTAGTTGTTGCAGCGGATGACGGTGTAATGCCGCAAACGATTGAAGCGATCAATCATGCGAAAGCTGCTGAAGTTCCAATCATTGTAGCAGTTAATAAAATGGATAAACCAGCAGCAAATCCAGACCGCGTCATGCAAGAATTGACTGAACACGGTTTAGTCGCAGAAGATTGGGGCGGCGACACCATTTTCGTTCCGATTTCCGCACTAAAAGGTGAAGGAATTGAACAGTTACTTGAAATGGTTTTACTAGTTGCAGAAGTAGGAGAATTTACTGCGGATACATCTATTAGAGCTAGAGGAACTGTAATTGAAGCGCAGCTCGACAAAGGTAAAGGTTCAGTAGCTACATTGCTTGTACAAAATGGTACATTACATGTAGGAGATCCAATCGTTGTCGGAAATACGTATGGTCGTGTACGTGCAATGGTCAGTGACCTTGGACGTCGCGTAAAAGAAGCAGGCCCATCCACACCGGTAGAAATTACTGGATTGAGTGATGTTCCATTTGCAGGAGATCGTTTCGTTGTGTTTAAAGATGAAAAGACTGCTCGTCAAATCGGGGAAACACGTGCCGGAGAAGCTCTTCAAGAACAACGCGTAGAAAAAACTCGTGTGACACTTGATAACTTATTTGACCAAATGAAACAAGGTGAAATGAAAGAATTGAACTTGATTGTTAAAGCAGATGTACAAGGTGCGGTTGAGGCAATGGCGGCTTCTCTAATGAAGATCGAAGTTGAAGGCGTTAACGTTAAAATCATCCACACTGGTGCAGGTGCTATCAATGAGTCCGATATTTCATTGGCTGCTGCGTCCAACGCAATCGTTATTGGGTTTAACGTACGACCTGATACCAATGCAAAACGGGCTGCGGAAGCAGAAGGCGTAGACATCCGTCTACACCGTGTCATCTATAAAGTAATTGAAGAAATTGAATCTGCTATGACTGGATTACTTGATCCTGAGTATGAAGAAAAGGTAATTGGTCAGGCGGAAGTTCGTGAAACATTTAAAGTATCGAAGATCGGTACGATTGCAGGAAGCTATGTAATCGATGGTAAGATCTCTCGTGATGCTGGCGTTCGTGTATTACGCGATAACATTGTAGTCTTTGAAGGCGAACTTGATACATTGAAGCGTTTCAAAGATGATGCAAAAGAAGTCGCAAAAGGCTATGAATGTGGAATTACCATTAAGAAATTCAATGATGTCAAAGAAGGAGATATCATCGAAGCGTACATTATGGAAGAAATCAAGCGAGTATGATTGTTTACGCGGAATGTTCTTTCTACATCCCGTCAGCAGCTTCGTTAAAAGATAAACGATCAGTGCTGAACCGGATGAGAGATCGGGTGAAAAATTCCTATAATGTATCTGTTGCAGAAATTGATCATCAGGATTTATGGCAACGTACCACTTTTGCTTTAGTTGCTGTTGCATCTTCGAAAGACGCAGCAGAACGAGAAGTAAGACGTGCGATTCGTCTGTTTGAATCCAATCCTGATTGGGAAATGACCGCGTGTACAGTTGACTACTTATGAGCGAAGAACGAGGTGAATTGCCATGTCAGTGCGTGCTAATCGTATAGCTGAACAAATGAAAAAAGAATTGGGCGATATCATCGGCCAAAAACTTAAAGATCCACGTATCGGTTTTGTAACTGTTACGGGTGTAGATGTTACTGGAGACTTGCAACAAGCGAAGATTTTCATATCTGTTTTAGGGACAGATAAAGAAAAGGAAGATTCGTTACTTGGGCTCTCTAAAGCGAAAGGTTTCATACGATCAGAAATTGGTCAGAGAATTCGTTTGCGTAAAACACCTGAAATCGAATTTGAAATCGATGAATCAGTTGCTTACGGTAACCGGATCGAAAGCTTAATCCGCAAAGTAAATGATGAAAACGAACAATAAACATGAGGAGGAAGTTCATAGTCGCTTACGCGGTATGGCTTCCTCTCTTCTTACATAGAGCAAGTATTTCTGAATGAATTTAGGAAGAAGGGATAGGATGAACGGGATTTTGCCTTTATGGAAAGAGAAGGGCATGACATCGCATGACTGTGTCTTTAAACTTCGGAAAATATTAAAGACGAAAAAAGTAGGTCATACCGGTACGTTGGATCCTGAAGTAGAAGGCGTTTTGCCCATCTGCATAGGAAGAGCTACAAAAGTGGCTTCTTATATTACCGATGCGGGAAAAGAATATATTGCTACTGTATCGATAGGCCGCTCAACAGAAACTGAGGATGCGCAAGGTGAGACGGTCGCTAGTGATTTGACACATAAGGAATTCTCGAAGAAGCAAATTATGGAAGCACTAGAGCAATTGACAGGGGAAATTACACAAATCCCTCCTATGTACTCAGCGGTAAAAGTAAACGGCAGACGACTGTATGAATACGCGCGGAAAGGCATCGAAGTAGAAAGACCGATTCGTAAAGTGCAGATCGATCAAATCGATTTATTGGATGAGAAACAATCGTTTACTGGTGAAGAAGTGACATTTTCCATTAGAGTACGATGTGGAAAAGGAACTTATATTCGAACGCTAGCAGTGCAAATTGGTGAACTTCTCGGATATCCAGCACATATGCATTCTTTAATCCGTACCGTTTCGGGTAATTTTAATGAATCCCATTGTAAAACTTTAGCTGAAGTAGCGCAAATAATGGACCAAGGACAAGTGCAGACCATCTTGCGTCCTATCGAAGACGTGTTGACTGAATTTCCACAGCTAGAACTGGAAGAATCTTTAGTAGAATCCATACGAAATGGTCAAGTGCTCCCAGCAGTACCACTGCTCAACGATCACCCTTCCATCATGATGATGTTCGAGGGTCGCGTATTGGCGATCTATCAAAACCACCCAACAAAGCCTGGATTAATGAAACCAGAAAAAATGCTACTGGCTAGTGAGTAAGGAGAGATAGAAATGGAAATCTACAGATTACGATATCCAGATCAGGTAGAAATTGAACAACAACATGCTTATTCTTTAGCTATTGGATTTTTCGACGGTGTACATAAAGGACATCAGGAAGTCATCCGTAGTGCAAAAAAAGTTGCAGATGAATTAGCGATAAAAACGGCTGTCATGACATTCGATCCTCATCCATCGCAACTCTTTTCGGGAAAGAATATTGGCTATATTACACCGGCTGAAGAAAAAAACCGAGTACTCGAGTCGCTCGGAGTGAATGCGTTATTCATCGTTAGCTTTGATTGGGAACTGGCTAGTCTTTCGCCGCAAAAATTCATAGACATCTTTATTAAAGGACTCAATGTTAAGCATGTGACGGCAGGATTTGATTTTACGTTCGGTTCGAAGGGTTTAGGTACGATGAAAGACATGCAGGAACTGTCAGAAGGGAAGTACGGCACTACGGTCATTTCTAAAGTAACATTTAATGAAGAATATAAAGTCTCATCGACTGAAATTCGACAGTTGTTATCTAATGGTGATGTAGAGGCCGCAGCAGTGCTTCTTGGGCGGCCATTCCGTACATTCGGTGAAGTGATACATGGTGAAAAAAGAGGGCGTCAATTGGGTTTTCCTACGGCTAATATTCAAACAGCTGAAGAACATATCGTTCCCGCCAATGGGGTATACGCTGTGCGTTGTCTAATCGGAGATACCTGGTATCGTGGAGTTTGTAATATGGGCGTGAAGCCGACATTTCATGATCCAGAACATCGTATTCCTACGGCTGAAGTACATCTCCTTGATGTAAACATGGATCTTTACGGACAGCAAATAGCGATTGAATGGCTACACCGCATACGTTCAGAACAAAAATTCGATTCGCTTGATGCATTGAAAACACAAATTGGCAAAGACAAACAAACGGCAAAGGACTTATTAATCGACTAGTTGGTTGTTGCAACTGACATAATGCCGTGATATGATACAATAGTGTTCAATACACGAACCTCTTCTTGGCAACACGAGTCACCAACGTTTGCTCGGGAGACGGGGATACTTTTATTTAGGAGGTGAAAAGGATGGCTATTACACAAGAGCGCAAAGCTGAATTGATCAACGAATTCAAGACTCATGAAAATGATACTGGATCGGCTGATGTTCAGATTGCTATCCTTACTGAAGAGATCAACAACTTGAACGGCCACTTACGTACGCACAAGAAAGATCACCACTCACGTCGTGGTTTGTACAAAATGGTTGGTACACGTCGTCGTCTATTGAGATATCTACGTGAAACTAACGTTCAACGTTACCGTGATCTTATTGCATCACTTGGCTTACGCCGTTAATAAGACTGAAAAGCGGGCTTTGCCCGCTTTTTTCTATGGACTAAAGATAATATATTTCGCATAAATGTGTCACTTTTGATACACTATTACTAATTACATACTAGATGTAGAAAGTTTTACAATAGAGAGGAGTTCTACAATGTCAGAACAGAAAAAAGTTTATACACTCGATTGGGCTGGACGTACGCTAACAATCGAAGCCGGCCAACTTGCAAAGCAAGCTAATGGTGCTGTGCTCGTTCGTTATGGCGAAACAACAGTACTTTCTACGGTGACTGCTTCTAAAAAGCCGAAGCCTTTAGATTTCTTCCCCCTAACAGTAAATTATGAGGAACGTATGTACTCAGTAGGTAAAATTCCGGGTGGATTTATTAAGCGTGAAGGGCGTCCTTCAGAAAATGCGGTATTGACTAGTCGATTAATTGACCGTCCAATTAGACCTTTATTCCCAGACGGCTTCCGTAATGATGTTCAAGTTATTTCACTTGTTATGTCTGTAGATCAGGATTGTTCATCTGAGATTTCGGCAATGATCGGTTCTTCATTAGCTCTTTCCATTTCGGATATTCCATTTGATGGTCCGATTGCAGGTGTTCAAGTAGGTCGCATCGATGGAGAATTCATCGTTAATCCTACACCTAGCCAACTTGAAACATCTGAAATTGATTTGGTCGTAGCAGGAACAAAAGATGCAATCAACATGGTAGAAGCAGGAGCTAAAGAAGTGACTGAAGATATCATGCTAGAAGCAATTATGTTTGGTCATGATCAAATTAAGAAATTAGTCGAATTCCAAGAAATGATAATAGCTGAAATCGGTAAGCCAAAGTTTGAGATTGAGTTATTCGAATTGGATACAGACATCAGTAAAGAAGTGAAAGATCGTTGTGAAAAAGAATTAATAACAGCGATACAAACTGAAGAGAAGCATGCACGCGAAGAAGCGATCAATGAAGTGAAAGCATCCGTTCTTGAGCATTATACAGAAATCGAAGCAGATGAAACTACAATCAAGCAAGTGAAAGCAGTTCTAGAGCAAATGGTGAAAGATGAAGTACGCCGTCTGATTACAGTCGACAAAGTACGCCCAGATGGCCGTGGACTTGACGAAATACGTCCATTATCTTCTGAAACGGGTCTACTACCTCGCTCTCACGGTTCCGCATTATTCACACGTGGACAAACGCAAGTGCTAAGCGTATGTACATTAGGTGCGCTTGGTGAAAACCAAATTATTGATGGTATAGGCTCAGATGAGTCTAAGCGCTTCATGCACCATTATAACTTCCCAAACTTTAGTGTTGGGGAAACAGGACCAATTCGTGGTCCTGGCCGTCGTGAAATTGGTCACGGTGCGTTAGGAGAGCGAGCGTTGCAGCCTATGCTTCCGGATGAAGTAGAATTCCCTTACACAATGCGTCTCGTTGCAGAAGTATTGGAGTCTAATGGTTCTTCTTCACAAGCATCGATCTGTGCCTCTACAATGGCTATGATGGATGCTGGCGTACCACTTAAAGCACCAGTAGCAGGAATTGCTATGGGCTTGATCAAAAAGGATGAAGATTATTCTATTCTGTCGGATATTCAAGGAATGGAAGATCATTTAGGCGATATGGACTTTAAAGTAGCAGGTACAAGTAAAGGTATCACTGCACTTCAAATGGATATTAAAATCGACGGATTATCTCGTCAGATTTTAGAAGAATCTCTTGCGCAAGCAAAAATCGGCCGTATTAAAATTCTTGATCATATGTTGACAACAATTTCTTCAACACGTGAAGAATTGTCTGAATATGCACCGAAAATTATAGTGATTCATATTAAACCAGACAAAATCCGTGATGTAATCGGACCTGGCGGTAAAGTAATCAATAAAATTATCGAAGAAACTCAAGTGAAAATCGATACAGAGCAAGACGGAACGGTTTACATCTCGTCACCAAACTCTGAAATGAATGAGAAAGCTAAGAAGATGATTGAAAATATCGTACGTGAAGCAAAAGTAGGCGAGTACTACTTGGCAAAAGTTAAACGTATTGAGAAATTTGGCGCATTCTTAGAAATCTTCCCTGGCAAAGATGGTTTGCTTCATATTTCTGAAATTCAAGAAGCACGCACGAAAGAAGTGGAAGATGTACTTAAATTAGATGATGAGCTATTTGTAAAAGTAATTGAAATCGACAGACAAGGTCGAGTCAATCTTTCACGTAAAGTAGTCATTCTAGAAGAAAAAGAAAAAGAACAAGCTAGCAAAGAGTAATCAAATGAATTATTCAAAAAGCCTCTTCCTGCACAAGTTGCGGCGAAGGAGGCTTTTTGTACTTTACATAAGGAGTGAAGTCTATGATACAAAAGTATAATTGTTCAAATGGTGTTCGTATTATTCATGAAAAGATGCCCCATGTACAGTCCGTAGCGATCGGTATTTGGGTACATGCAGGTTCAGCAAATGAAACAAAAGAGCAAGAGGGAATCGCTCACTTTATAGAGCATATGCTATTTAAAGGAACAGATACAAGAAGTGCGCGAATGATTGCCGAACAATTCGATCAGATTGGAGGCGATCTTAACGCGTTTACTTCTAAAGAAATGACTTGCTATTACACTACAGTTTTAAGTCATCATGCCTCATACGCACTGACTGTTCTAGCTGATATGTTTTTCCATTCAAAGTTTAAAGAAGAAGAGATGGAAAAAGAAAAATCCGTCATATTAGATGAAATTTCTTCAGTTGAAGATATGCCTGACGAAGATGTAGATGAAAGATTATGGGAAGCAATGTTTCCGGAAGATCCAATTGGAAGACCGGTAGGGGGACGAATCGAAACCATCAAGTCTTTCACAAAAGAAATGGTTGAACAATTCATGGTGAAACACTATCGACCTGAAAACTTGGTCATTTCGATTGCGGGAAATTATGATGAACGATTGATTAAATTGATTGAAGCAAACTTTGGAAATTATCAAAGCAAGGAACAAGCTCCTGTTTTATTGCATGAAGAAAGAGTTCCGAATTTCACTGCTCAACAAATTATCAAAGCAAAAGATATTGAACAAGCTCATGTCTGTTTTGGTTATCCGTCCTTACCTTCTACTCATGATAAAATTTATGAGTTAAGTTTATTCGATAGTATACTCGGGGGAACCATGTCTTCTAGATTGTTTCAGGAAGTCCGAGAAAACCGTGGACTGGCGTATTCGGTATACACCTATTATGCTGCATATGAAAACGCTGGTTCCTTTGTGATTTATTGTGGAACTTCTCCTGAGAACTTCGAAGAAACCTATCGTACAATCGATCAAGTTATAGGTGAAGTGCTGCATGATGGTTTGACAGATAAAGAGTTAAGAAATGCTAAGGAACAGCTAAAAGGTAGCTTTGTGCTCGGTTTAGAAAGTTCTGAATCACGCATGTATAGAAATGGTCGCAATGAATTAGTGCTTGGTAAGCATCAAACAATTGAACAAGTGGTCAATCATATTGAAAACGTTGAAAAGCGAAGTGTCTATCGACTTGGCCAGCAAATGTTAGAAAGTAAACGCGCCACATCAATTATCGCGCCTAAAACCAATATTCAGCAATTTAAAAAACTACAGAACTAGTCGACTTCTCACTTCCTACACATAAGATGATAGAGATCTAATATGAAGGAGGACTTCCATGCGATTATCTGAGCTGGCACAAAAAGAGCTGATACAAGTAGAAGAAGGTATGAGATATGGCTTTCTAGCAGAAACAGATTTACTTTTTGACCGTAAAACTGGAGCCATTATTGGATTTGAAATCCGCAAAAAGTTAGGAAAAACACTTTTTCGGCAAAAAGATCAGGATATTATCGAATACATTCCGTGGCATGAAATTGTGTTGGTAGGCGAAGATCGAATTTTATTTGGAAAAACGCATGAACTAAACAAAAAGGAGGTAGAAGGCTATGACTAAATGGCTTGTAGTAGGCACAGATCAACGGTTGCGGATAGCGAATGAACTATTAGTGGAATCGGGAATTGACAGTGTGTATATTTCAACGGATACCTTTGACGACCAGTTGAAGAAGATTCTGTTAGAAACAAAGCCAGATTGTCTTCTACTTCCATTGCTGTCGATGAAACAAAGCATACCCATCGAATATTTGAAAGAAGGCTCTTCTGTTTATTCCGGCAATACGTCTGCGGTATGGAGACAAGAGCTAGTTGAAAAAAGCATTCGACATACTAATTATTTGGAAAAAGAACAGTTCATTTGGAGAAATGCTCAATTGACTGCAGAAGCCTTCGTCCATATTTTTTATGAGCAAACGAAGCGGCAAATTGCAGGTAAGCATTTTTATATTGCGGGATTTGGAAGGGTTGGCAAAGCAATTGCGCATACATTGCACCAATTGCAAGCTACTGTTACTGTAGTTGCCCGTTCAGAAGAACAGTTAGCAGAAGCGGGAGTACTAGGTTATAACACGCTGCAGCTGAATGAAACGACTATGTTCACAAACGGCTACTTAGTGAATACGGTTCCAGCCCAGTGGCTAGATATAAAACAAAGTGGTTCTGTGCCTGTTTTTGATGTGTCTTCAGCACCTGGGTGCCTAAAGCAGGGAGATTCCTCTGAATACTATACAATACACCTCAAATTGCCTGGGAAGCACTTTCCTAAGGACGCGGCAGCTGTCTTGGTTGACGCGGTTTTGAGAATGAGTATAGACGAAAGGGGAACTAAATGCTCAAAGGAAAACGAATCGGATTAGGAATCACTGCTTCACACTGCACGTATGACCAATTACTTCCAATGATTCATTCTTTACAAAAAGAAGGAGCGATCGTTGTTCCAATCATTACACATTCAGTCCTCCATGCTGCTACACGTTTTGGTACAGGTGAAGAATGGATCAAACGAATAGAAGAGGCGACAGGAGAGAAAGTAGTGACGAGTATCGTTGAAGCAGAACCATTCGGTCCGTCCAATCCACTTGACTGCATGGTTATTTCGCCACTTACAGGTAACTCAATGAGTAGATTCGCTAATGCTGCTACTGATTCACCAGTATTGATGGCAGCAAAAGCGACTTTGCGAAACGGAAAACCGGTAGTACTCGGAATTTCGACTAATGATGCACTAGGTCTCAATGGCATGAATCTTATGAAGTTATTAAATATGAAACATGTCTTTTTTATTCCGTTCGGTCAAGATGACTGTATAAAAAAACCGAACTCTTTAATATCGGACTTCTCATTACTACCTACTACTGTGGCTTCTGCAATAAAAAGCAAACAATTGCAACCCTTACTAATAATTCATAATAATGCATGAAAATAGATTTTTAAATACCGCAAAATATGTTATAATTCGTTCAATAACAATTAACGAGACGTGGACATTACCAACTGTCCCAAATAATACTTGTTAATCATTGAAAGGAAGATATAGATGAAGAATGTTAATGTTGCAATTGTCGGCGCAACGGGAGCGGTAGGAACAAAAATACTTGAGAAATTGGTGGAACGTAATTTTCCTGCAACTTCGATTAAGTTACTTGCATCCAAACGTTCTGCAGGCAATGAAATCAAAGCAGGTGGAAAAACGTACATTGTACAAGAAACGACACCGGATGCTTTTGAAGGTATTGACATTGCATTCTTTAGTGCAGGTGGGAGTATCTCTGAAAAGTTTGCACAAGATGCAGTGAAAAGTGGAGCAGTAGTAATTGATAATACAAGTGCATTCCGTATGGACCCTAACACACCGCTCGTAGTTCCTGAAGTGAATCCTCAAGAATTACAGAATCATTCAGGAATCATAGCGAACCCAAACTGTTCTACAATTCAAATGGTAGCAGCACTTAAGCCTATTAAAGATCAATATGGTCTTAGCAAGCTGATCGTATCTACTTATCAAGCAGTTTCAGGCGCTGGTGTTGAAGCAATAGAAGAATTGGAAGAGCAGAGCAAACAGTTTGTGAATCGTAGTGAAATAGAAGCGGAAGTATTACCTTCGGCTTCAGCAAAGAATCATTATCCTATTGCGTTTAATGCAATTCCACAAATTGACTCATTTGACGAGTCTGGCTATACATTGGAAGAACTAAAGATGATCAATGAAACGAAGAAAATCTTTGGTGATCAAAATATGGCAGTTGCAGCTACCTGTGTCAGACTTCCTGTTGTGTCTGGACATTCGGAATCAGTTTATATTGAAATCGATCAAGAGAATGTCACGGTTAAAGATATCCAGTCATTGATGGAAAATGCGCCGGGTATTGTACTTCAAGATGATCCAGCTTCACAACTATATCCGATGCCACTTTATGCAGAAGATAAGGATGAAGTATTTGTCGGAAGAATCCGTAAAGATCTGGATAACCCTAAAGGCTTCCATCTCTGGATCGTATCCGATAACTTATTAAAAGGTGCTGCACTGAACTCTGTACAAATCGCTGAGGCACTTATCAAATAAATCGTATAGGCGAATCAAGAATGCTAATGAAAAGGAATGATCTATGTGCAACTTGGAAATATAGGAACAGCAATGGTCACTCCTTTTTCTCCTGACGGTATGATTGATTACGCTCAAACAGCAACTCTGCTTGAGCATTTGATTGCGAATGGGACAGATTCTGTCGTCGTCAGTGGTACGACGGGTGAGTCACCCACGCTTACTGTCACTGAGAAGAAGGAATTACTGGATTTTGTAGTGAAAGTAGTGAATAAGCGTATACCTGTAATTGCAGGTACAGGGTCAAACAATACAGCTGAATCAATCGAGCTGACGAAGGCTGCTGAGCTATCAGGAGCTGACGGGATCATGCTTGTGACGCCTTACTATAATAAACCTGACCAAAAAGGTATGTATGCACATTTCTCAACGATTGCGCACGTTACGGCATTGCCTATTTTGCTTTATAATATTCCAAGTCGCTCCATCGTCAATTTGCTTCCTGAAACTGTTATAGCATTATCAAAAATCGATAATATCAAAGCGATTAAAGAAGCAAGTGGAAACTTAGAGCAAATGGCGGAAATCATTGAAGGAACCGCTGATGATTTTGAAGTATACAGTGGTGATGATGGATTGACATTACCTTTGCTTTCAATTGGCGGTAGGGGGATTATTTCAGTTTCTTCACATGTTGTAGGCAATGAAATGCAGAAAATGATCCAAGCTTTCCAAAATGGTAACACAAAAGAAGCCGCTGACATTCATCGTTCATTATTACCGGTATTTCGGGCATTGTTCTCAACGCCAAATCCAGTACCCGTAAAATATGCGTTGGAAAAGATAGGCGTAGCAACGGGTGGTGTTCGGTTACCACTTGTTGAAATGGACGCAAGTGAAGCGGCAATGATTGACATTGCACTTGAAAATTTTGAAAAAAGAACACGGATTCTGTAATAAACAAAAGCCGGACGACCAATCCGGCTTTTTTTGTTTGTACAGAACACCTACTATCTCGTATAATGGGGTTTAGTCGTTGTGGGCGGGAATAGAATATAGGAGGAAACAATGTGACGAAAATACAAAATGAATTAATTAGAGTGATTCCACTAGGTGGAGTAGGAGAAGTCGGGAAGTCCATGTACGTCGTTGAAATTGACGATGAACTATTTATTATGGATTCCGGATTAATGTTCCCTGAAACGGAAATGCTAGGTATTGACTTCGTAATACCTGATATGACATATCTGGAAGAAAATAAAGATCGGGTCAAAGGAATCTTCCTAACGCACGGTCATGAAGATGCAATTGGATCAATTGCATACTTATTACAAAAGGTACAAGCACCTGTCTACGGTACAAAGTTGACATTAGCGTTAGCGAAAGAACATTTGAAGAAAATGCCAGCACCATCTAATGTTCGATTCTTTGAAGTGACAAGCAAAAGCCGCATGAACTTCAAGCGCACGCATGTGACATTCTTTTACACAACTCACAGCATCCCTGATTCTCTAGGGATTGTATTCCACACAAGTGAGGGCGCAATCGTCAATACAGGTGAGTTTAAATTTGACCAAGCAGCAAAAGGCAAATATCGCCCTGATTTTGCGAAAATGGCTACACTTGGTGAAGAAGGCGTCTTTATCTTGATGTCCGATTCCACAGAAGCAGAGCGTCCAGGTTATACGACATCTGAATCTGTGATTGTAAAACGACTTTCTAAAACGTTCCACGAAGCACAAGGTAGAATTTTAGTGGCGTTGTATGCATCTAACTTTATACGGATTCAACAAGTACTAGATCAGGCGGCAGCTAAGAAAAAGAAAGTTGCAGTTGTTGGTAAAAGTTTGGAGAGCTACTTTGAAGTCGGATTGAAATTAGGTTATTTACAAGTAGAAGAAGATGTAGTCATTCCAGTGAAAGACATGGAAAAATACGATGATCAAGATATCGTTATTATTGTAACGGGTAACCAAGGTGAGCCACTTGATGCTTTGGAGAAAATCGTTCGTAAACATCATAGAGAAATCAATATCAAAAGTTCAGATACGGTATTGATCACATTCACACCTTCTCCTGTCATGGAAACTTCCATGTACAAGATGATGAATGAACTAGCTAAAGCTGGAGCGACTGTACTGACGTCCACACGCAATGTACACGTATCCGGTCACGGTTCAGCTGAAGATTTGAAAATGATGCTCAACTTGATGCAACCGAAATACTTTATTCCAATTCAAGGTGAATACCGTATGTTAATTGCACACTCCAAACTTGCTCAAGAAGTGGGTCTACCTAAAAACCGCATCTTCATCGCGGATAAAGGAGACATCGTTGAATTCAAGAACGAAAAGCTTCGTATGGCAGGTAGAGTTCAGGCGGGCAATGTTTTGATTGATGGTATTGGTGTAGGAGATGTAGGAAATATCGTATTGCGCGACCGCAAGCTCTTATCACAAGATGGAATCTTTACAGTCGTTGTAACTTTGAATAGAAAACAAAAACGAATTGCAGCAGGTCCTGAAGTGGTATCTAGAGGCTTTGTGTATGTTCGAGAATCGGAAGAGTTGTTTGAAGAAGCGACGAAATTGATTACGAAGATTGTTGAGAAATATGTGAATAAAGAAACGTTTGAATGGACAAACATTAAACAAGAGATCCGCGAAACATTAAGTTCGTATTTATATCAGCAGACAAAACGTCGTCCGATGATTATTCCAATCATCATGGAATACTAATCTATACCGTTTGTTGACGATTTAAATAACAATTGGATTTCCATGCCTTCCTGGCTGGAAATCTTTTTTTCAGAAAGGGGGTTGGCAAATGGCAAAAAAACGAGCTAAAAAGAGAGCACCCGCTAAGAAAAAACAACAGAAAAATCAGCAAAGTCAAATGCAACCGCTCTGGTTTGAAATACTTGGTGTTGTATTGATTGGTATTGCGATAATTATGATCTTTGAATTCGGCATCATAGGCCAAGGTTTATCGGCATTTTCCCGATTTTTATTAGGTAATTGGTATGTAGCATTGCCATTTTTGATTATAGTGCAAGCCTTGATCTTTATGGTTAAGAGACAGATCGGTGGATATAAGCACCGAATAGTTATCGGCTGCTTATTTATTTTAGGAAGCATGTTGCTATTCAGTCATGTACATTTATTTCAAACATTGTATGAAAGTAAAGTATTGATGTCGAATTCTGCACTTAAGGAAACATGGAAAGTCCTCATTACCAATGATGGGATCCATGATCAGACAGGGACGCTCGGTGGCGGCATGCTAGGCGCTGTGCTGTTCGCGATGTTTTATTCATTAGTGGATTCCTCGGGTGCTACTGTGGCGGGCGTGTTGCTACTGCTCATTGGTATTATCCTTTTGACAGGA
Source organism: Sporosarcina sp. P26b (assembly GCF_002743245.1). Lineage (NCBI taxonomy): Bacteria > Bacillati > Bacillota > Bacilli > Caryophanales > Caryophanaceae > Sporosarcina > Sporosarcina sp. P26b. Next base: position 250,731 of record NZ_PDYW01000002.1, read on the forward strand.
AAAGCGCTGATTCCGTTTTTGGTGGAGCAAACACCTATCTTTATTGGTGATATAAAAAAGAAGTGGGCAGCTCGTGAAAAGAAAACTGTTAAGTCTCCTGAAGAAAAGAGAAAAGAAAGTGCTCGGACCAATAGGAAGAGTAAGCCTAAGGTAGAAAAGACTGCTGAAACGCAAACGGTTCAAGAGTATATTGAACCTGCTAGTGAACCGATTATTTCTAGTTTTACAGCAAAAATAGAAAAAGCCGCAGAACCGCAACATACAGAAGAATTAAAAACACAAGCAAATGAAGCACCTGCGATAGATCCTAAAGATCCTGCAGCAGATTATCCAGTAATGGGTGGAGAACAAGAAAATGAAGCGTATATTTTACCATCAACTAATCTACTAGAGCCCCCTGTAACAAGCGATCAATCTGGTGAATATGATTTGATTCAGGCGAACGCAAAGAAACTAGAGAAAACGTTCTTGAGCTTTGGAGTTAAAGCGCGCGTGACACAAGTCCATCTGGGACCAGCAGTCACCAAATATGAAATTCTGCCTGATACGGGTGTGAAGGTAAGTCGTATCGTTAGTTTAGCAGATGACATTGCATTGGCATTGGCGGCTAGTGGCATTCGTATTGAAGCACCTATCCCTGGTAAATCAGCGGTTGGGATTGAAGTGCCAAACAATTCTGTGGCAATGGTTAGTTTACGTGAAGTGCTTGAATCAAAAGAAAATAGTCCACCGGGTGCCAAGTTACTTGTAGGTTTAGGCCGCGACGTGACAGGACAAGCGATGATGACTGAACTTAATAAGATGCCACACGTATTAATTGCTGGGGCAACGGGTAGCGGTAAGAGTGTCTGTGTCAACGGTATAATTATGAGTATCATCATGCGAGCAAAACCGCATGAAGTGAAAATGATGATGATTGATCCCAAGATGGTGGAGCTGAATGTCTTTAACGGGATTCCACATTTATTGGCACCGGTAGTCACAGATCCAAGAAAAGCGGCCCAAGCATTACAGCGTATTGTGTCTGAGATGGAGCGTAGGTATGAATTATTCTCCCATACAGGTACTCGAAATATTGAAGGGTATAACAATCACATTGAACAATGGAATGAAGATCATGACGAGAAACACCCACGCATGCCGTATATCGTCGTCATCGTCGATGAGCTGGCAGACTTAATGATGGTAGCGTCAAGTGATGTTGAAGATTCCATCACGCGTCTGGCACAAATGGCAAGAGCCGCGGGTATTCATTTAATTATCGCTACACAGCGTCCAAGTGTGGATGTGATCACGGGTATCATCAAAGCAAATATTCCTTCTCGGATTGCATTTGCCGTATCATCCGCCATCGATTCACGAACTATTCTAGACGGCGGCGGTGCAGAGAAGTTATTAGGCCGTGGAGATATGTTATTCCTACCTGCTGGCGCTTCAAAACCGACACGTATACAAGGAGCATTTGTATCAGATGAAGAAGTAGAAGCGGTTGTGAATTTCGTGATCGAGCAACAAAAAGCTCAGTATCAAGAAGAAATGATTCCAACTGAAGTAGAAGTTGTGGCACCGCATGAAGAAACTGACGATTTATATGATGAGGCGGTACAAATGGTAGTAGATATGCAAACTGCTTCCGTCTCCATGATCCAGCGGCGGTTCCGTGTCGGCTATGCCAGAGCTGCACGTATTGTGGATCAAATGGAAGCACGGGGAGTCGTTGGACCGCCTGAGGGCAGTAAACCAAGACACGTACTACTCACTAAGTCTGAGTTCGAAATGTAAGGATTCATTCGTCTTTATTTTGATTAGTCAAAGTTATTCGTGATTATGGCTAGATATTTCCTTCTACCTAAGTAAATGTTATAGTGAAGGTAGAAGGAAATTATCATTTTGGGCTATTGAAATAGAGTGTGACATTCAATAGTAAGCAGAACAGAAAGCGTTATCATACTATGTAACGTGCAAGGTAATGGAATTTTGAATAGTCTAATCAAATGATTATTTTTAAAACGAGATTCCAGATATAAAGTAATGTTGCGGGGTATAAGACGTATAGCGTCCTAACATAATACCAAAATTATCAAGGGGAGGTCATTATTGATGAAAAAAAGAAAGTTTGGTCTAGCAATGTCTTTGGTGCTAGCCGCAGGTACGATGTTAGCAGCATGTGGCTCTGACGATAAAGGCAAAAACGATGCAGGTGAAAAGCCAGCAACGGGAGATAGCGGTGAGAAAAGCGAATTCTCAGTTGCTATGGTTACTGACGTTGGAGGTATCGATGATAAATCATTCAACCAATCTGCATGGAAAGGTGTAAGAGAATTCGGGGAAGATCAAGGATGGGAAAAGGGAACTGGTGGATACGATTACCTTCAGTCAACTGGCCCAGAAGATTATACAACAAATCTAAATAACTTGGCTCGTCGTGATTTCAACTTAATTTACGGAGTAGGTTTCTTGATGGAAGATGCAATTGAAGATATTGCAGCTCAACAAAAAGATACTCAATTCTCAATTATTGATGGTGAAGTAGATGCTCCAAACGTAGCTAGCATCCTCTTTAAAGAACAAGAAGGAGGATACTTAGCTGGGGTGGCAGCTGGATTAATGACAAAGTCAGATAAGGTTGGTTTCATCGGCGGTATGGACAATCCTGTAATCGAGCGTTTTGAAGCTGGATTTCTTGAAGGCGTAAAAGCAGTGAAGCCTGAAATTAAAGTAGACTCAAAATATGTAGGTGCGTTTGATAAAGCAGAACTTGGTAAAGCTGAGGCAGGCCGTATGTATTCTTCAGGCGTAGATATTATTTTCCACGCTGCTGGTGGAACAGGCAACGGTGTATTCTCAGAAGCAAAAGAGCGTAAGCAAGCAGATAAAGATGCATACGTTTGGGTTATTGGTGTAGACTCTGACCAGTATGAAGAAGGTAAAGTTGGAGATGACAACGTTACACTAACATCTATGTTGAAGCGTGTTGACGTAGCAGTTAAAGACATTGCTGATCTTGCAATGGCTGGTAACTTCCCAGGTGGGGAAACAAAAGTATATGGTCTTCAAGATGATGGTTTAGGTCTTGCTGATTCACGTGGAGCGATTCCACAAGACGTGCTGGATCAAATTGATGAACATGCACAAAAAATTGCAAATGGTGAAATTGAAGTACCTGAGTTTGTAGAAAAGAAGAAATAAGGTCATTAAACAGATGAAGGCCGGTTTCATATCCGGCCTTCATTTCATTAAGTTAATAAAATAAAGGTTCTTAGTATTTGCTCTGGAACTTTTATTTTATTAATTTCTAAGATTAATAATAAAATATACTAAATAATATCGACAGGCTATTTATTAATAAATAGCAACGCTTTCAACTTTTCATATAGGGGCTTTATCACGTATTATTGAAGATAAGAATTGTGCTGTTTTAATTTATTGAATTCTATTATGGGCAAGGAAGTGATTGGGATGGATTATGTAATTGAGATGCTAGATGTTTCAAAAAAGTTCGGGAATTTCTATGCAAACGATCATATTACATTACAACTGGAAAAAGGCGAGATTCATGCATTGCTAGGTGAAAACGGTGCTGGGAAATCTACCTTAATGAACGTATTATTTGGTTTATATCAACCGGATGGTGGCGAAATTCGTGTTCATGGCGAAAAAGTAGAAATCACTGATCCAAACGTAGCAAATGATCTAGGAATTGGGATGGTGCATCAGCATTTTATGTTGGTGGAGAATTTAACTGTTACCGAGAATATTATTTTAGGCAGTGAACCAACTAAATCAGGGATTATCAACATTAAGGATTCCGCGAAAAAAGTTGCGGATATTTCCAAGATGTATGGACTTGACGTTGATCCGTACGCCAAAATAGAAGATATTTCTGTAGGTATGCAACAACGTGTCGAAATTCTGAAGACGCTTTATCGTGGGGCAGATATCTTAATATTTGATGAACCTACCGCATCATTAACACCTCAAGAAATTGATGAATTATTGAATATCATGAAAAAACTTGTAGCAGAAGGAAAATCAATCATCTTGATCACCCATAAATTGGCGGAAATTATGAACGTTTCAGACAAAGTAACTGTCATCCGCAAAGGTAAAGGAATCGGTACTGTTATCACATCAGAAACGAATCCCGAAGAGTTGGCGACGTTGATGGTAGGACGTCAAGTCACATTTAAAACGGAAAAAGGTCCATCCAATCCGACTGAAGAAGTATTAAAGATAGAAAATCTACAAGTAAATGACTACCGAGGTGTTGCCAAGTTAAAAGGCCTTAACCTTTCTGTACGACGTGGTGAAATAGTGGGGATTGCCGGCATTGACGGTAACGGTCAATCCGAATTAATCGAAGCAATTACTGGATTGACGAAAGTGAAAAGTGGAAATATTTATATTAATGAAGAAGATGTAACCAATAAAAAGCCAAGAAAAATTACAGAGACTGGTATTGGACATATTCCTCAGGACCGTCATAAACATGGGCTTATATTAGACTTTTCAGTTGCATATAATGCTGCTCTTCAATCGTATTATCATGAACCGTTATCTAAAGGCGGTATTATGAATTATAAAGTTGTTAATAAAAAAGCGGAAGAACTAATCAAGGAATTTGATGTAAGGACTCAAGGTACACACGAATTGGCGAGAGCGTTATCCGGAGGAAATCAGCAAAAGCTGATCATCGGAAGAGAAGTCTTGAGAAATCCAGACTTACTGATTGCCGCATTACCAACACGTGGTTTGGACGTTGGTGCAATTGAGTTTATTCATCGTCGTCTGATTGAACAACGTGACAGTGGAAAAGCGGTTTTACTCATTACGTTTGAATTAGATGAAGTCATGAACGTCTCTGATAAAATCGCAGTTATTTATGATGGAACTATTGTAGGCACGGTAATTCCGCAAGAAACTACGGAACAAGCATTAGGGTTGATGATGGCAGGCCATTCAAAAGATGTTGCTGAGAAAAAGGTACTAGCTGCTACGAAGGATGGTGATGAACATCATGTCGAATAGAGTGATCAATATACTGGTCCCAGTGATTTCGATCTTTTTAGGACTCTTGGTAGGCGCGATCGTGATGCTGATCAGTGACTATAATCCAATCACAGGCTATATTGCATTATGGAATGGTATTTTTGGTGATTCTTATGCGATAGGTGAAACGATTCGTCAGATCAGTCCATACATCCTTGCAGGGCTTGCAGTAGCATTCGCATTTAGAACTGGACTTTTCAATATTGGAGTAGAAGGACAATTGATCGTAGGTTGGTTTGCTGCGGCTTACGTAGGGATGGCATTTGAACTTCCCAAAATTATTCACTTACCATTCGCGCTCATTGCGGCAGCAGCTGCAGGAGCATTATGGGGACTAGTACCGGGTATTTTAAAAGCTACATTGAAAGTACATGAAGTTATTGTCACTATTATGATGAACTATGTTGCCTTACATGTGGTTAACGCATTAATTAAAACACTTTCCGGTGGTGGATTCAAATTGGAGCGTATCCATGAATCAGCCTCACTCCGGTCAGAGTTCTTATCTAATCTAACGGACTACTCCACATTGCACTACGGAATATTTGTAGCTCTGGCTATGGTGATCGTCATGTGGTTCATTTTAGAGAAAACTAAAACTGGATTTGAATTGAAGTCTGTTGGGTATAACGAACACGCAGCGCGCTATGCTGGGATGAGCGCTAATAAGAATATTGTTCTCGCAATGGTCATCTCTGGCGCGTTCGCTGGACTTGGTGGTGCAATGGAGGCACTTGGTACGTTTGGTAACATGTCTTCAATGGGCGGCTTTACAGGGATCGGTTTTGATGGAATTGCCGTAGCCTTGCTTGGAGCAAATACGCCACTAGGTGTCATCTTCGGTGCAACGTTATTCGGCTCATTGAAATATGGAGCAAATAATATGCCGAATGAGGCAGGAATTCCTGTAGAAATCGTTTCGATTATTATTGCATTGGTTATTTTCTTTGTAGCCTGCGGATACATCATCCGTGTAGGACTCATACGTTTACGTAATAAGAAGGAGGCGAAGTGACATGTTAGACGTATTATATTTCATCATACCTATAACAATTGCTTCAGCAGCCCCTCTTATTTTTACAGCAATTGGCGGTGTCTTCTCTGAACGATCCGGTGTTATCAATATCGGTTTGGAAGGTCTTATGATCATGGGTGCATTCATCGGTATTCTGTTCAATCTATTTTTCGCGGATACCTTTGGCGCTTGGACACCTTGGCTCGCATTACTTGTTGCTATGCTTGTTTCAGCACTATTTGCAACACTTCATGCAGTAGCTTCTATCTCCTTCAGAGCGGATCAGGTAGTTTCAGGTGTTGCGATAAACATGTTAGGTCTTGCCATTGCATTATTTTCCGTGAAAATGATTTTTGGTAAAGGACAAACAGATTTCATTCAACAAAAAATTCCTAGATTTAACGTGCCGTATTTGGAAGATATTCCGATTATCGGACCGATGTTCTTCAAATTAGTATATGGGTCTTCTATTATAGCGATTGCTACTGCAATTATCGCATGGTTCGTAATTTACAAAACACCGTTTGGTCTACGTCTGCGATCTGTAGGAGAACATCCTATGGCTGCAGACACAATGGGAATTAAAGTAACGAAAATACGCTATATTGCAGTTATTATTTCAGGTGGACTGGCGGGAATTGGTGGAGCAGTTTATTCACAGACCATCACAAATGATTTTGGGCATGCGACTATCAATGGTCAAGGGTTCATGGCTTTAGCTGCAATGATTTTTGGAAAGTGGCATCCGCTGGGTGCAATGGGAGCCGCGTTATTCTTCGGATTTGCCCAGGCACTTGCGATTAGTTCGTCAAGTATTAAGTTACTAGCTGATATTCCAGCAGTTTATTTCCACATCTTCCCTTACGTCTTGACTATACTAGCTCTTGCTGGATTCCTTGGAAAAGCAAAAGCACCGAAAGCACTTGGTAAGCCGTACGTTAAAGGAAATCGATAAAAGTTATAAAAGCTATCTGGAGACGCATACTCTTCAGATAGCTTTTCTAAGTTTGTTATAGAAAGTTTTTAGTTAAATGTCCTGAAAAGTCATGTGGATTTAAGATAAAGGCAAAGTACGCCTTTATTTTTAAGTCCTCCAGTGCCTGTCGAGGCTAAACAGCGCTCTCAGCACCAACAACATCCGGCTGAATGGTGGCAGCTGCTCGGATCACTTCAGATGTAAAGATAAAGGCAAAAGGCGCCTTTATTTTTACATCTTCCAGTGTCTGTCGCAGCTAAACGCCACCATCAGCACTAGAAAGAGTTGTATCATTTTCCAAATGGCGGGCTTAAATGTATAGTGAGACTAGGATTACATATAATAAGGTAAACGAGGTGTTTGTATGTTCAATAAAACAAAATTACAAGATGGCGTACATTTGTATATACGGAAAACGGAACAGTTCAAAACGGTTAATGTGACAATTAAGTGGAAAGCACCACTGGATCAGCAGAAAGCTTCTGAACGTACGGTGTTGGCGAATGTGATGGAAAATTCAACGAAGCAGTATCCAACAATGAGTTCCATGCGCAAAGCACTGGACGAGTTGTACGGTACGGTATTATTTACTGACGTTTCGAAAAGAAGTTCGCAGCATATAGTTTCGCTTTATACAGAGTGTGTAAACGATGAATTTTTTGCAGGCGAAGATATCTTTAAGCAATTATGGCAATTAATTCGTTCTGTAGTGTTCGATCCTAACGTAACGAATAAAGCATTTGATCCGGATGTCACGGATAGAGAAAAACGCAATGTCCGCGATCGGATTCGTTCTATTTATGACGACAAAACGCGCTTCGCTCAGAAGCGCATGCTTGAAATCATGAGACCTAATCATCCTGCATCTATTTCTGCTTACGGCACAGAAGAAGCTGTATCTCAAATTACAAAGGAAAGTCTTTATACTACATACGAAGATATGATCAATAACGATTTGATTGATATTTATGTAGTAGGAGATGTAGATGAAAAATATATTATTGAGCAAATTAAGCAATTCCTACCGTTTACTGCACGTGATGCAGAAGAGCAACTGGATTTACCTGAAGTAAAAGTGTCGGATTCAGTGAATACAATTAGAGAGCAGCAAGATATGAAACAAGGTAAGCTTCATCTTGGATTCCATACGCCTGTTTCTTTCCATCATCCTGACTATCATAAGATGCAAATAACAAACGGTATTTTCGGTGGCTTCGCTCACAGTAAATTGTTCATGAATGTGCGGGAAAAAGAAAGCATGGCATACTATGCGAATAGTGCATTTGCTTCGCATTACGGTATAGTCTACGTCACAGCAGGTATTGATGCGGACTTGGAAGAGAAAGCTGTAAAACTAATTCTTGAGCAACTGACCTCACTACAGAATGGGGAAAGTACAGAAGTGGAACTGAATCAAACAATCGCTCTTCTTGAAAATAGTATTTTGAGCGCAAATGATTCGGCTCGTAGTCAGATTGAAATTTATGATCAATATAAAGAATTGGACGAGAACTTCACTGCAGATCGACTTATCGAAAAGTGGGAATCCGTCACATTGGAAGATATAAAGGACATGGCGAATACAGTTCAATTAGAAATTGTGTATTTGCTTTCAGGTAAGGAGGATGTTTCCGAATGAAAGAAGTAAATTTTGATCAACTACAAGAGAAAATCTACACTGAAACATTAGATAATGGTTTGAAAGTAGTTATTCTACCGAAGCGTGGATTTTCTAAAACATTTGTAACGTTCACAACAAAGTATGGATCTATTGATCGTACGTTCAAACCGCATGGCAAAGACGAATTTATCACAGTGCCTGATGGTATTGCCCATTTCCTTGAGCATAAGATGTTTGAAAAGGAAGATGGAGATGTATTTCAGAAGTTTGGCTTAAACGGCGCTTCTGCAAATGCTTATACTACATTTGGTAGAACTGCTTATCTGTTTTCTGCAACGAATAAACTAAAAGAAAATACAAAAGTATTACTTGACTTCGTTCAACAACCATACTTCACAAAGCAAACTGTCGATAAAGAAAAAGGAATCATTGCCCAGGAAATCACTATGTACGACGATCAGCCTGATTGGAGACTATATTTCGGTACAATTGAAAACCTTTATGAAAACCATCCCGTGAAAATCGACATTGCGGGTACCGTTGAGTCTATTCAGGACATAACAGCTGAACATTTATACACTTGCTATGAGACGTTCTATCATCCATCCAATATGTTGCTGTTTATCGTGGGAGCAGTAAAACCCGAGGAAATGATGGCATTTGTCAAAGAAGATCAAGCGCAAAAATCATTCGATCAACCTGAAGCAATCGAACGCCAATTCCCATCCGAATCGAAAGAAGTGGATGTGCCTGAACGTACTTTGACGATGGATGTTTCAAAACCTAAGTTGAATATCGGTATGAAATGTACCGAGACAGAGCTACAGGGCCAAGAAATGCTTGAAATGGAATTGTCAGCAAACCTCGTACTAGATAGTTTATTCGGTCGTACATCTGCATTTTATGAAAAAGCAAACGCGGAAGGTTTAGTGGATGAATCGTTTTCATATGAATTCTCTTTGGAAGAAGGATATGGTTTTGCAATGGTTGGTTCCGATACAGATGAGCCGGAGCGCTTGGAAGAATTAATTCGTCATACCATTAAAGATGCAAAAACAAATTGGCCAGTGCAAGAAGAAGATTTGGATAGAATGCGTAGAAAGAAAATCGGGCAATTTATGCGCTCTTTAAACTCCATTGAATTCATCGCGAATCAATATACACGATATGAATTTAATAATATGAATTTATTCGATGTGGTACCAACTTTAGAAAAACTATCAATGGATAAGTTAAAAAAGGCATTTGCCACGTTCTCTGATGACAGTAGCTATACAATTTTCAAAGTATTACCACCTAAGACTCAATGAACCAGTCAAGATTTGCACTCGTTTTAGGAGCATCTGGCGGCATAGGGGAAGTAATTTGTAAGCAACTGGCAGAAGCGGGTTGGTCTTTGTATTTACATTATAATACAAGAAAACATCAGGTGGATGTATTGAGAACAGAGCTGGAAGAGACATATCCGGATCAGCAATTTCGCAGTGTGCAAGCTGACTTCAGAGAGGCTGAAGCCGCTGAAAAACTGGCAGCGAGCATTCTAAGCATTCAAGCGATCGTTGTAGCTAATGGTCAAGCTGTCGTAAAATTATTATCAGATACGAGCGAAATGGATATGCTGGAATTGTGGCAAGTTCATATGCAGAATCCAGCACGATTAATCGCGTTGTTATCCGAAAAACTGCGTAAGCATGAAGTTTCCTATATTACGTTTATTGGCTCAATTTGGGGAAGTGCAGGTGCAGCTGGCGAAGTAATGTATTCCGCAGTTAAGGGTGCACAGCATGCCTTTGTTAAAGCGTATGCGAAGGAAGCTGCATATTCTGGTATACGAGTGAATGCGATTGCACCAGGATGGATCGATACCCGTATGAATCAGGAGTTTACTGCGGAAGAGCGGCAGATGGTACTGGATCAGATTCCGCTATTGTCAGTCGGAACACCGCAGGAAATAGCGAATATGGTGGAATTTATGCTGAGTGGTAAAGCAGATTATATGACAGGTGAAATTATTCAAATAAATGGTGGCTGGTATATCTAAGGCCTTGGGAAAGGGACGATACGTGATGTCCTTTTCTTTTTTTCTTTTCATCACTCTAGCAATCCGCTATTATAGAACTAAGTGCAGCCTTGTGCATTCTGGAAAAAAGTAGTTTTATGAAGGAGTGTGTTGAATGGGAGAATGGTATGTCGAATATGAGTTGCAAGTCAATCGCCCTGGATTACTAGGGGATATTGCTTCATTACTCGGTATGTTGCGAGTCGATATTGTAACCATCAACGGGGTGGATGGAAGATACCGCGGTATGCTTGTCCACACTGATCATGATCAACAAATTAAACGTTTCGAGTTGATTGCTTCTACTATGGATGCGATTGTCATCCATAAGATTAGAGAACCGAAATTACGTGATGTATTGGCTGTTCGTCATGGACATTATATTCAGCGCGGTACCGAAGACCGAAGAACATACCAATTTATAAGAAGCGAGCTTGGGATTTTAGTGGACTTTTTGGCGGAGATTTTCAAACAAGATGGCCATAAGCTAATTGGCGTTCGAGGAATGCCGAGAGTAGGTAAAACAGAATCTGTAGTGGCGGCAAGTGTGTGTGCCAATAAAAAATGGGTGTTTTTATCCTCCACAATGATTAAGCAAACAGTTAGAACGAGTATGATGGGAGATGAGTTTTCGGATGATAACATCTTTATACTAGATGGTATCGTAACACGAAAAACATCAGATGAACGTCATATGCAATTAGTACGCGAAATTATGGGCTTGCCTACGATTAAAGTTGTCGAACATCCAGATATGTTTGTGAAGCAATCGGAATATACAATCGATGACTTTGATATAATCATAGAGTTACGGACTACAGTAGATCAGGAAATCACATACGACATTCTGGAAAAGAATGATCCTATTTCTAACCGTAGTCCTATGGGCGGCTTTAATATGTTTAATTGATTTGAGATGAATTGGGTAGGTGTTGAATTTGATCGGAATAGGTGCTCGTTTGAAAGAAGCGAGAATATCAAAAGGATTGACGCTGGAAGATTTGCAAGACAGTACGAAAATTCAACAGCGTTATCTGTTAGCAATTGAAAATGAAGAATTTCAAGTCATTCCAGGGGCTTTCTACGTTCGGGTTTTTATTAAACAGTATGCAGAATCGGTGGACTTGAATGCAGAGGAAATACTGACTCTTTATCAAGACGAGTATGAAACTGCTGTACAAGAAGAGCAAGAGAAAGTTGTGCCAGCAACTATGCAACGTAGTGCAGGTTCGAAACAGAATAACACATTAAAAGAGGCAATGCCGAAAATTATTGTTGCACTATTTATCATTATGATTTTTGTTATTGTTTATACATTGTTAAAAGACAAAGCAGCAGATCCAGCGATGGATGGTGACTCATTGGGGTCGAATTCAAATGTGGTAACGGATCCACAAACAGATCCTGTTGAAATCGAAAAACCAAAACAACCGTTCGAACACGCTTCCACTTCGGGAGAAACGTCTATATACAAATTGTCTGATTCTGAAACTATCAAATTAGTCATTAAGACTACGGGTAATTCTTGGATTTCAGTAACGGATCAAAATGGAGAAGAACGAATGCCACAACCAGCTGGTGCCCGTGTATTACAAGAAGGCGAAACAATTGAAATTGAAGCAAACGATGCAGAAAGTTTGAGAATCCGTGTTGGGAATTATGAAAACGCAGAACTGACAGTTAACGGTCAGCGAGTAGATTATCCAACAGATCTCGTTCCACAAAACATCGTATTAAAAAAGCCATAGAAAAATAGTCATCTCAAGGGGTGACTATTTTATTGTTAATAAATGGACTTAATCGTTAGAAAGGTGGACATGTAATGAATTTACCAAATAAAATTACGCTCTCCAGGGTCTTTATGATTCCTATTTTCATCCTGTTTCTTGCAGTTGATTTTGGCTGGGGAATGATTCGTCTCGGGGGAGTAGAAATGCCTGTCGAACATTTGGTAGGCGCAATTATCTTCATCGTAGCGTCGACAACTGACTGGTTAGATGGATACTTAGCCAGAAAAAACAACTTAGTAACTAATATGGGTAAGTTTTTGGATCCATTGGCAGATAAATTACTGGTCTCAGCCGCTTTTATTTTATTAGTGGAAATGGGCACAGCCCCTGCATGGATTGTCATCATTATTATCAGTAGAGAATTTGCGGTAACAGGATTACGTTTGATTTTAGCAGGTGGCGGGGAAGTAGTAGCTGCCAACCAGTTAGGTAAAATAAAAACAGTGGCGCAACTATTGGCAATTTCTTTTCTTTTATTGCATAACATTTTCTTCGAAGCACTGGGCATTCCGTTCGGAACTATCATGTTGTATATTGCATTAGTATTTACTGTATGGTCAGGTGTAGATTACTTCGTTAAAAATCGTAAAATTTTAGTCGAGTCAATGTGAGGAGAGTAATGTATTCATGAAAGCAGAAATAATTGCAGTAGGAACAGAGCTTCTATTGGGACAAATCACGAATACCAACGCACGATTCATATCAGGAAGATTGGCTGAGGCTGGAATTGATGTATATTATCATACCGTAGTAGGAGATAATCCTGAACGCTTGTCCCAGTCGATCAAACTGGCGCAACAACGTGCAGATATCCTCATATTTAGTGGAGGGTTAGGTCCGACTAAAGATGATCTCACGAAACAAACTATTGCACATGAATTAGGTTGTGAACTGGTATCTAACGAAGAAGCGATGAAAACTATTGAAGAATATTTCGATCATGTCGGGAAAGTAATGACAGAAAATAATAAGCAGCAGGCTCTCGTTTTAAAAGGATCTACGGTATTGCCGAATCGTAATGGTATGGCTCCGGGTATTGCTATTGGCAAGGCAGATAAGCAGTATATTTTGTTACCTGGACCACCTCACGAAATGGAACCTATGTTTGAACATGAAGCGATTCCGTACTTACTTGGTGTGTACGGTAAACAGGACATAATATCCTCTAAAGTATTGAAATTGCAAGGAATTGGTGAGTCTGAATTGGAAGTGCGTCTCCAGTCTTTATTAGAAAAACAGACAAACCCTACCATCGCACCGCTCGCTTCACCAGGAATGGTTAAGTTGCGTATTACTGCAAAAGCCAAAACGGAAGAAGAAGCTCAAAAATTGATTTCACCTGTAGAGCAGGAAATCCGTGCTATTGTAGGGGAGTTTATCTATGGTGTAGATGATGATACACTGGCTTCCAAAACAACTGAATTATTGCTGCAAAATGACTGGTCAATTTCAGCAGCGGAGAGTTTGACTTCGGGGATGTTTATGGCGGAACTTGGTTCACAACCGGGAATTGGAAATGCGCTAAAAGGCGGCGTTGTAGTTTACAATAAAGAGATGAAAATCGAGCAATTGGGTATCTTGTCGTCGTTGCTTGATTTTCACGGCGTGGTTAGTTCCGAATGTGCAGAAGCAATGGCCGAAAGTATCAAGGAGAGATGTTCAACTACTATTGGAATTAGTCTGACAGGTGCAGCTGGTCCTGAACCACATGATGGTCAGCCACCAGGTACCGTTTGGATCGGCATTGCAATAGAAGGAATGAAGACGGCATCTTACAAGCTTCAATTATCAGGTTCACGTAATACGAACCGTATGCGTTCTGTACAGTTCGCATTACATTATTTAATTCAGATGATGAGAGAGAAAAAAGAATTGAAGTATTGAATTTCCAAGTCGATTTAGCTACCAAAATTCAATTCATCCTAGTATTTTGTATCTTTTTTTCAATTCCTTTTATTAATTTATCGAATACCCGTTCGTTTAATTCTTGTGTATTGTATTGAAAAAAGGTATAATAAGAGTAGAAAAAGAGTTTGAGGAGGAATTGTAATTGAGCAATCGTAAAGCGGCTTTAGATATGGCGTTAAAACAAATAGAGAAACAATTTGGTAAAGGTTCTGTCATGAAAATGGGTGAAAAGACAGATCTTCAAATCGATACATCATCATCAGGTTCATTAGCACTGGATGCGGCCTTAGGAATAGGTGGATATCCACGCGGACGAGTAATTGAGATATATGGCCCAGAGAGCTCAGGTAAAACAACTGTATCTTTGCACGCAATTGCAGAAGTACAAGCAAGTGGCGGTACAGCGGCATTTATTGACGCGGAACATGCGTTAGACCCTGTCTATGCACAAAAGCTAGGAGTTAACATCGATGAATTATTATTATCTCAACCCGACACAGGCGAGCAAGCTTTGGAAATCGCAGAAGCTCTTGTACGTTCAGGTGCAGTAGATATCGTCGTAGTGGACTCAGTAGCTGCTCTTGTACCTAAAGCTGAAATTGAAGGTGAAATGGGTGACGCACACGTTGGTTTGCAAGCTCGTTTAATGTCACAAGCCTTGCGCAAACTTTCTGGTGCAATTAATAAATCAAATACGATTGCAGTATTCATCAACCAGATTCGTGAAAAAGTAGGCGTGATGTTCGGTAACCCTGAAGTAACACCGGGTGGACGTGCACTGAAGTTCTATGCTTCCGTTCGTCTTGAAGTTCGTAGAGGCGAAGCAATTAAACAAGGTAATGATATTATGGGTAATAAGACAAGAATCCGTGTTGTGAAAAACAAAGTCGCACCTCCATTCCGTACGGCAGAAGTAGATATTATGTATGGTGAAGGAATTTCAAAAGAAGGTGAAATTCTAGATCTAGGTTCAGAATTGGAAGTAGTACTAAAAAGCGGTGCTTGGTATTCTTATGAAGGTGAGCGTTTGGGACAAGGCCGTGAAAACGCGAAACAATTCTTGAAAGAAAATCTAAAAATGCGTGATGAAATTGCAGGGAAGATTCGTGAATCATATGGTTTAAATGCTACAAACTATGTGATTGCAGCGCACGGTGATGATGAAGATGAGCTTGATGACTTACTATCTCTACCAGAAGAGAAGTAAGTTATGCATGTAAACCGCCAATTTCTATTGGCGGTTTTTTTATGAAGTTGAACCAATGCAATTTTATATAGAACTACATAAGATAAACTAATTCTTTTATAAAACCAACGCACTACAAAGCACATTAAATTCTAGGTTCGACGTATATAATCACCATCTACTTGTTTTACATATTTTCTGCTTTCCGGGAAAATTAATGGTCATTTAAATGAATCAAGGGAAATGAAAGTGGAAAGACTCAGTTAAACAATACAAAAGCGACTGTAGGATCATTTTTCCTCCATCATTCCTTGACACAATAAAAATACAACTATACAATTAAAGTGGCGTATTATATACGTCCTATATTTAACAAACCAATCAATTGTTTTTGGCAGTATGTTGATTTAACTTAATTCAGCAAAATAAAAAGATAAGTAAAAAGTAGTGACAACAATAAAAATTAGTCCCGAAACAGCAGGGTTTCTACTACCCGTTGGATTAAGTTAGGCCTTCGGCGTTTTCACAGATCGTCGGGACATTACCAGGAAACCCTGGTAACAAGTAACGTGAATATAACCGCCATGGCAAAATTGATTATACGAGCCGACTGAAAAGAAAAGAATAAGCAGGAGGAGGTGACCTCAATGGGTATTGAAATACTCATCTCCGTTTTGCTAAGTCTCATCGTCGGTGCAGTTGTTAGCTTTTTTATATTGAAGAATGTGAATGATTCAAAAGTGACTGGTGCCAAGCATACTGCCAACCAACTCGTCGAAGAGGCGAAGCGTGAAGCGGAGTCAGTGAAGAAAGAGGCACTGTTAGAAGCGAAAGATGAAACTCACGAACTGCGGATTGAAGCAGAAACAGAAGTCCGTGAGAGAAGGACGGAATTACAGAAACAAGAAAACCGTCTCTTACAGCGTGAAGAAAACCTTGATCGCAAGGATGATGCGCTCAATAAAAGAGAAGCAGGTCTAGAGCGCAAAGAAGATGCGCTATTAGAAAGACAACAGCATATTGAAGAGATGGAACGCAAAGCGGAAGAACTTGTTACTACACAGAAGACCGAACTGGAAAGAATCTCTTCCTTAACAAGAGATGAAGCAAAACGCGTCATCTTGGAAGATGTAGAAGAAGAGCTTTCTACGGATATTGCAGTCATGACGAAAGAATCCGAGCAACGGGCTAAAGAGGAATCCGAGCGTAAAGCACGGGAAATCCTTTCATTGGCACTGCAACGATTTGCAGCAGATCATGTGGCAGAAACAACAGTCTCCGTCGTTAATTTACCGAATGATGAAATGAAAGGTCGCATCATTGGTCGTGAAGGGCGAAATATTCGTACACTCGAAACACTTACGGGTATTGATTTGATTATTGACGATACGCCAGAAGCAGTTATCCTATCTGGTTTTGATCCGGTTCGTAGAGAGACAGCAAGATTAGCTCTTGAGAAATTAGTTCAGGATGGCCGTATCCACCCTGCACGTATCGAAGAGATGGTCGACAAGTCTAGAAGAGAAGTGGACGAGCTGATTCGCGAAAAAGGAGAACAAACTACATTCGATGTGGGTGTTCATAATTTACATCCGGATATGATCAAAATTTTGGGTCGTCTACACTTCCGTACAAGTTACGGACAAAATGTTTTGAAGCACTCCATTGAAGTAGCATACTTAACAGGCTTGCTTGCAGCTGAGTTGGGTGAAGATGTTACACTTGCTAGACGGGCCGGTTTACTTCACGATATCGGTAAAGCTATCGATCATGAAGTAGAAGGAAGTCACGTGCAGATCGGTAAAGAGCTTGCAGTGAAGTATAAAGAACATCCGGTTGTCATCAATAGTATTGCTTCTCACCACGGTGACGAAGAAGCAACATCTGTTATCGCAGTGCTAGTCGCAGCAGCGGATGCATTATCTGCAGCAAGACCAGGTGCACGAAGTGAAACATTAGAAAACTATATAAAACGTTTGCAAAAACTCGAAGAAATTTCGGAATCATATGAAGGTGTGGAGAAGTCATTTGCCATTCAGGCAGGACGGGAAGTGCGTATCATTGTCCGCCCCGAACAGATCGATGATATTACCGCACATCGCTTAGCACGTGATATACGAAAACAAATCGAAGAAGAATTAAACTATCCAGGGCATATTAAAGTGACGGTCATACGGGAGACCCGTGCAGTAGAATATGCAAAATAATACCTAACACAAAACAGCTTCCGGTTCGTTTGGAAGCTGTTTTCATTTTGGAAAGAGGTTGTTACAGATGAAAGTAATTTTTATTGGAGATATCGTTGGATCTATGGGAAGAGAAATGGTAATTGATTACTTATCACGTTTAAAACGTAAATATCAAGCCGATGTCATTATAGCAAATGGAGAAAATGCAGCTTCAGGCAGAGGGATTACAAAATCAATTTATCATGATTTATTACATGCTGGAGTAGATGTCATCACAATGGGTAATCATACATGGGATCAACGTGAAATTTATGATTTTATAGATGAAGTGGATTACTTGATTCGACCTGCGAATTTTTCTGATCAAGCTCCTGGTAAAGGCATGACGTCCATTACAAAGAATGGTGTTACTTTATCAGTTATCAACTTACATGGTCGAACATTCTTACCACCACACGATGATCCATTCGCCAAAGCGGATGAACTACTAGAAGAAGCTTTGCAAACATCTCCACTCGTTTTTGTAGATTTTCACGCAGAAGCAACAAGTGAAAAAATTGCGATGGGCTGGCATCTGGACGGCAAAGCATCAGTCGTTGTCGGAACACATACACATGTGCAAACCGCCGATGAGCGAATCCTTCCAGGAGGAACAGCATATTTAACTGACGCAGGCATGACGGGTCCATACGATGAGATATTAGGAATGAAAAAAGAAGATGTATTGTATCGTTTCTATACGAACTTGCCTACTCGATTTGAAGTACCGAAAAGTGGAAGACCACAGCTTAACGGAATGTTCGTAGAATTGGATGATAAAACTGGTAAAGCTCTCAAAATTGAGCGTATTAGGATTAACGAAGATCATCCGTTTAAAAACTAATTTTCCAAGTGTCTAAATCCTCCTTACCAATCATAGGATGTTGTATGGAATATACGCGTTCCATAGACATTGCAAAATAAGGAGGAAATATCGTGAGTCCCTTGAAAGTATCTTCTCGCTCAAATCCGAACTCAGTAGCAGGAGCATTAGTTGCGGTTATTCGTGAACAAGGCTTTGCCGAGATACAGGCGGTCGGAGCTGGAGCATTAAATCAAGCAGTAAAAGCAATTGCAATCGCTAGAGGATTCGTAGCACCAAGTGGAGGCGACCTAATTTGCGCGCCTGCTTTCACCGATATCGAAATCAACGGGGAAGCTAGGACTGCACTCAAACTTCTCGTCGAAAAAAAGGAACGTAAGTAGAATATAAAAAAGAGCTGTCCAAGTCGTCATTAGTTTAAATGACAACTGAAGATAGCTCTTTTTTTTATGAAATAATATAATTGTTGTCTGGTGGCAGATAGTAGGGGATTGAATGCAAAGACAAGCTCCTAACACTGCGCTTTTACTCGCAAAAGCCGTTCTTCGTTACGGCTCTTCCCGCAGGCCCATGGGAAAGCGTCCGCCAACTGGAGCTTCTACCCCCTCGCATTAAAAAACTCACTCTCTTTTTCCTTATTACTTTCAAATGCCCACCATCAAGCAAAAAGATGCTCTGATATATTCATTGCATCTCCTTTTTCATGACAAACCAGCGACAATTTAACCGTTTGCTGTCATATCAATCAAAACTTCAGTATAATAACATCATGTATGCTTATTTCCCGATAAGTAATAGAAAGGGGCTACTGCAATGAATGAAGAACAGCGCTTGCAAGCTGGACTCGTAGCAGAAAACAAATCGAAATCAAACATCACAGAAAAAGACTATAGCAAATATTTCGAGTCTGTCTACAGCGGGCCTTCTCTGAAAGACGCAAAAAAACGCGGGAAAGAAGAAGTGGAATATCACGATAACTTTCAAATAGATCAACGCTTTAAAGGAATGGGACAAGGCCGTAAATTCTTCATACGTACTTTTGGCTGTCAAATGAATGAACACGATACGGAAGTGATTGCAGGCATTTTAATGGCGTTAGGTTATAATGCAACTGACAATGTAAAAGAAGCAGATGTCATATTACTAAACACATGTGCAATCCGTGAAAATGCAGAAAATAAAGTATTTGGAGAATTGGGCCACTACAAACCACTTAAACTGACAAACCCAGATTTACTGATCGGTGTATGTGGTTGTATGTCACAAGAAGAATCCGTTGTAAATAAAATTTTAAAAACGTATGATCAAGTAGATATGATTTTTGGTACACATAATATTCATCGCCTACCGAACATTTTACATGAAGCATACATGTCTAAAGAGATGGTTATTGAAGTGTGGTCAAAAGAGGGCGACGTGATCGAGGACTTGCCTAAAGTGCGTAATGGAAAAATCAAAGCTTGGGTTAATATTATGTATGGCTGCGATAAGTTCTGTACGTACTGTATCGTACCGTATACGCGTGGTAAAGAACGTAGCAGACGACCGTCAGACATCATTCAAGAAGTTCGTCAGTTGGCTGCTGAAGGATATAAAGAAGTCACTTTGCTTGGTCAAAACGTCAATGCATACGGTAAAGATTTTGATGATATCACCTATCGATTAGGTGATTTGATGGATGAATTGCGGTTGATTGATATCCCAAGAATTCGTTTCACGACGAGTCATCCTCGTGACTTCGATGATCATTTAATCGAAGTTCTTGCAAAAGGCGGAAATTTAGTTGACCATATTCATTTGCCAGTACAATCGGGGTCATCTGATATGCTAAAGATTATGGCTCGTAAATATACTCGGGAAAGCTATTTGGAACTAGTCGATAAGATTAGAACCGCAATTCCTAATCTATCGCTCACGACGGATATTATTGTGGGATTCCCAAATGAAACCGAAGAACAATTTCAAGAAACAATGTCCCTCTATCGCGAAGTTGGTTTTGATATGGCGTTCACGTATATTTACTCACCCCGTGAAGGAACACCAGCTGCAAAGATGCAAGATAATATACCAATGGAAGTGAAGAAGGAACGTTTGCAACGACTTCTTAAACTAGTGAACGATATGTCTGCAGAGGCTATGAAGCCATATGAGGGACAAATTGTCAAAGTGCTGGTTGAAGGAGAAAGTAAAAGGAATCCTGACGTACTAGCGGGCTATACAGAAAAAAGTAAGTTGGTTAATTTTGTAGCCCCACGTTCTGTAATCGGTGAGATCGTAGAAGTGCAAATAGTAGAAGCAAAATCATGGTCGCTCAATGGTGAATTCATCGGAGTAGTCCAGAAAGAAAAGGTGATAGGATAATGGAGAAGAAATTTACAAAAGACGAAATCATACAAAAAGCACGCGATTTGGCACATATGTTGGCAAATACAGAAGAAGTCGAGTTTTATAAACGTGCAGAAGCACAAATTAATGAAAATCAAAAAGTACGTGAAAAAATCGCTAGTATGAAATCACTTCAAACGCAGGCAGTAAATTTCCAAAACTATGAAAAAGAACGCGCTTTAAAAGCAATTGAGAAGAAAATTGATCAAGTCCAAGCTGAAATCGATGCGATTCCATTGGTACAAGAGTTCAAACAGTCTCAAGATGAAGTGAATGATTTACTACAATTGGTATCTAATACGATTGCGAACAGTGTAACGGATGAAATTATCGAGTCTACTGGCGGCGACCTTTTACGTGGTGAAACAGGTTCATACGTAGAAAATACACAGAAAAAATCATTGTCTTAAATAATAAATCGGCTAAGGAGAAAATTCCTTGCCGATTTTTTTCAATTTCTGGGCTGCTGTTGCATAGGATGGATAGAAGCCAAAGAAGGAGGAAGAAAACTGAAAAACTTAAGACAAATTGTGACTAAAGCTGTTATTGCCAAAGGGAAGCATCGATCAGAGTCTACTGAGATGCTGAAGCCACCTAATCGTCCTTCAAGTATATTGGGCTGTTGGGTGATCAATCACACGCAACAAGCAAAGAAAGTTGGTAAGTACGTGGAAGTGACCGGTAGTTTTGATGTGAATGTTTGGTACTCACACCATGATCATTCTAAAACTTCCGTCTTTACTGAATCGATTCCTTATAAAGATAAGATTGCATTGCATTATCGCGATGAGCCGACATCAGCAAAAGAGGAAACGATTGTCACAGTATTACAGCATCCGAATTGTACAGAAGCTAGTATTTCTGAATGCGGACAAAACTTCTCGATTTCGATTGAAAGAGAGTTATTGGTTGAGATGATTGGTGAAACAAAAGTATCTGTAACGATTCATCCACATCCGTACGATGAAGAATGGCCAATACTAGAAGCTGAATCTTCTTCTATTGTGATGGAAGATAAAAAGAATAAAGAGGTTCCGAATAAAGAGAGACCGCATCAACCGCCTCAGCGTAAAGATTCACCATTTTAAAGCCGGGAGTTTCACCGGCTTTTTTTATTTGCTATACGTTAATAAAAATGATCTGTATCAAGTTTACTTTGCGGTAATGGGTGTAGCCTTAGGATAGGAGGAGATCCTATGGTGAAAATAAAATGGTTTATAATTCCAGCACTTCTAATGATACTGTCAGCATGTAGCAAAGGAAATGATATGCAAACTCTTTCGGCTCCTTCTCCTGAACAAGAATTAGGGGCAAGTAGAAGTGGTCTGACGCTATCGATTTCGGCACAACAATATAAAGAAGGTATGCCGATATTCCACACGACATTAAGAAATGATAGCCAAATTAGTTATGAATATGGCGAATACTATCATATAGAAATACTGAAAAATAACGAATGGTATACGTTGGCACATTCAGATTTTGTGTTTTATGAAAATCCACAGTTCACTAATTTGGGTCGTTTAATTGCACCGGCAAAAGTGATTCATCAATTGTTTTCCGTGGAAATAATAGGTGTGACCCTCATGCCAGGAGAGTATCGCCTAGTCAAAATGTTTTTGAAACCGGTAGCCCCTTATTATGTAGTAACACTTGCTGTTCCGTTCACAGTGATTTCTGCAGTATAGACAGCACAATCATATGTCATTAAAGTTGGTAGCTTACTTTATTTGGAGCTGTTCGGCCAATTTTTTATTTTAATAACAGAATACTGATTTTCAAGATTGAAAACTATCTCGGGCCGTTAACAACCGAGATGGTTTTTTGTTGTTTTTAAAGTAGTTTGTATTCAATTCATTACATCCCTTCTACATTTTAAAATACCTCAGCCCCTTTTGATTCGTTAACTCAAAGGGGGTTTGGTATAATGTATAGAAAATGAGCGAGAAAAAGAGGGTTTACCATGTCTGAACATACACCAATGATGCAACAATATTTGAAAATTAAAGAGCAATATACGGACGCGTTTTTATTCTTTCGTTTGGGAGATTTCTATGAAATGTTTTTTGAGGATGCTGTTAACGCATCTGCATTATTAGAAATCACATTAACGAGTAGGGACTCAGGCGCACGTGATCGTATACCAATGTGCGGTATTCCGTATCACTCCGCCACAGGATATATTGAAACATTAATTCATAAAGGTCATAAAGTAGCGATATGCGAGCAAATGGAAGACCCGCGATCGGTAAAAGGAATTGTTAAACGTGAAGTAGTCAAAGTGATTACACCTGGCACATTAACAGAAGGTAAAACGATTGACACAGAAGCCAATCATTTTATCGGTGCCGTCGATAGTCTCGGTAATCAATGTTATGCATTAGCTTATCTAGATGTGGGTACAGGCGAAGGAAAAGTAGAACTGATAGAAGGAAGTGAGCGTACACTGCTTGCTGAAATCGAAGCTCTTGGCATGAAGGAGATTATTGTAGATGAGCAACTTCATGTCATTTTCGCAGAACTGTTCGAAAGTCGGGAAATTATGCTTTCGATTGAAGACACAGAGCATTCGGGATCGATTGGTCACGACACATATGAACATTTGCCGGTAGAACTACAAGAAGCTTGTCGCAAATTACAATCGTATCTGTTGCGTATGCAGAAAATGGTTTTCGGTCACATTCGTCCTTTTATCTATATAGAGAAAAATACAAAACTATCGATCGATGCGAACTCAATGCGGAATTTAGAACTTGTACAAACCATTCGTTCTGGAAAAAAAGAAGGTACATTGTTCTGGGTATTGGATGAAACCGTTACGGCGATGGGGGCAAGAAAATTACGCATGTGGATTCACCAGCCGCTAGCTCAGCGTCAGGCGATTGAAAATCGTCTGGAAACTGTAAATAACTTAATTGATGAATATTTCTTACGTGAAGAACTACTGGAAGAATTACATGACGTCTATGATGTGGAACGACTTGCTGGAAGAATCTCTATGGGCAGTGCGAGCGCTCGTGACTTGGCGCAGTTAAGGAATTCATTGTCCCATATACCGAAACTTAAACAATTACTGAAGGAATCTAAACGTCCAATGTTGCAACAGTTTGCTGAGAAAATGGACCCGTGTCGAGAAACTTTTCAATTACTAACGGATGCAATCGCAGTTAACCCACCTATATCAGCCAAAGATGGTGGATTAATACTAGACGGCTATCATGAGAAATTGGATGAGCTTCGGGATGCGTCACGTAACGGAAAGAATTGGTTAGCGCAGCTCGAGCAAAAAGAACGGCAGCTGACGGGGATTAAAACGTTGAAAATTGGCTATAATCGTATATTTGGTTATTATATTGAGATTACAAAATCCAATATTCATTTAGCTGATCTGTCACGCTATGAACGCAAGCAGACACTCGCCAATGCGGAGCGATATATAACAACAGAGTTAAAAGAAAAAGAAGAGCTAATTCTAAATGCGGAAGCAGACAGCCAGACATTAGAACTTGAATTGTTCCAATCCATTCGTGAACAAGTAAAAGGAGACGTACAAAGAATTCAACAACTGGCTGCTGTCATCAGTGAACTGGATGTACTTCTAGCATTTGCGAAAGTGTCGGAGAAAAATCAATACGTTCGACCCGAATTCCATGCAGGGAAAGCAGTCGATATACAAAATGGCCGGCATCCTGTCGTAGAGAAAATGATGAATCATTCTCTATATATTCCAAATTCCTGCACGCTTGCTGAAGATGAAAATATGCTGCTCATAACAGGTCCAAATATGTCCGGTAAGAGTACATATATGCGCCAAGTAGCACTGACTGTAGTGATGGCGCAAATCGGTTGTTTCGTACCTTGTGAAAAGGCTGTATTGCCTATTACAGATCAAATTTTCACGAGGATTGGGGCAGCAGATGATGTAGCGTCTGGCCAAAGTACATTTATGATGGAAATGATGGAGTCTCAATATGCACTTGCACATGCGTCGTCTCACAGCTTGTTATTGTTTGACGAGATCGGACGCGGCACTTCAACATATGATGGGATGGCACTTGCACAAGCAATGATGGAATATATCCACGAAGAAATTGGTGCCAATACACTGTTTTCTACGCATTATCATGAATTGACCCAATTAGAAGATGTGTTGGATCGCTTGCTGAATGTTCATGTTGCAGCCAAAGAGCAAAATGGTAAAGTTGTGTTCTTACACAAAGTATTACCAGGTGCAGCCGATCGAAGCTACGGAATCCATGTAGCTGAACTTGCAGGTCTCCCTGCAGATGTAGTCGGACGTGCGAAAACATTGCTACAGCGTTTTGAAGAAGACAGTACAACTAAAGGGGCTTCTTCTGTATCGGAGCAACTGGCTTTCTTTGATACCACTAGCGAACCGATTTTTTCACCAGAAACACAAACGTTGCTTGAAGAGATAGAAGCGATAGATTTGATGAACATGACACCCATGCAAACGATGCAAAAATTAATGGAATGGAAAGAACGTTTGATGTAAGACAAGAAGGAGTGAATGGGATGAATCAAATTCACATTATGGATGACACCCTAGCCAATAAAATCGCAGCGGGAGAAGTAGTGGAGCGGCCTTCTTCAATCGTCAAAGAACTAGTGGAGAATGCGATTGATGCGCAGAGTACAAAAATAGAAGTATCTCTAGTAGAAGCGGGACTCTCTTCTATTCGCGTAACCGATAACGGTAACGGTATGTCTGAAGACGATGCTATCCGCTGTTTTGAACGGCATGCTACTAGTAAAATATCCAATGAACATGATCTATTTCGTATCCGTACCCTTGGATTTCGCGGAGAAGCATTAGCGAGTATTGCGGCTGTGTCGAAAGTTTCATTATGGACATCGAATGGTGAAGATGGTGCTGTAGTAGAGATTGAA
The DNA here is from genome assembly GCF_002743245.1 of Sporosarcina sp. P26b. Classification (NCBI taxonomy): domain Bacteria; kingdom Bacillati; phylum Bacillota; class Bacilli; order Caryophanales; family Caryophanaceae; genus Sporosarcina; species Sporosarcina sp. P26b. Next base: position 276,682 of record NZ_PDYW01000002.1, read on the forward strand.
GGTGGGAAAGTACTGAAATATGAAGCAGGTGCTTTAAGAAAAGGTACAGATTTTCTCATACAACATCTATTCTTCAATACACCAGCACGCTTAAAATATATGAAAACAATTCAAACGGAACTGGGACATACCATTGACTTATTAAACCGATTAGCACTGAGTCACCCTGACATATCCTTCTCATTAACGCACGATCAGCATAAAATTCTCAGAACATCAGGTTCAGGAGATTTATTACGGGTATTATCAGATATATACGGTGTTGGAGTTGCGCGTAAAATGATTCCATTTCAAAAAGAGGATGCTGATTTCAAGGTGAAGGGGTTTATTACACTTCCCGAAATGACACGTGCTTCGAAAAACTATATTTCACTTCTAATGAATGGGCGATGGATTAAAAGCTATGCGGGGACGCAAGCAGCAATAGATGCGATGCATACGTACTTACCAATTGGAAGATTTCCAATTGCGGTCATTGATATTACAGCCGATCCTATTTTGACGGATGTTAACGTTCACCCAGCAAAGCGCCATATCCGTATTAGTAAAGAAGGCGAATTACTTTCTCTTATAAAAAATGCAATCAAAGAAGCGATTCAAGGAGTCACCATAATCCCTGACGCGGTAAAGAAAGAGAAGCCAATAAAAAGGGATTCTGAACAGCAATCTATTTGGACACCTTCTTATCGCCGTCCAGAAGTGAGCGTTCCATTAGGTGGTCTAGAAGTTTCACCGACCATTATGCCCGTGGAAGAACCTGAAACAGAGCTGACAACATCGGTATTTCCAGAAGCTATTTTTGAGCAGCGGGATGAATCTATACCGGAAGAGCCTGTTGTGTATGAACAAGAGCAGCAAGAAGGAAACCATTTTCCGTCCATTGTGCCTATAGGACAAGTTCACGGAACGTATATTGTTGCGCAAAATGAGGATGGGTTTTATTTAATCGATCAGCACGCAGCCCAAGAGAGAATCAAATATGAATATTTTAAGGTGAAGCTTGGTCAAGTAGATTCAGGTGAGCGCCAGCAATTACTTTTGCCGCTCGTCTTTCATTACTCTGCTGATGAACAAGTGAAGATTGAGGAATGCAAAAGCGCACTGGAAGAAGTCGGTGTGTTTTTAGAATCATTTGGTCCTGCCACATATACAGTAAAAGAATATCCTTCTTGGTTTCCTGAAGGACAGGCTACTTCAATCATTGAAGAAATGATTGAACAAGTGCTTGAGAAACGAAAAGTGGATGTTGAGAAATTACGCGAAGAAAGTGCTATCATGATGAGTTGTAAAAAATCTATTAAGGCAAATTACTATTTGAGACAAGAAGACATGGAACGTTTGCTCACGGATCTTGGTGCTTGTCGCAATCCGTACACATGTCCACACGGTCGTCCTGTGTTAATCCACTTTACAACTTATGAATTAGAGAAGATGTTTAAACGAGTGATGTAACAAAGCAAGTCAGAGAGGAGCGATTTTATGTTTTCAACATTAGAGAGATCAAGCAGAATTCAGAACCTGAAAAACTTATCATTCGATGTATTAGTTGTCGGTGGAGGGATTACAGGGGCGGGTATCGCATTAGATGCGGCTGCAAGAGGATTTTCGGTTGCCCTAGTTGATATGCAGGATTTCGCTGCAGGCACTTCTAGTCGCTCAACAAAATTGATACATGGCGGTTTACGTTATTTAAAACAATTTGAAGTAAAGATCGTGGCGGAAACGGGGAAAGAACGGGAAATCGTTTTCCGCAATTCGCGTAATATTACGAAATCCAGGCCGATGTTATTGCCGATCTATAAAAAAGGAACGTATGGCAAATATTCTACTTCGGTTGGCCTTCTCGTTTACGATTTACTGGCAGGGGTTAAGCATGCAGAACGTCGTGAAATGCTAACAAAAAAAGAAACAGCTGAACTTGAACCATTGTTGAAGAAAGAAAATTTAAAAGGCGGCGGACATTATGTAGAATATCAAACTGATGACGCGCGCTTGACGATTGAAGTGTTAAAGAAAGCATCAGAAAAAGGTGCTCTTTGTTTAAATTATATGAAATGTGAACAATTCAATTTTGAAAACAAACATATTGTGGGAGCTGTCTTAAGTGATCAACAGACGGGCGAACGGTTTTCGGTTAAGGCTTCAATGGTCATCAACGCTTCCGGTCCATGGGTTGATGAATTACAGAAAAAGGTTAGTAGCCAACACAAGAAACAATTGCATATTACGAAAGGCGTTCATATCGTTGTTGATCAATCCATATTCCCACTCCAACAAGCAATCTATTTTGATAACTCAGACGGTCGAATGCTATTTGCAATTCCACGAGAGAATAAGACGTACATCGGAACGACGGACACATTTTACTCAGATGATAAACAGAACCCTGTAGCCACAGAAGAAGATATTAATTATATTATTAAGGCAGTTCATCAAATTTTCCCGAGTGTTCACCTGCAACGTCATCATGTAGAATCCACATGGGCTGGAATACGTCCACTGATTGCTCAAGAAGGCAAGGATGCTTCTGAAATTTCAAGAAAAGATGAAGTGTGGGAAACGGCACCTGGGCTGCTAACAATTGCTGGCGGAAAGTTAACGGGTTACCGACAGATGGCTGAAGTCGTAGTGGATCGAATTGCCGAACGATTAGAAAAGCCTTTTATCAAACACTGTGAAACTAAAAACATCTGTGTGTCCGGAAGTGATTTCGAAAATGATGAGGATTTGCAACAGTTTATTCATCAACAGGCTGAACGTGCACCCCAATTTGGTTTAACTTCACAGCAAGGCGCACGTCTTGCTTCGTTTTATGGTAGAAATAGTGATCAAGTATTCCAATTTGCCCATGTAGTTTCAGCAGAGGAAAATGAGTTGCCTATTAGTTTACGTGCAGAGATTTTATATGGCATTCATTATGAAATGATTACTTCACCAAGTGATTTCTTTATTCGCCGAAAAGGAGATCTGTATTTTCAAATCGATGTAGTAGAATCATTGGCAGCACAAGTAACAGACTATATGGCTACGTTATTGCACTACACGGACAGTGAGAAATCAATTCACGAAAATGATTTGAAGAATGCAATAGCGGAAGCGAAAGGGAGTGTAAGCTCATGACGGATCAATGGATAGAGATGCGTGACGGTACAAAAGTGTACAGTAGAGCTTATACAACAGCAACGAATCCGAAAGCACGTGTGCATATCATTCATGGACTAGCGGAACATAGTCGTCGGTATGATCGTTTTGCAAAACATTTACAATCGCAAGGATATGTTGTGACGCTCCACGATCAACGTGGTCATGGTAAGACGGCTATCGAAAACGGTAATACGTATGGTTATCTGGGTCAATCTGCCACATTCGATCAATTAGTAGATGATACATTTGAAGTCAACCAAGCCTATCAACAACAAAACCCTGAACTTCCGTTAGTGCTACTAGGGCACAGCATGGGCTCATTCGTTGCGAGGCGCTATATTCAGTTATATGGTTCTACGCTTAGTGGTGTGGTTCTATCGGGCACTGGATCGAATTCTGAGCTTACAGCGCATGCAGCGATTGCATTAGCTGCATATAGAGAAGACAAATATCCGAAAGACCAACCAGATGAGCTTTTAAACAGTTTAGTCTTCGGTAATTATTCAAAGCAATTCCCAGACGAAGGTGAATTTTCTTGGTTATCACGCGATACGGTAAGTGTCAGCGATTATAAAGACGATGAAGCGTGTGGGTTTGTGCCGACTGCTCAAATGTTCCGTGTGGTGCTTGAAGGAATGAACTCTATAGAAGCTCCTGAATTCTTGTTAAATATTCCAAATGAACTGCCCATTTTATTATTATCAGGAACCGATGATTTAGTTGGGAATCGAGCGAAGGGTGTTTGGAAAGTAGCCAAACAATTTGATAAAGCGAATCAACGACATGTTACTGTTCAGCTGTTTAAAGGCGGCAGACATGAAATGCTACAAGAAACTAATTATAAACAAGTGTATACGACTATAGTGGAGTGGATGAAAAAACATGAATCTGCCATTTGATGTACTAGCAGTAGTAGGACCTACAGCTTCAGGGAAGACAGCACTAAGTACAGCGCTTGCCAAATCATTTAATGGAGAAATCATTAATGGAGACGCTATGCAAGTCTATAAAGAACTGGATATCGGTACGGCTAAGATCCATGCATCTGAAATGAATGGAATTCCACATCATTTCTTTGATGTAAAAGAACCGACAGAGTCGTTTTCTGTGGCGGAATATCAACAGGCAGTTAGACAATGGATTGCAGATATTCAATCTCGCGGGAAATTGCCGATTATTGTAGGTGGTAGCGGAATGTATGTACAATCGGTGCTATTCGATTATCGATTTACAGAACAGGCTGCTGATTCTGAAGTGCGTGCGCGTCTGGAGCAAGAGCTTGAAGCAAAAGGTGCTGATGTATTGCATGCAAGACTGACGGAGTTAGATCCGAAAAGCTCGGAGAAAATACACCCAAACAATCACAGACGTCTTGTGCGTGCGCTTGAGATCCTTGAAGTGACTGGTCTGACAAAACAAGATCACGAAAAACAGTCAGGAAATCAGCCGATGTATCGCTCGTTGATTATTGGACTTGATCTTCCCCGCGAACTACTTTATGAGAGAATCGATTTGCGTGTTGAACAAATGGTAGAAGCAGGTTTGTTTAAAGAAGTCCAGAAATTATGGGATAAGGGAATTCGTCAAACGCAATCAGTTCAGGCGATAGGCTATAAAGAGTTGATCTCCTACTTTGATGGAAAATTGACGAAAGAACAATCAATTGAAGCTGTGATGAAAAACACACGTAATTACGCGAAAAGACAGCTTACCTATTTCCGTAATAAATTACCGGTTCAATGGGTAAATGCTAATCAATCTACGGAAGAAATTTTTCAAGCAACTTGTAAAATAATAAAGGATTTTCAGAAGTAAGTAGGGAATAACTTAATAATAGGAATGAGGAGGCAATTGAATGGCACAAGGAAATATGCAAGATACGTTTTTGAATTCTTTACGTAAGAACAACACATTCGTTACAATCTTTTTGCTTAACGGTTTTCAATTGAAAGGTCTAATCAAGTCATATGACAATTATACCGTTCTACTCGAGTCAGATGGTAAACAACAGCTGATTTATAAGCATGCAATCTCTACGTATGCTCCTTCGAAACCGGTTATTTTAAAAGATGAACAATAAACAGGCGCTTGCCTGTTTTTTTGTTGTCTTTTATTTGGCATACGCATTCCATCTGCTAAAATAGAAGATGATAATATGAAATGAGGTACTACACATGCAAATCGCACCAATTAATGAGAAATTACTGTTAAAAGCTCAAGAAGCAGAAGAAGAAATCGCTCCGTTTGTGAAGACAATGGAAGAAATCGCTTTTTATAACCAAAGAAAAGTATTACAAGCATTCAAAAAGAATCAAGTAAGCGACTTTCATCTATCAGGCTCTACTGGCTATGGATATGATGATAGCGGCCGTGATGTGTTGGAACAAGTCTATTCGGATGTATTCGGGGCGGAAGACTGTCTCGTAAGAAATCAGATTATTTCCGGCACACACGCTATTACAATCAGCTTGTTTGGAATATTACGTCCAGGCGATGAATTGCTTTACATAACAGGTAAGCCATACGATACATTAGAATCCATTATTTCGGGGAACGGCAAAGATACAGGTTCATTGGAAGACTTTCAAATATCCTATCAGCATATCGATTTGAAAGAAGATGGATCTGTTGATTACGCAAAAGCAAAAGAAGCTATTTCCTCTAAGACGAAGATTGTTGCCATTCAACGCTCAAAAGGATATTCAAGCAATCCGTCATTCAGAATCCATGAAATAGAAGCGATAATTAAGGAAGTACGTAAAATGAAGGAAGATGTCGTGATTTTTGTAGATAATTGCTACGGAGAATTTGTTGAAATGAAAGAGCCTGTTGAAGTTGGAGCTGATTTAATGGCAGGTTCACTTATTAAGAATCCAGGTGGCGGATTAGCAAGAACAGGTGGTTATATAGCGGGCAATAAGGACTTGGTTGAGAAGTGTGCATATCGTATGACGTCACCAGGCCTTGGAGCCGAAGCAGGGGCGTCACTCGACACGTTACTGGAGATGTATCAAGGATTCTTCTTAGCGCCGCATGTAGTAAGCCAGGCAGTCAAAGGCGCACTTTTCACATCTGCATTTTTTGGCAGTTTCGGTATGGACACGACACCGCATTACAGTGAGCGTCGTACGGATTTAATCCAATCAGTTAATTTCTTGAACTCGGAACAAATGATTGCATTTTGTCAGATGATCCAGCAAAATTCCCCAATCAATGCCCAGTACGCTCCGGAGCCTTCATATATGCCCGGTTATGCTGATGACGTCATCATGGCAGCGGGTACATTCATTCAGGGGTCCAGTATTGAATTAACAGCTGACGGCCCGATTCGACCACCTTACACAGCATATATTCAAGGTGGTTTGACATATGAACATGTAAAATCGGCTGTTCTCGATTCTATGGAACAGTTGCTTGAAAAGAACTTAGTATAAATAAAAAGTGTATCGAAAACCTTCTAGGTTTCACGATACACTTTTTTTATTAATGAATCATACGGAATACGCCAACAACTTTACCTAATATAGAAACCTTATCTACAATGATCGGCTCCATGGAGGAGTTTTCTGGTTGTAGCCGGAAATAGTCTTTTTCTTTAAAGAAACGTTTAACAGTTGCTTCGTCTTCCTCTGTCATGGCAACAACAATTTCACCATTACTTGCAGAGTGTGTTTGTCTAACAATTACACGGTCTCCATTAAGAATTCCCGCTTCTATCATACTATCTCCTACAATTTCTAACATGAAGATTTCATCTTCTGATGAACCGAACGTATCTGGTAATGGGAAGTATTCTTCTATATTTTCAATTGTTGTGATTGGATTACCAGCAGTAACTTTCCCGATTAATGGTACATGCATAACACCACTTTTTAATTCATCCAATCCTTCTGGATCCAAGATCTCGATGGCGCGGGGTTTAGTTGGATCCCGGCGTATGAAACCTTTACTCTCGAGTCTTGATAAGTGACCGTGAACCGTGGAACTTGATGCCAGTCCGACAGCTTCTCCAATTTCACGAACGGAAGGTGGATAGCCTTTTAAACGAACTTCATCTTTTATGAAAGCGAGTATTTCTTCTTGTCTTTTTGATATTTTCTTCAACAGATTCACCTCTTCTACTAGTTTACGAGCAATGGAATACTGAACCACTATTTTGAATATAGTATAACATGTGTTCGGCTACTAATCAAACAAAGGTTCTAATTTTGCTTGACATGGAATCGTATGTTCTCTTATAATTAAGAACAAGCATTCCGAACGTGTATTCTAAATGCAGGAAATAGAGGAGGAATTATGATGGAGTATATTAAAGAATTTATCAAAAATAATTATTATTTTGCAGTATTATTAGCTGTTTGTGTTTCATTCGCTTGGGTTCAGTTCGATAAAATGGCTGAAGAAGATCACTATATAGAAATCGTTATTAATGAAGGAGATACACTTTGGCAGCTAGCGTCCAACTACTCTGAAGATATACCAACTAGCCACTGGATCGAACAAGTACGTTCATTAAATGAATTACCTACTGATCAAATCGTTTCGGGTGAATTACTACGTGTGCCTGTTAAAATGGATAAACAGACAGATATCCGAGTAGCTGAAGTAGGAGAGGGATCCAGATGACAGAAAAGAGATGTGTAATCTATTGCCGTGTGAGTACAGAAAAGGAGACACAAGAACAATCTATTATTAGGCAACAAGAAGAACTTGAAAAATTAGCATCTGAGTTGTCTTATGATTGTGTTGGAATCTATACAGATCGGCAAAGTGGCTATGACATGGATCGCGAAGGTCTTTTATCTATGTTAGATCAAATCCAAGATGGCACAGTCGATGCACTGTTCATTCAAGACGAAACACGTTTAGGACGAGGCAATGCCAGGGTCGCAATTTTACATGTGATTGCTAAAAGTGAGACTACTGTAATTACCAATCATTCTAACGGTACGATAGAACTGAATGAAATGGATACGATGTTGCTTGAAATTCTTGCAATCGTAGAAGAATATCAACGGAAATTACATAATGCAAAAATACGTAGAGGGATGAAACGTGCTGTTGACAAAGGGTATGACCCTTCGAAGAATTTACGTAATATCGACCAAGCTCCAGGGCGTGAGCGACTTGAGGTTCCAATAGAAGAAATTGTTTCACTACGCAACAAAGGTCTAACATACGAAGAAATTGCAACTGTATTAAATGGGTTAGGTCATGCGGTTAGCAAAGCGACGGTTCATAGAAGGTATAGGGAGTTTATAACACAGCAACACTAATAGGTTGCACTTTTCCTTCAGGTTGTTTACATTTTACTAAACGACTTATTTATGGAGGCTTTTAATAATGCTATCAGAAAAGAAAATACAACGTATCAATGAACTTGCGAAAAAAAAGAAAACAACAGGATTATCGATTGAAGAAGCCAAAGAACAAACGCAACTAAGAAAAGAATACTTAGAAACATTCCGTTCAAGTATGCGTGAGACAATTGAATCGGTCAAAGTGTTGGATCCAGAAGGAAATGATGTAACACCTGAAAAAGTCAAACAAGCTCGTGCGAACCAAAAACCGCTAAATTGATGATAGGTAAAGGATTAATATTGTAATTAGCGTTGGAATTGACTACACTAGAGTAGGAATATGTACTATAAAACACTCATATGAGACAGGACGGAAAGGATGTACAGCATGACCGAAAAAATCGATCAACTGGCAATAACAACAATCCGAACATTATCAATCGATGCGATTGAAAAAGCAAATTCAGGTCACCCAGGATTACCGATGGGCGCAGCACCGATGGCTTATACATTATGGACGAAGCATTTGCATCATAATCCATCCAACCCACAATGGTTCAATCGTGATCGTTTTGTACTTTCAGCGGGTCACGGCTCGATGTTACTTTACAGCTTGTTACACTTGAGCGGCTATGGCTTGAGTATTGATGACTTAAAGAACTTCAGACAATGGGATTCAAAAACTCCAGGACATCCGGAATACGGACACACAGCAGGAGTGGAAGCGACTACAGGACCTCTTGGACAAGGCATTGGTATGTCTGTAGGTATGGCAATGGCAGAGAAACATCTTGCTGCAACGTACAATAAACCAGGTTTTGATATTGTAGACCATTACACATACGCACTTTGTGGTGATGGCGATCTAATGGAAGGCGTAGCAGCGGAAGCTATTTCTATGGCTGGCCATCTTCAATTAGATAAATTGATCGTATTATATGACAGTAATGATATTTCTTTAGATGGCGACTTGGATATGTCTTTCTCTGAAAACATTAAAAAGCGCTTTGAATCCTATGGCTGGAACTACTCAAGAGTAGAAGATGGCAATGATATAAAATCTGTTTCAGATGCAATTGAAGCAGCAAAAGGCAACACAGGCGGACCGACAATCATTGAAGTGAAAACTGTCATTGGTTATGGTTCACCAAACAAATCTGGTAAGGCCGATGCACATGGAGCGCCACTAGGTGAAGATGAAATGGCTCTTACAAAAGAGTATTATAAGTGGACGTTCGAAGAAGACTTCCATGTTCCTGAAGAAGTTTATGACCGATTCAATTCAGCAACAGATCAATTAGGCGTGCAATCAGAGCAACAATGGAATGACTTGTTCGAAAGTTATCAAAACGAACACAAAGAATTAGCTGCACAATTTAAACAAGCGATTGCAAATGAACTTCCAGCTGACTTACAGGACCAAATGCCAGTTTATGAAGCAGGTGCTTCTGTGGCGACACGTTCTGCGTCTGGTGATTCAATCAATGCATTAGCGAAAGCTGTTCCCGCTTTATTTGGGGGTAGTGCGGATCTTGCAGGATCAAATAAGACAACAATTAAAAATACGGGTGATTTCTCCGCTAGTGATTATTCGGGACGGAATATCTGGTTTGGAGTACGTGAATTCGCGATGGGGACTGCACTTAACGGTATGACTCTTCATGGCGGAGTGAAAGTTTTCGGCGGAACATTCTTCGTGTTCAGCGATTACGTGCGACCTGCTATTCGTCTTTCGGCGCTAATGGGATTACCTGTGACATACGTCTTTACACATGACAGCGTTGCAGTCGGAGAAGACGGCCCAACACATGAACCTGTTGAACAGTTGGCTTCATTACGTGCGATGCCTGGATTGTCTATCATTCGTCCGGCTGACGGAAATGAAACATCTGCTGCTTGGCATATAGCTGCTACTTCAAAAGACACACCAACTGTGTTGGTATTGTCTAGACAAAATCTTGAAGTATTGCCAAAATCACAAGAGCTTGCTATGGAATACGTACCAAAAGGTGCGTACGTCATTTCACCTGCTGTTAAAGAGCAAGCAGATGGTTTACTGCTAGCAAGCGGCTCTGAAGTAAGTCTTGCTGTGGAAGCACAGAAAGCACTTAAAGAACAAGATATCGACGTCAGTGTCGTTTCAATGCCTTCATGGGATCTCTTTGAGAAGCAGGATCAAGCATACAAAGATTCTGTTATACCAAAGAATATCAAGAAGAGAGTAGCGATTGAGATGGGTGCTTCACTTGGATGGCATAAATACTCTGGTGATGAAGGTACTGTCATGGCAATCGACACATTCGGTGCAAGTGCGCCAGGTGACTTAGTCATTGAAAAATATGGCTTTACCGTAGAAAATGTTGTTAAAGAAATGAAAAATTTACTAAATAACTAATTATTTTGGGCACACGACTCTAAGTTCTAAAGAGTCGTGTGTTTTTTTGCGCAGCTTTACGACAATAATAGTGATGAAGTTTTCCGCAAACTGACATGATTTATCTACTACACGTCCTATGATAGATAGCAGGAGGTGTTCTTTGTGAGAAAGTATGAAATATTTAAAATTAAGTCAGCCTATCAATCCTTCATAATGGGGCGTGAACGTTTGTTATTCGAACTTTTAACGGTTGGCCCTTCTACAAACTATCAGGAAATTGAATACTTATGTGACCAGTTAAATCAAAGAGAACTTGATTCCATCATTCAGCATAATTTGGCGAAAAGTTTTGATAACCTGGATTCCTATCATAATGAATATCGATTAACACATTTAATTAAAGGTGAGGTATTCATTAAAATGGGGACACACAGTATTCAAGTGTATTGCCAAGGTTCTCGAATGCTGGACTTAGATTTATTTGTAGCATTATCTACTTCAACAGATCGTTTTTTTGCAATTATGAATGAACAGGAAGAATGCGGATGGCTAAAACCTATTAAATACTCAGAACGCATGATACTGGAAAATACAATGATGTAAAAACTTCCGCACAATTTGCGTACAGTCATTGCTATTCACTGGTGCTATGTTGTATAATCTCTCTTGGTAGTATGTAATTGAACTATGTTTAATGAGGGAGGTTTGGCAACAATGACTTTATGGATAGCAATTTTATTGATCGTCGTCGCTTTGATCGGCGGAGTAGCTCTCGGCTTTTTCATAGCACGTAAATATATGATGAATTATTTGAAGGAAAATCCGCCAATTAATGAGCAAATGTTACGTATGATGATGATGCAAATGGGACAGAAACCTTCACAAAAGAAAATTAACCAAATGATGGCTCAGATGAACAAGGTGCAAGACAAGCCAGCTAAAAAAAAATAAGCAAAACTCCGTGATCAGCAAAATTGCTAACACGGAGCTTTTTTTATAGAAAATTGTTTGATTTTTAATACAAACGAAATCGATTTAAAAATCGTTGTACGGTTTGTAAATATTCATCTGGGTTATCATTATACGATTTGGCATGTGCCCCTTTGGCGAAAAGTTTCATCATTTTATCGCCTTCCTTTAAATCATACAACTCTTCTGTCATATGGGGCAAAATGAACGTGTCTTCCATACTGTGGATGAATAATACAGGTTTATCGATAAACTTCATCACTTCACGTGGCGAAACGGCTGCAGATGTATAGCCATCACGAATTTTTAGAAACAAATTGGCGACTCGCAAGCTCATGGAAGTCTTGAAAGGCATTTCTGTCCGGATAATGTGCAATAGTTGCTCGGAGAAATCCGAAAACGGACAATCGGATATATAAAAATCGGCTTCATCTTCGTACGTACCTGCGTACAACAGCGTAGTGGCGGCTCCCATAGATTCGCCGTGGATGCCAATTAAAGCGCGCTTACCTACCCGTTCACGAATAGCCCTCACAACTTCTTTTAAGTCCATCTTTTCATAAAACCCAAAACTTGTTGTTTTGCCGCCAGAATCACCATGACGACGATGGTCAAAAATTACCGAATTAAATCCTAGCCGTTCAAATAGACGAGCGTATTTAATCGAGTTCACTTTATTTTCTGTTACACCATGACAAATGACAACCGTTCTTGTTGTATCTAAAGGTCTCAAAAATATAGCACGTAAATTATAGCCATTAGGAGAAGGAATCCAAATATCATCTTTTCTAACGGTTTCAAACCATTGGCGATCAAATCGTTTCGCAATCATTTCACGCTGTAAAATGAATTCGGAGTCTTTCGTTTTTAAATACATTAATCGATTGGTGACAAGAATACCGAAAATAGTAAGAAGCGCTGTCATGATACTGGAGACGATTCCTAAAATATACACTACTCTACGTTTCAACAGAATTCTCCTTTCCTCTTACTTTCTTCTTTTATATAAATTGTACATAGCTGTTTCGATTGGACGTGACAGATAGGGTGCGACTTCATCAACAGCTAAGCATACTTTGTCCATATCAACACCTGTTTCTATATTCAGAGACTCCAATAAATATAAAACATCTTCCGTAGCAACATTACCTGTAGCACCAGGAGCGAAAGGACAGCCACCTAGACCACCAGCAGATGTATCGAATCGATCAACGCCCGCCTGTAAAGAGGCATAAATATTGGCTAAACCTAATTTGCGCGTGTCGTGAAAATGCGCAGTAAGTAAAATGTTTGGAAACTGTTGCTTCAGTTCCTGAAATAGGGTGAAACTTGCCAAAGGATTTGCCATGCCGTCTGTATCTGCCACACTTAATTCATCCACGCCCATATCAACAAATTGCCTGCAAAGAGAGAGTGTTTGTTCTTGTGGAATGAAGCCTTCATATGGACAGTGAAATGCGGTTGAAATACAAGCTCTGACAAAATGATGATCTTTTTTCAGCTGATCTATAATTGGTCTTAGTGTCTCAACACTCTCTTCAGTGGTGCGATTGATGTTGTGTTGATTAAATGTATCGCTGACACCCACAAAGACCGCCATGCTATCTGCACCAGCTCTGAGAGCATTCTGGACACCACGTGCATTCGGTGTAAGAACAAGTTGTCTGCCTTGTTTTCTTATATTAGCCATAATTTCCATGGAATCGGACATTTGTGGAACCCACTTAGGCGATACAAATGAAGTGACTTCCATTTCATGGAGCCCCGCCTGCTGTAAAGCGTGGATAAAAGCTAATTTTTGATCAGTAGGAATACTGTTTTTTTCATTTTGTAAGCCATCACGTGGACCAACCTCGATTAATGTTACGTTTTTTGGTAAGCTAGACATAAACATCCCTCCCTCATTCTATTGTACGTAATTAAAGTGGGGAAGAGCAATGTAAAACCCCTAAAATTTAACTGGATAAAGTAAAGAGGGCCATTCTATCATCATACAGAAAGTAGTGATTAATATGTCAAAGAAACAACGAAAAGCATCTAGTAACCAAAAGGGAAATACTGTAGAACATTCTGCTCCTTTACTTTCAGATTTAATGGATGAGGATGTATTAGCTAAGTTAAAAGAGATGAAGCAAGAAATGAAGGTTGTAGAAGAAACGAAACTAGAAAATGAAAAGGAAAAACGTATTCAAGAGCGTAAAGAACGTGAAAAGAATAAAAGTTTTGAGGAACTACTTGAAGAATATGGAGACGGTGGGACAAAATATTAAGAAATTATATAAATAGGTGTTGTATAAGGTATACTAGTAAAATGAATTGTTATGAATAAGACCTTTTACAAAGGAGAGGCATGTATGAAATTTTTGTATATGACGTTTTGTGAGAAAGAATATATTCAAAACGGATTGAAATCCGAACAATACTTAAGACGTGTTCATTCGGCACCTATTGAGCATCCGATTGTCCATTGGATACAAGAAAATTTGAAGCCTATAAAGAAAAATGAATCTGTTCTATATTATGATTTTCCTAAAGAAAAGGTAAAAGATTTTTATAATCTTTTAGTAGAGGCCCATGCCGAAAAATCTAATGAATCTCCAAGACCGTGGAAGTTCTTACCTAATCCTTCCGAAGAATCTTATATTTATCCAATGGCTCAGTATGAAAAAGAGTATGGTACGACTTATTATGAGTCAATATACAAATACATAACCGCAATTGGGATCATATTAAATATATTTGATTTTGATACTAATCAATTAATTTTATACATTCAATAAGAACGATGAACGTATCCAGGAGGATGTTAGATGAAACAGCTTGATATTAAGCTATATGAATATTTATTGGCAAAGTTACCTGAAATTACGACTTCTTGGCTGTCTATGAGGAAGGTAGAAGAGGACTCTATTTATTCACTCAATGCTTGTCCGAAAATGGAAGAAACTCTTCGGGAACAAAACAAATTAACGAATCTAACTATCACTAGTAGTTTACTTGATGATCAGGAAATTTTTGAGAAAAACAAAAAGAAATGGGCTTCTGTCGTAGCTCTTAGTAGAGTAAACAGCAATACTCCAATAGAAGATGTAATTGAGGCATTAAGTAAGGTGCGTTTAACGTATTGGCGTTTCATAAAAGAATTTCACTTCGTAAACGAAAATGAGATCACGATTGAAGATTATGTGCGCTGGAGTGAAACACTTAATAATGCATTTGATCAAATTTATATTGAGTTTGCAGAAACGTATAATGAATACATCAATAGCAGGTTCGATATTCAACAAAGTTTAATCAATGAGTTAAGTTCGCCAGTCATCAAAATAACCGAAACGATTGGTGTTGTTCCCTTGATTGGCGATTTGGATGAACTACGCGCTCGTATTATGTTGGAGAGCATCCCAGAGAAGAGCTTAGAATCTGATATCGAACATTTATTTATCGATTTATCAGGAGTTACTGTAATTGATACATTGGTAGCGCAGCAGATTTATCAAATTACAAAAGTGCTGTCTCTATTAGGAACGAAATGCACGATTACGGGAATCCGTCCAGAAATTGCGCATGCATCAACAGAGCTCGGATTGGATTTTTCGAATATCCAAACGTTCAGTTCATTGCAATTGGCTTTTTCAAAAGAATTTTCAATTAGAAAACATTGAAAAACCAGTACACTTTGATGTAAAGTGTACTGGTTTTTTTGATTATTTATGACTTTCTTGAAAATCAAGCATGAATTGTTGCAATGCTTCACATGCTGCGTATGGTACAGCATTGTATGCAGAGGCTCTGCAACCACCTACCGAACGGTGACCATTCAATCCAACAAATCCTGCTTCTTTAGCTTCTTGTAAAAATTGCTTTTCTAATTCTTCATCCGCTACACGGAATGTAATATTCATCAATGAACGACTATCTTTTTCAGCATGACCTGTATAGAAACCATTGCTGTTATCAATCACATCATAGATTAAATTAGCTTTCTCTTCGTTGCGTTTTGAGATTTGTTCCAAGCCGCCTTGTTCTTGCATCCAGCCCAAAACTTCACCCAACATATAAATACCGAAAGATGGGGGTGTGTTATATAAAGAGTTACTTGAAGCATGCGTGCTGTACTTTAAAATACTTGGAATTTCGCTATTAGCATTTTCCAACAAGTCTTTTCGAATGATGGCAACTGTAACGCCTGAAGGACCGAGGTTTTTCTGTGCGCCAGCATAAATCATACCAAATTTACTAACGTCAATTGGTCTTGATAGAATGTCACTGGACATATCAGCAATCAACGGAACATTTCCAGTTGAAGGAAAATCGTGGAATTGTGTACCGAAGATCGTGTTGTTTGATGTGATGTGAACATACGCATCAGATTCCTCAAATCTAATTTCTTCTGTTGAAGGGACATGATTATAATTTGAATCCTTTGTAGAAGCTGCTTCGTAGACTTCTCCGATAGTTTTTCCTTCTTTTAACGCCTTGTCAGACCAAGCACCGGACATGATATAACTCGCCTTTTTTCCTTCAGGCAAAAAGTTCATTGGAACCATTGCGAATTGGAGACTTGCTCCACCTTGCAGGAATAGCACTTCATAGTTTTCAGGTATTTGGAATAAAGAACGCAGACGAGAAATGGCTTGATTATGTACTTCTTCATAAGTTGCACTGCGGTGACTCATTTCCATAATAGACATTCCTGAAGCTTTGAAATTCACCAATTCAGCTTGTGCTTTTTCAAGAACTTCGCTTGGAAGAGCAGATGGACCCGCATTAAAATTATAGACAGACTTTTGATCACTCAACAATATCACTCCTTCAGTAGTTTACAACTCTAAAGTAAAGTATATATGAAAAAACGAATAGGTGGAATAGCTTTCTGCTAATTCACAATAAATAGCTCACTCAATTAGCATGGCTGTCTTGTTTGCTTCTTCGCAAAGATGGGTAAATTGTAATCAAGTAGCACCTATATACATAATTAAAATTCAACTTATCTGAAGAGGAAATGGGGGAGTTAGTGTGAAAACAGATGGACGAAGAAAAAGTTCGAATGTTGAAGATCGAAGAGGGCGAAGCGGTGGAGGCGGAGGTGCTATCGCATTAGGCGGTGGCGGTCTTGGTATCGTTGGAATTATATTATTTCTTATTCTAGGTGGTAACCCAGGTGATTTATTGGATAGCAGTTCAGCCGTGCCAAATCAGCAGTACGTAGAGACGGAACAAGATAAAGAGTTGGCCGATTTTGTTTCGGTAGTACTCGCAGATACAGAAGATGTTTGGACAGAATTATTCGCTCAAGAGGGCATTCAATATGAAAATCCTACCCTTGTACTGTATTCTGGAAAAGTAGATACGGCATGTGGTTTCGGAAGTGCAGCTGCAGGTCCTTTTTACTGTCCTGGTGATCAAAAATTGTATATTGATTTATCGTTTTACGATGAATTGCAAGGGTCATTTAAAGCACCTGGAGACTTCGCCATGGCTTATGTAGTGGCACATGAAGTAGGGCATCACGTGCAGACATTGCTTGGTATTTCTGATCAAGTCATGCCGTTGCGACAAAAAATGAGCGAAGAAGAATTTAATAAGTATTTAGTGCGATTTGAATTACAAGCAGACTATTTTGCGGGTGTCTGGGCACATCATGCACAAGGTCAAGGATATTTGGAACAAGGAGATTTGCAAGAGGCGATTACAGCAGCTGGTGCAGTCGGTGATGATACGATTCAAAAGCGTGCAAGAGGATATGTCGTACCTGAAAGTTTCACGCACGGCACAGCTAAGCAACGAACTTATTGGTTCGAACACGGTTTTGAACTAGGAACGATTAATGGTGGAGATACATTTAAACAAACTGAAAAATAAAAAACACGAACATCATTCTGTTAATAGAATGACGTTCGTGTTTTTTATTTTGTTGCTGCAATAGCAGGCTCAACCGCTACAATACCTTCTTTTTCATTGCGTAGTCTTTTAATATCGACCCGAATGAGTAAAGAAATAATAAGCGCGACTACGAATAAGCCAGCAAAGAATAGCAGACTGCTTTCATAACTTCCGGTAGTATCTTTCATCCACGCAGCAAACATCGGTCCGGCCACGCCAGCCGCTGACCAAGCTGTTAGTATGTATCCGTGGATAGCACCAAGTTGTCTCGTTCCAAAAATATCACCAATATATGCAGGAATCGAAGCGAAACCTCCACCGTAGCATGTATAGATCACGGCTAGAATGACTTGGAAAATAATCGCATTCGTTGTGAATGGTAAAATAGCGAACAGAACTAACTGAATGACGAAGAACGTGGTATACGTGTTTGGCCGACCAATATAATCTGATATCGTAGCCCAACCAAGTCTTCCAGCACCGTTAAAGATACCAAGGACACCAACTAATGCGGCTGCTTGAACAGTCGTCATGCCGATACTGTCAATCGCCATAGGTTTTGCAGCAGAAAGAATTGCAATACCACAAGTAACGTTAATGAAAAGCATTAGCCATAAGTAATAAAAACGTTTAGTTTTAACTGCTTGATTTGCTGTTAATTGGGCAAGATCTTCTCTGATTTCTGTTTTACCTGAACGTACTTTTTCAATGAATCCTGGTGGTGCCCATCCTTCTTCAGGCTTCTCAAGATATAAAGAAGAAAGAAGCATGATCAGGAAATACGAAATCCCGAGAATGTAGAAAGTGTTTTGAATTCCAACGTTAACAATCAAATACTCCATAATCGGACTACTGACAGCTGCCGCAAATCCAAAGCCCATAATAGCGAGCCCTGTGGCGAGTCCTCTACGATCTGGGAACCATTTGACGAGTGTTGAAACAGGTGCAATATATCCTACACCTAATCCAATTCCGCCTAGCATTCCGTAAAAGACATAGAGCAATGGTAATGAAGACATACCTACCGCCAATCCTGAACCAGTTACTCCCACACCAAAGAATAAGGCAGCAAGTAGCCCCGCTTTTCTAGGACCGTATTTCTCTACAAAATGGCCTAAAAATGCGGCAGATAAACCAAGAAATAAAATAGCGATACTGAACGTTAACTGAACTTGACTTGTAGTCCAACCAAACTCCTCAATAAGCGGGTTGGTGAAGTTGCTCCAGGCATAAACAGATCCGATGGAAATATGGATACCTACAGCAGATAACGCAATAAGCCATCTGTTCTTCGTTTTTTTCATTCGTAGTCCTCCTTTACATTCATTTTTTCACAATCTGTATTCCAGTGAAAATATTATTAGTCTACAAAGTTCCCTAACTGCTTGTATAAAAGAATATTTGACATGTTACCCAGTTGAAAGATGACAAGAAATGGAGCTAAATAAACATAAACTGGAATGCGAGAAAGGATTAAGGAGTATAATATTATCAATTCACAGGATTGTCAATATTACTTTTTCCTGAGGCTGGAAATTTTTTAAGAGATATCCATACAAATTCGTTCGGCGTGTGTGTATACGTTAAATGATTCCCCACGTATGAATCCTACTGTCGTTATTCCTAAATCTTCTGCCAAAGTCAAGGCTAATTCGGTAGGTGCAGACTTGGATAATACAATTTCACATCCAATCTTAGCTACTTTCAGTAAAATTTCAGAGGAGATTCGTCCACTGAAGACAATAATCTTATCGCGAACAGTAATATCGTTCTTCAGACAGTGTCCATAAATTTTATCCAGTGCATTATGCCTTCCGATATCCATTCGTGATAGCAGTAATTGATCAGGTGCGCACAAAGCAGCATTGTGTACGCCGCCAGTATGACGGAACATATCAGCTTGTTCTTCCATGTCATTCATCAAGGAAAATATTTGCACCGGTGTAAGTTGGACAGAAATTCTATCCATCTTTTTTGCCGTTAGCGCATCACTTGCGAAAATAAATCCTTGTCTACTCATTCCACAACAGGAAGTAATATAACGCTTATTTTGTAACTGCTCAAAGAATGGATACACTTTATCCGTATCGACATGAATAAATCCGTTTTCTACATCCAAGCGTATGTCTTTAATTTGCTCCCATTTTGGAACGACACCTTCTGAAGCTAGAAAACCTACTGTCATATCCTCGATATATTCCGGTGTACAAACAATCGTAGCGAATTCTTGGTTATTTAGTTTTATTGTAACAGCATATTCTACGGCTACTTGATCTTCTTTTTCAAATACATTTCCATTTTGGAATCGAATAACGGATCGTTGTTGTTGCTGCTCCATAGTCCGGCCTCCTTTCAATCAATCGAACGATCAAATAAAAAAACTGATACGGCAATATCATCATCAATTTTAAAATCGCTAAATAAATGTACAAATTTTGCTTCAACCAATTCTTCCAATCCAGCAGGTGGTTCTTTTTTATAGACTTCTTGAATCATGCTAGTCCGTGCGCGGTGCACCATTTCTTTCCCGTCTTGTGTTCCAGCGATGAACTTTTCCGTCGGAGTCAAATTACCGTAAAGCGTAGAAACTGCCATATTATCAATAAATATAGTATGAATACG
Source organism: Sporosarcina sp. P26b (assembly GCF_002743245.1). Lineage (NCBI taxonomy): Bacteria > Bacillati > Bacillota > Bacilli > Caryophanales > Caryophanaceae > Sporosarcina > Sporosarcina sp. P26b. The sequence goes on from NZ_PDYW01000002.1 coordinate 296,977, forward strand.
TTCTGGGCCTTTGCCAAATAAATCTTTCCGTAGTTTGCGGATAATATCGTTAAATTCATGAACTTTTTTCATGGAATGTCCACCTTTCTATATCACAGAATAATCTAACTATTTGAGAATTGTCATTGTGTTATACGCTTTATTACTTTATACTAAATACACAACAGATGTAAATCTAGTATGTGATTGCTAGAAGTTCATCAACTACATGTAATAGTAAGTATGGATTGGTTCTTTAGCAAGACCTGTTAAGAAACTATTCCACCATAAAAATTTCCGCGATGACGGTTTTTTTATGGTGGATTTTTTATTTTAGAAAGAGGAGGATGCCTGTATGTCTATTTCAATCAATGATAAAATTTTTGACTTCCAACCAGGGGCAACACTCATTCAGATCATCAATGCAAATAAAATAGAGCACCCTCAAATCTGTTATTTGCCTGAAGTTGACCCGATCCAGACATGTGATACGTGCATAGTCGAAGTGAATGGTGAATTAACACGTGCTTGCTCGACACAAGCAGTCGATGGCATGGATGTTAAATTAGCGTCTCCACGTGCAAAAGAAGCACAAACGGAAGCAATGGATCGGATTTTAGAAAACCATTTACTCTATTGTACTGTTTGTGACAACAATAATGGGAACTGTAAAGTACATAATACTGTGGCACTTATGGAAGTGGAAGAACAAAAATATCCGTACGAACCAAAATGTTCAAAAGACGAAGTGGATTTAACTCATCCTTTTTATCGCTACGACCCGAATCAATGTATTGCTTGTGGTCAGTGCGTGGAAGTCTGTCAAAACTTGCAAGTGAACGAGACACTTTCTATCGACTGGGAACGCGACCGACCGATTGTTCTATGGGATGGCGGCGCCAAGATCAATGATTCGTCTTGCGTAGGGTGCGGCCATTGTATTACGGTTTGTCCGTGTAATGCTCTGATGGAAAAAACTATGCTTGGAGAAGCAGGGTTTATGACGAAGATGGGCGACGATTTGATGGAGCCTATGGTGGATCTAATAAAGGATGTAGAGCCTGGGTACAGCAGTATTATGGCCATTTCCGATGTTGAAGCAGCGATGCGTGAATCAAAAATTGATAAGACGAAAACAGTATGTACATTCTGTGGAGTTGGCTGTTCATTTGAAGTATGGACGAAAGATCGTACAATATTAAAAATACAACCTGTTTCCGATGCACCGGTCAACCAGATTTCTACGTGTGTCAAAGGAAAATTCGGCTGGGATTTTGTAAATAGTGAAGAACGCATTACCACACCTCTTATTCGTAAAGGGGATGAATTTGTAGAAGCCTCATGGGAAGAAGCATTGGATTTAGTCGCGAAAAACCTTGGCGAAATCCGTGACGAGCATGGAAGTGACGGAATTGGTGTCATATCTTCATCTAAAATTACTAACGAAGAGAATTATGTCATTCAAAAGTTCGCGCGCCAAGTATTCGGTACTAATAACGTAGATAACTGTTCGCGTTATTGCCAATCACCTGCAACAGACGGATTGTTCCGTACAGTAGGAATGGGTGGCGACGCTGGAACTATTAAAGATATTGCTGAAGCAGGCTTAGTTATTATTGTGGGAGCAAACCCTGCAGAAGGACATCCCGTTCTTGCGACACGTGTAAAGCGTGCGCATAAGCTACACGGCCAAAAGTTAATCGTAGCCGATCTTAGAAAGCATGAAATGGCGGAGCGTGCTGATATCTTCATGACACCTCAACAAGGTACGGATCAAGTATGGCTGATGGCGGTCACGAAATATTTAATTGATCAAGGTTGGCATGATCAGCAATTCATTGAAGAGAATGTGCATCATTTCGATGAATTTACTGATGTCTTGAATCGCTATACACTCGAATATGCAGAAAAAGTAACAGGTATTTCAAAAGAAGTTTTGATTCATACTGCAGAAATGATTCGCGATGCTGATGGTACATGTATCTTATGGGGAATGGGTGTTACACAAAATACAGGTGGTTCTGATACATCCGCCGCAATTTCGAATTTATTGCTGGCAACAGGAAATTACCGTCGTTCAGGTGCAGGCGCATATCCTTTACGTGGACACAATAACGTACAAGGTGCATGTGATATGGGAAGCTTACCTGGTTGGTTGCCTGGCTATCAGCATATTACAGACGATGCAGCACGACAGAAATTTGAACATGCTTATGGTGTAGAAATAGATAACAAACCTGGTCTAGACAATATTCAAATGCTTCATTCGATTGATGAGGGCGTTATGAAAGGTATGTACATTGTAGGAGAAGATATGGCCCTCGTAGATTCCAATGCGAACTATGTTCACGATGTATTATCCAAACTCGACTTCCTAGTTGTACAAGACATTTTCTTCTCACGTACAGCACAGTATGCAAACGTCATTTTGCCTGCAGTGCCGTCCCTTGAAAAAGATGGTACGTTCACCAATACGGAACGTCGTGTCCAACGACTGTATAAAGCATTGCCGAATAAAGGAGACTCCCGTCAGGATTGGTGGATCATCCAAGAAGTTGCGAATCGTTTAGGGGCAAACTGGAATTATACGCATCCAGGCGACATTTTTGCTGAGATGACTAGTTTAAGTCCTATGTTCTCAGGCGCTTCTTACGACATGTTGGAAGATTGGGGTAGTTTCCTCTGGGGCAGTCTACAAGGCGAAAGTACACCACTTCTTTATACGGATGGATTTAATTTCGCAGATAAGAAAGCGCGCTTTGCATTATCCGATTGGATCGAACCAGTTAAATTCCCTGAAGAATTTGATCTTCATATTAACAATGGGCGAATGTTGGAACATTTCCATGAAGGGAATATGACGAATAAATCTGAAGGAATCCAAGAGAAGGTTCCTAATATATTTGTGGAAGTTTCTCCTGAACTGGCAAAAGAACGCGGGGTAGTAACAGGTACTTATGTAAGGCTGATCTCACCATATGGAGCTGTAAAATTGCCAGCAGTCGTTACAGATAGGGTGCGGAAAAATGAATTGTTCTTACCGATGAACTCAGTTGATAAGGAATCAGCGATTAACTTCTTAACAGGACCGGCTACAGATGAACGCACAAATACTCCGGCGTACAAGCAGACGAAAGTTCGCATGGAAGTGCTTGAAAAACAAGGCGAGAATCCTCTGCCAAAGAGTAATCACCGCGATAAGAAGCGTCATCCGCAAAATGGCGTGGAAGTACAGCGTAAATGGAATCGACCAGGATACGTCCAATTAACAGATCAATAAACAGTGAGGTGAATGTCAATGGCGGCACTAATTACTTCTATTAAAAGAGAAGAACGATCTGAACTAGAAATTCAGCAGGAAAAATTGGCCGAACTGCAGAAACAGATTGCAGAACAGGAAGAGTCTTTGCAGAAAATCATGGAAATTACAGGAGAACTGCATAAGATTGGCGCGTTAGACGCATTGCAAGCCATGCTTCATTCGAAAGAAAAAATCACGGGTATCGCTTTAGGGCAAGTTTCAAGGGAGCCAGTTACGAATATGTTAAATAATCTGATGGCGGGAGCTGGAGTATTAACCGCATTAGATCCAGTAACTATTCAGCAACTTTCTAAAAGTATACAAAAGGGAGTATCTGAAGCTGAGCAAGGAAATGAAGAAGGACAGAAAACAGGTGTTCTTCAATTGATGAAATCCATCAATGATCCAGATATTAACCGTGCGTTAACATACGGTATGAACTTCCTAAAAGGAATGGGTAAAGGTTTAGAAAATAAATCAGAGTAAGATTTTTGCGAAATAGGCTAAGTTGCTTCATACTGTAATAGAAGAGTTCATGCGTTCCCTAGCCATTCTGGCTGGGGAACTTATTCATTAAGCAACTTTATATGTAGGAGATGAAAAAATGTCAACCCAAAGTAAAATTACAACACATTTAGTAGAACAATCCGCAGCATTAAAAAATATCGGCAGACTGTTAGTGAAATGCTCCGATAAACCAGGAATCGTATCTGCTGTTTCAACATTTTTGTTGAAACATAAAGCAAATATCGTAGAGTCTAGCCAATATTCAACCGATCCTGAAGGCGGCATGTTCTATCTGCGTATCGAATTCCACTTAGATAATTTATTGGATAAAAAAGAAGAATTTGAAGCAGATTTTAAGAAAATCGCAAATCAGCACGAGCTCGACTACAGCTTTTCCTATGCAGTGGAACTAAAGCGCACCGCTATTTTCGTATCAAAAGAACCTTACTGCTTAATGGAGTTGCTGTGGGAATGGTACAATGGCGATTTGAATACGGACATCGTTGTTGTCATTAGTAATCATGAAGATGCACGCGCTATGGTCGAGTCATATGGAATTCCGTTCCACTACATTCCAGCGAATAAAGATATTCGCAAAGATGTTGAGCGGCAGCAAGTACAGCTGATGGAAGAATACAAAGTAGATGTTTTGGTACTAGCACGATATATGCAAATTCTAACTCCGGAGTTTGTCAGTCACTTCCCGAATCAAATCATCAATATTCACCATTCATTCTTACCGGCATTTATCGGCGCGCGTCCTTACGAGAGAGCCTTTGGACGTGGTGTGAAATTAATCGGTGCAACGTCCCACTATGTGACGAATGATTTGGATGAAGGTCCAATCATTGAGCAAGACATCGAGCGTGTAGATCACCGTGATGATATCGTGCAATTGAAGAAGATTGGCCGTACGATTGAGAGACGTGTGCTGGCGCGTGCAGTGAAGTGGCATCTTGAAGATCGAGTGATAGTAGAGAATAATAAAACCATTGTCTTCCAATAAAAGACACGAAACCGCCACTCAAATGAGTGGCGGTTTTTTTAATGTATGGGTGACTTGAAAGTCGCTCCATGCGTTTCCTGTGTATTCATAATGGTCAGGAATGCGGAAGGGTCTATATCGGTAGTGATTTGCTTCAGCTTTGATATCTCTAGCCTAGTCACTACGACATAGATGACATCTTTTTCATTATCTGTATAGCCACCACGACCGTGCAACTTCGTGATGCTACGACCAAGTCGGAGTCGAATCGCTTCCCCAAGTTCTTCATATTCATCCGAGATAATAAAGACCGCTTTCGTCTCATCCAGCCCTTGTATGACAATGTCGATCGCTTTAGAAGCGATATAATATGTAATGATTGAATACATAGCTTTTTCTGGTCCAAGAACAAAGCCAGCCCAACCGAAGATGAAGAGGTTGAAGAACATGACGAATTCTCCGACACTGTATGGAATCTTTTTAGTCAGTAGAATTCCAAGAATCTCCGTTCCATCCAACGCACCGCCATTACGTATAATGGTTCCGACACCCGCGCCTAGTAATAAACCTCCAAAAACTGTTGCAAGTAAAGAATCGGTAACGAAAGGACCTACATTTTTAAGTGGAAACTCTACAATTGCCAGTAAAGCGATCGCATAAGATGAAGAGATAAAGAAGTTTTTCCCGATATGTTTATAGCCAAAAAACAAGAACGGTAAATTCAGAATTAATATTAAAATCCCGAATGGAATACCGGTAATGAAGTTTAATATAAGAGCAATTCCAATAATTCCCCCATCTATTACAGAGTTAGGAATTAAAAATAAGTCTAGTGCTATTGCCGTGACCACAACACCAATCGAAATGAATAAATAGCGTCTGAGTAAATGACCTACTGTTTCTTTTTTATGTTGTTTTCTCATGAAATGCCTCTTTTCCAAAACTGTTACTTTCTATCTTAACGGAATATAAAGAAAGAAAGTAGTGTAAATATTAGGTTTTATACTTTTCTCCAAAGTACGTAATGAATGTTTTACACTTCGTGGACATAAGATAATACATCATAGCCTAATTGGAGGAGATATGTTGGATATTATTCGTCAGTTGCATAATTATCGCAAAGAAGAAAATCAGTTAAAATGGGAAGGTACATTCCTGGAGTATTTAAATTTAATAAAAGAGCGTAAAGAAGTGGCGCAAACTGCTCATTCTCGAATTTATGAAATGATAAAAAGTGCAGGTATTGAAAAGAAGGACGGCAAGAAAGTCTATAATTTCTTTGATCAAGAGTTATATGGTTTAGAAGAGTCCATCGAACGATTAGTAGAAGAGTATTTTCATCCGGCAGCAAAGCGTTTAGATGTTAAAAAACGCGTATTGTTACTAATGGGACCTGTCAGTGGTGGTAAATCTACTATCGTTTCGATGTTAAAACGCGGACTCGAAGCCTTTTCACGTACAGACGAAGGGGCGGTATATGCTATCAAAGGATGTCCAATGCATGAGGATCCATTGCATTTGATTCCCGAATCTTTAAGGAAGTCATTCTTTGAAGAATATGGCATACGAATTGAAGGTAGTTTATCGCCTCTGAATCAATTGCGTGTTGACGAAGAATTTGGAGGTAAGATTGAAAATGTGATAGTAGAACGTATCTTATTTTCAGAGGATCGTCGAGTAGGAATTGGAACATTCACACCTTCCGATCCAAAGTCACAGGATATTGCCGATTTGACTGGGAGCATAGACTTCTCGACTATTGCTGAATTTGGTTCCGAATCGGATCCGCGTGCATATCGATTTGATGGGGAATTGAATATAGCAAATCGTGGCATGATGGAATTCCAAGAAATGCTGAAGCTTGATGAAAAGTTTCTTTGGCATTTATTGTCCTTAACCCAGGAAGGGAATTTCAAGGCAGGCCGCTTTGCGCTGATTAGTGCAGATGAACTAATTGTCGCACATACGAATGAGACGGAATATCGTTCATTCATCAGCAATAAAAAGAACGAAGCGCTTCACTCCAGAATGATTGTCATTCCAGTTCCGTACAATCTGAAAGTGAGTGCTGAAGAAAAAATCTATGAAAAAATGATACGTGATAGTGATATAGCTCACGTGCACATCGCACCACATGCGCTGCGCGTAGCTGCTATTTTTTCTGTTCTTACGCGTTTAAAAGCATCGAAGAAACAAGGTATTGATCGTTTGAAAAAGCTTCGTTTGTATGATGGTCAGAATGTCGAAGGCTTCAACGATGCAGACGCAGAAGAACTAAAGAACGAATTTATCGATGAAGGTATGGACGGAATTGATCCACGCTACGTCATCAACCGTATTTCTTCTGCTATCATTCGAAAAGAAGTCCCTAGCATTAACGCGCTGGATGTATTGCGTTCATTAAAAGACGGCTTTGATCAGCATGCCTCTATTTCGTCCGAGGATCGTGACACCTATATGAACTATATTTCTATGGCGCGTAAAGAGTATGATGAAATTGCGAAAAAAGAAGTCCAGAAAGCTTTCGTGTATTCCTATGAAGAGTCCGCTAAAACATTGATGGATAATTATTTGGATAACGTCGAAGCATATTGCAATAAAAACAAATTACGCGATCCACTTACAGGTGAAGAAATTAATCCCGATGAAAAGTTGATGCGTTCCCTAGAAGAGCAAATAGGTATTTCGGAGAATGCAAAAAAAGCATTCAGAGAAGAGATTTTAATCCGTATCTCCGCATACGCGAGGAAACACCAGCGCTTTGATTATCGCTCCCACGATCGCTTGCGTGAAGCAATTCAGAAAAAGCTTTTCGCTGATCTAAAGGACGTTGTGAAGATCACTACGACTTCTGCCACACCAGATGAAACGCAGCTGAAGAAAATGAATGAAGTAGTAGCGCGTTTAGTAGATGAACACGGCTACAACTCCGTCTCGGCAAATGAACTGTTGCGGTACGTGGGAAGTTTATTGAATAGATAAGTACGTTTGTAATTCCTACCTATACGATATTGTCAGCCTATGTAATGTGAAACGAGAGACCTCAATTCAAGAGGTCTCTTTTATTTTGTCAATATTCAAATGGCCACCGCATATGATAAGGAAACAAATTGTTCGAGAGATAGGCGGGGATACGAGTGGAAGAAAATCAGAAAAGTCGATTCGTTGTCACTGAAGAAAATTGGTCTCTCCATCGCAAAGGTCACCAGGATCAGCAACGCCATCTGGATAAAATAAACGAAGTATTAAAAAGTAACCTACCTGACTTAATCAGTGAAGAGAACATTATCCTTTCAAACGGAAATGACATGGTGAAAATACCGATTCGCTCATTGGATGAATTTAAAATTAGATACAACCATGATAAGTCCAAGCACGTTGGCCAAGGTAAAGGGGATAGTGCAGTAGGAGATGTCGTAGCACAAGGAGAAAAACAAGCACAACCTGGCGATGGGAAAGAAGCTGGTGATCAGCCAGGCGAGGATATTTATGAAACCGAAGTTTCGATTGAAGAATTAGAAGAGATGTTCTTTAAAGAGCTAGAATTACCAGACTTGGAACAAAAAGAACAGTCTGTCACAACCATTGAAGATATCGATTTCACGGATATTCGTAAAAAAGGTTTAATCGGAAATATTGATAAAAAAAGAACATTATTATCGGCTATTAAACGTAATGCAATGAATGGAAAAGCAGAAGTTGCACCGATTTTGGAAGATGATCTACGATTCAAAACATGGAATCCTGTGGAAAAACCACAATCTAAAGCGGTAGTAATTGCCATGATGGATACTAGTGGTTCAATGGGGAAGTTTGAGAAATATATGGCACGTAGTTTCTTTTTTTGGATGACGAAGTTTTTACGGACAAAGTATGAAACTGTAGAAATCGAATTCATTGCGCATCATACAGAAGCAAAAGTAGTAACAGAAGAAAACTTCTTTAATAAAGGAGAAAGTGGCGGTACGAGATGTTCATCTGCCTATAGTAAAGCACTGGAAGTCATCAGGGAGTCTTATCCCCCTGCAAGTTATAATATATACTCCGTGCATTTTTCAGATGGGGAGAATATGACGAGTGATAATAAGAAGTGTCTGGAACACGTGGATGAATTATTAGCAATATCCAATATGTTCGGCTACGCAGAGGTCAATGAACATCGAAGAATGTCCACGTTAATGTCTGCGTATAAATCCATTGAACATCCTAAATTTAATTACTATATTTTACAGAAAAACCGTGACGTCTACTATGCACTTAAGAAGTTTTTCGAAAAGCGAACGGAGGGATTACGCTGACCGATCAACAGGCACTATATTATGCAATTGATGAAATCACGGAGATTGCCAGTGGTTTTGGACTTGACTTTTACCCGATGCGCTACGAAATCTGCCCGGCAGATATACTATATACATTTGGCGCTTACGGAATGCCAACACGTTTCACACATTGGAGTTTCGGTAAGCAATTCCATAAGATGAAATTGCAGTATGACATTGGTTTGAGCAAGATCTATGAGTTAGTTATTAATTCAAATCCATGTTATGCATTCTTATTAAATACGAATAGTTTAATTCAAAATAAATTGATCATCGCGCACGTATTAGCACATTGTGATTTTTTTAAGAATAATATCTATTTCTCAAAGACGCGTAAAGACATGGTCGAAAGTATGTCAGCTACAGCGGAACGGATTGCAGACTACGAGGTACGCTATGGTAAGAAACGTGTGGAGACATTTCTTGATGCGGTATTAGCCATTCAAGAACATGTTGACCCTAGTATTATGCGCGACATTATTCCGTCTCCTTCAATTGTGAAACCGCCCCGAAGGTCTGTTTATGAAGATTTATGGGGTCTGGATCAACGAACTATTCCTGGTCAGCAAGCAATTGAGATGCATAAAAAGAATCCGAAAGAACAACAAAAAGATATTTTATTATTTATACTTGAAAATAGTCGCAATCTTACAGAATGGCAAGCAGATATCCTAACCATGTTAAGAGAAGAAATGCTCTATTTCTGGCCACAATTAGAAACGAAAATCATGAATGAAGGCTGGGCATCTTATTGGCATCAAACAATCCTGCGCCAAATGGATTTAACACCATCCGAGACCATCGAATTTGCAAAACTGAACGCAAGTGTACTGCAACCTTCTAAGACCTCGATCAATCCATACTATCTGGGTGTTAAAATGTATGAAGACATTGAAAAGCGCTACGATCTATTGGCTAAAGAAGCTAATGCACGTGGTGAGGAGGCCATGTCAGGACGCGAAAAAATATTTGAAGCACGTGAAATAGAAAATGACACATCATTCATTCGTAATTACTTGACCGATGACCTAATCAAACAAGAAGATTTATACGTTTTCCAAAAGGAGGATAATCAATACAAAGTCTCTGATAAACAGACTGAAGCTGTCCGGAATCAACTAATTGGACAACGGGTGAATGGCGGATTCCCCTATATAGTAGTTGAAGACGGTGATTACATGAGGAATGGCGAGCTCTACCTAGTTCATCGATACGAAGAAACAGAACTGGATCTACCTTATTTAGAGCACGTCCTGCCACATATCCATCAACTCTGGGGGCGCATCGTGCACATTGAGACTATACTTGAAAATAAACCTCTTGTTTTTTCATACGATGGTCACAAAGTGTTTAGAAGAAGTAAATAACGGAAAGAGTAAGGCCAATAGCTTATTTTAAGGCTGAAGACAACTCCAGTAATATGGAGATTGCCTTCAGTTTTTTATTTTGCTACTTTTCATTTTGTGCATCTAATGTTATTTTTATAGTATACTAACTCATTAACGTACTAAAGAGTTGAGAAAAGAGGAAAATACATGAAAAAGACCACTCTTGCTTTATTATTTGCTGCATTATTCTTAGTGCTGGCGGGCTGTTCGGGCAAGTCTTCTGAAGAAGATAAATCGACATCGGACACAGGTAAAGAAGGAACAAAAGAAATCATCATCGGTGTTGATGATAAATTTGCACCAATGGGGTTCCGTGATGACAAAAATAATTTAGTCGGTTTCGATATTGACATGGCAACGGCAGCGGCTGAACATATGGGAGCTACGGCGAAGTTCCAACCTATTGACTGGAAAACTAAAGAAACTGAACTTAGTAGTGGACGTATCGATTTGATTTGGAATGGTTATACGATCACTAAAGAAAGAGAAGAAAAAGTATTATTTACGAAGCCTTATTTAGATAATAACCAAGTCGTAGTCACATTAGCTGATTCTGAAGTAAATGCGATTGAAGACTTGGATGGTAAAATTGTAGGCGTGCAGGCATTATCTTCTGCTGGTCCAGCGCTCGAGAGTCATCCAATCCATGAAAAAGTGAAGAATGTCACGGAGTTCTCGGACAATGTTCTGGCATTGACAGATTTAAAAACCGGCCGTCTCGATGCGGTTGTAATTGATGAAGTCGTTATTGATTATTATATGACAACAGAAGAAGGCGTCTTTGCAAAAGTAGAGGGATCATTAGCCGTGGAAGAATACGGTGTGGGTGTGAAAAAAGGCAATGAAGAATTGCTTGAAAATCTTCAAAAAGCGTTAGACACTATGAATGAAGATGGTACTGCAGCTGAAATCTCCACAGAATGGTTCGGAGAAGACAAAGTTCTTCGTTGAGATGTAGAATAAGGAATATTGACGGAAGTCGCAGCAGTGACTTCCGTTAGTATTAATATAGTAAGAGAAGTACATAAAACCTTGAATGGTTTTTTGGAGGAATTAATTAATGAGCTATGAATATTTTATGTCCATGCTGATTCCTATGCTGGAAGGAGCTAAAGCGACTGTCTTATTATTCGTAATAGCGATTGTCCTATCTATTCCACTCGGATTCCTGCTGACACTTGCCGTAAGAAGTAGTATTAAACCAATTTCTTATTTGGCGCAGACTTTTATATACGTCATGCGTGGGACCCCTTTGTTATTACAGCTATTGTTCTTTGTTTTTGGTTTACCACTTCTGCCGGTAATTGGTGAGTATTTAGTGTTTGACCGTTTTGTGGCGGCTACACTTGCGTTTATTTTGAACTATTCAGCGTACTTTGCTGAAATATTCCGTGGTGGATTACTCTCCATCGATAAAGGACAATATGAAGCTTCACAAGTACTAGGATTATCGAAATGGCAGACGACGGTGCGTGTGATTTTACCACAGATGTTCCGTGTAACATTGCCACCCATTGCGAATGAATCGGTGTCTTTAGTAAAGGATACAGCCCTTTTATACGCGGTAGCCGTTCCTGAACTGCTCCACTATGCTCAAACAGTCGTCAACAGAGATTTCACCATCATTCCGTTCTTTATTGCGGCGGGTATTTACCTGTTGATTGCTTTTGGGTTAACTGTAGTATTCAAGTATTTAGAGAGAAAGCTGCAATACGAATGAGGAGAGAAAACTATGTCTTTCATTGAAGTACGCAACTTACAGAAATCATTCGGGCCATTGGAAGTATTGAAAGATATATCGTTTGATGTTCAAAAGAATGATGTAATGGCCATTATCGGACCGTCGGGATCTGGAAAAAGTACGATGCTAAGAAGTTTGATTCAGTTAGAGCAAGTAGGTGGCGGCAGTATTGCTGTTGACGGGAATTACTTAGTTAAAGATGGCGTTTATGCAAACCCTTCTGATAGTAAGATAATCAACTCGAAAATGGGTATGGTTTTTCAACAGTTCAACCTTTTTCCGCATTTAACAGTTAAACAGAACTTGGAGCTAGCACCTAAACTTGTGAAGAAAGAGAAAGTCAAAGATTTTAGTGATAGAAGTATCGAGTTACTTGAAAAAGTAGGATTGGCTTCAAAAGCTAACGAATTACCTTCTAGACTTTCAGGTGGCCAGAAACAGCGCGTTGCAATTGCGAGAGCGTTAATGATGGATCCTGATATTTTATTATTCGATGAACCGACATCCGCACTGGATCCTCAATTGACGAAAGAAGTACTAGAAGTCATGAAAAATCTAGCGGAAGAACATATGACCATGATTGTGGTAACCCATGAAATGGAATTTGCAAGCAATGTCGCGAATCATGTGATCTTCATGGACGATGGAAGGATCATAGAATCAGGTACTCCCGATGAGGTCATCAAATCCCCAAAAGAACTTCGTACGAAAAGATTCTTGAATTACGAATTAAGTGAATAACAAAAAAGTCATGTGGTTAAAAATAATCGCATGACTTTTTTATGTCTAATTTATCATTTTACATGGAATTATTGTAGTATATGAAAGATTTGGATGAATCGTTCATAATCTTACGTGAATTCACACAAAATATTGAATAATCCATTGACGAATAACTTAGTAAAGGGTACGATTACGTATAATTATTGCCTTTTCTGAATATAGCGAAAAAGTGATAGATCATAGTTGAGGGGGATTTAAATGAAGAAACGTTGGATGACTTATGCAGCAGCACTATTCAGTATTGTGCTCATTTTGGCTGCATGTGGTGGAAAAGAGGAGTCATCTGATTCAGCAGCAGATGATAAAAATGATGACAAAGCAAGTACTGAAGAAAAATACACAATTGGTGTTACACAAATTGTAGAACACCCATCTTTAGATGCTGCATTTGAGGGGTTTCAAAAAGCAATTGAAGATGCTGGATTGAATGTCGAGTATGACAAACAAAATGCACAAAATGATAATAGTTCCAACTCAACGATTGCAAATAACTTAGCGGGTGCAGGAGTGGACTTGATTTTTGCTAACTCTACACCAAGTGCTCAAGCAGCAGCTAGCGCGACTCAAGATATTCCGATCATCTTCACATCTGTAACAGATGCAGTAGCTGCAGAACTTGTTGCATCTAATGAAGAACCCGGTGGTAATGTTACGGGTACAACGGATAATCATCCGGATGCAATTCCAAACACAATGAAATTCTTGAAAGAAAACTTAAGTGCGAAAAAAGTAGGAATGATCTTCAACTCAGGAGAACAAAATTCTCGTTTGCAAGTGGACCACGTGAAAGAAATTCTTAAAGATATGGATATGGAAGTTGTAGAAGCATCTGTTGCAACTTCAGCAGACGTAAAACAAGCAGCTGAATCTTTGATTGGTTCAGTAGACTCGTTTTATATCATTACGGATAACACCGTGGTATCAGCTCTTGAATCAGTTATTTCTGTTGCGAATGACAATAAGATTCCAATGATGGTTGGTGAATTCGATTCAGTGAAACGTGGCGGGCTTGGAGCGTACGGCTTTGAATACTATGATATTGGTTATGAAGCTGGTGAAATGGCAGTTAAGATTCTAAAGGGAGAAGAAACTCCTGATTCAATGCCTGTCCAGTTACCCCAAAATTTGAAATTGGTAATGAATGAAGAAACAGCAAATGCAATCGGCTTGAAGATTCAAGAAGATTGGAATGCAGAAGTTGTAGAATAAATTCAACTAGGAGATGATCTTGCATGTTTTCAGCTGTATTTGGCTCAGTTGAGCAGGGTATCATCTATGCGATCATGGCACTCGGAGTGTATCTAACATTTCGGGTGCTTGATTTTCCAGATTTAACAGTGGACGGAAGTTTTGTAACAGGTGCAGCAGTAGCAGCTACGATGATCGTTTTTGACTATCATCCACTTGTTGCAACACTTACCGCGATTGTGGTCGGCTTTTTTGCTGGATGTATAACCGGTTTATTACATACCAAAGGAAAAATTAATCCACTTTTATCCGGAATTCTCATGATGATAGCTCTTTACTCGATAAACCTTCGGATAATGGGACTGACTACCGAAAATTCAGTAGGCCGCCCAAATATTCCGCTTTTAAATTCAGAAACGATTTTTAGCAAGTTCCAAGTTTTCTGGAGTGGTCTTGGAGTTGATGAAGCAATCAACGGCTTCTTGGCGGGACTTGGTATTGAACATTTACCTTCAACTTGGGGAACATTGATTTTGATGATTTTAGTTGTGATTATTATTAAGTTTATTGCGGACTGGTTCTTGCAAACCGAAGTTGGTTTGGCAATCCGTGCGACGGGCGACAACAAAAAGATGATTCGCAGTTTCTCTGCAAATACTGATACACTCGTTATTCTCGGATTAGGAATTTCTAACGCATTAGTAGCTTTCTCGGGTTCATTGATTGCACAATACGGGAAATTTGCCGATAACGGAATGGGAATTGGTATGATTATCATCGGATTGGCATCTGTTATTATCGGTGAGGCAATCTTCGGAACAAAAACCATCTTCCGTACAACGTTAGCGGTAGTGATCGGTGCCGTGATTTACCGTATTGTATTAGGATTATCACTGCGTGTGAAAATTCTAGATTCTGGTGATATGAAATTGATCACAGCCGTTATCGTAATTGCCGCATTGATTATTCCACAAGTTCTTGAGAAAAGACGGGAAAAGAAGCGTAAAGCGAAAAGGCAAGCTGAACGGATAGCGAAGAAATCGTTACGAGGAGGTCATAGCGTTGTTGAAACTGGATCACATCAATAAAGTATTTAATGAGTCGACTCCCGATGAAAAAGTAGCGCTGGACCAGATTAATCTGCATCTAAAGCCTGGTGATTTCGTTACAGTAATAGGCAGTAACGGTGCGGGCAAGTCAACGATGATGAATATGATCTCAGGTGCACTATCACCGGATTTCGGTTCTATTTATATCGATAATAAAGATGTTACACGTTTGGCAGAATATAAACGTTCCAAAATGATTGGACGAGTATTCCAAGATCCAATGTCAGGTACAGCACCTACTATGACGATCGAAGAAAATCTGGCAATGGCCTATTCACGTAATAGACGGCGTTCTTTGCATCGAGGAGTGGATAAGAAACGGAAGGATTTATTCCGGACATCCCTCGAGACGTTACACTTGAATCTTGAAGATCGAATGACGGCCAATGTAGGATTGCTGTCAGGCGGTGAGCGTCAAGCGTTGTCTTTGCTTATGGCGACCTTCACGCAACCATCTATTCTCTTACTCGACGAGCACACGGCTGCACTCGATCCATCGCGTGCGGAGCTTATTACGGACTTAACGAAGAGATTGGTTGAGAAAGATCAACTAACGACTTTGATGGTAACACATAATATGCAGCAGGCGCTTGACCTTGGAAATCGTTTGATTATGATGGATAAGGGACAGATCATCCTAGAAGTGGAAGAAGAACAGAAGAAGCACTTAACGATTGCAAAATTGATGGATGAATTCCAGCGCATACGTGGAGAACAACTTACTAGTGATGCCGCACTACTTTCTGTATAAAAGAAAGCCCTTGTTTCCGGTTTGGAAACAGGGGCCATTTTTGTGTTAGGCAAGCTGTGCAATATGTTTCTTGATTTCATATACCCAATCGAACGGATCTTTTTCTTTACCGGTTTGGATATTCGTTAATGTGTTGTATAGTCGAGTGGAAAGTTCACCCGTTTCACCGTTACCGATGATCATTTTATAACCGTCCCAATTCAGTTCACCGACAGGGGAAATAACAGCAGCTGTACCTGTACCGAAGACTTCTTCTAGTTCACCGCTTTCGTAAGCAGATCGGATTTCATCCATCGAGATTTTGCGCTCTGCTACGGGTACATCCCAGTGTCGTAGCAATTGCAAGATTGATTTTCGTGTAATGCCCTCGAGGATGCTGCCGTTGATTGCGGGTGTTACAACTTCACCATTTATTTTGAAGAAGATATTCATGCTTCCTACTTCTTCAACGTATTTACGCTCTGTGCTATCGAGCCATAAAACTTGTGAGTAACCTTGTTTATCTGCTGTCTCCTGCGCCTTTAAAGCGGATGCATAATTACCTGCTGTTTTGGCGCTGCCAGTTCCACCTTTTGAAGCTCGCACGAATTCATTTTCCACAAGGATTTTGACTGGGTGAATTCCTTCTTTGTAGTAAGAACCAACAGGAGACAAAATCATGTAAAATTGATATTTCTTTGCTGGTGCTACGCCTAGGAAAGCTTCAGTTGCAATGACGAATGGACGGATGTACAAAGACGTTCCTTCTAGTGTAGGAATCCAATCCTGCTCGATTTGCAATAACTGATTAAGGGCGTATAATGCGTTTTCTTCATCGATCCGCGGCATGCATAAACGGTCAAGTGAGTAATTCAAGCGCTTAAAGTTTTGATCGGGACGGAATAAACGAATAGTTCCTTCCTTGGAACGATATGCTTTCATTCCTTCAAAAACCGTTTGTCCGTAATGCAGCACGATTGCAGCAGGATCAAGTGCTAATGGAGCGTAAGGAGTAATGCGATGATTATGCCAACCTTTGCCTTCCTCATAGTCTATAATAAGCATGTGGTCCGTAAATGTCTTACCGAAAACTAAGGTGCTAGGGTCTGGCTTTTCTTTTTTATTTTGTGCAAGTTGAATTTGCATTGGTAATCTTGTCATAATCATCAAATCTCCTTAAGATGTAGAATATTCCGAATATTTAAGTCCGAATAATGTAATTATACTGCTTTTTCAAGAAAAATAAAGTAAAAAGTTTGACGAATAGTAAAACAATTTAAGAAAGGAACATGATCTTATGAAAAAAGTATTGATTATCGGCTCTGGAATCGTCGGTATTTCTGCTGCGTATCACTTATCTGGGCAACAAGCAGAAGTTGTATTGATCGATAGACAAGAGCCAGGACAGGCGACGAAAGCCGCGGCAGGAATTATTTGTCCTTGGGCATCCCAGCGGCGAAATAAAGCATGGTATGCATTGGCATCAGCTGGTGCTGCGTATTATCCTGAATTCATTCGTTCATTGGAAAACCATGGTGAGACCGATACAGGGTATAAGAAAGTAGGGGCTTTGGCGATTCACACAGATATAAAGCGTTTAGAGAAGAAAATCGAATTACTGAATAAAAGAAAAGAACTCTCCCCCGAGATTGGTGATGTGGAATTGCTAGACGCAGAGCAGATAGCAAATTATTTTCCCGTTCTGTTTAGAGAGTATTCAGCAGTTCGTATTTCAGGCGCAGCCAAAGTAGAAGGGGATAAACTTCGCGATGCATTGGAACGTGTTTCAGTCAAACATGGTGTGCAAAGTATAAAAGGCTCCGCCACACCTTATATAAAAGAAGGGAAAGTCTGTGGTGTCAGAGTGAATGGAGAAATTATAGAAGGCGATCAAATCATCTTGGCAGCAGGTGCATGGGCAAGTGAATTTATAAAACCTTTAGGCAAGAATTTACAAGTAGCTGGACAGAAAGCACAAATCCTTCATTTACAATCCAATCAAAATACGTCCGGCGAATGGCCAGTCATTATGCCACCAAACACTCAGTACCTTGTACCATTTCAAGACGGAAAATTCATAGCAGGTGCGACACACGAAGATACAGACGACTTTAATATACAGCAGACAGCTGGCGGTATACTTGAAGTGTTAACGAATATTTTACCCATTGCACCTGCACTAGGCGAAGCAGAATTAACTGAAGTCCGAGTAGGTATCCGTCCGCATACACCGAATTTTATGCCGGTGATTGGCCAACTGCCAGACCACCCACAAATTTGGATTGCTAATGGTCTTGGATCATCTGGATTAACAGTCGGCCCACTTCTTGGCAAGCTTTTATCCCAGCTAGTACTAAATCAAGAAACAGGATGGGATTTAGAAAGCTACTCCATCAACCAAATAATTTCCGAAGATCATTGAATAAAGTGCGTATAATGACTATTATGAATATATAGCGATTGATCGGTCAGGGGGAAGATTCTTATGAGAAGATATGTTTCATATTCGGAGGAAGTAAAAGAAGCGATGAAATACGGCAAGCCGTTAGTCGCATTGGAATCCACAATAATTACGTATGGTATGCCATATCCGGAAAATGTAAAAGCTGCACGCGAAGTTCAGCAGATTGTGCGTGATCACGGAGCGGTTCCGGCAACTATTGCTATTATGGATGGGAAAATAAAAATAGGGCTAACCGATGAAGAACTGGAACGTTTCGGTGATAGCAAAGGTGTAGTTAAAGCTTCCAGACGCGATATTAGTTATTTGATTGCGACTAAAAAGCCGGGGGCAACAACGGTTGCTGCATCAATGTTTTTTGCGGACTTGGCGCGAATCCGCGTGTTCACGACAGGAGCAATTGGTGGCGTGCACAGAAACGTAGAACAAACGATGGATATTTCTGCAGATCTAGAAGAATTCGCACGCACCAGTGTTGCGGTTGTTTGTTCCGGAGCAAAATCTATTTTGGATCTTGGCAAGACACTGGAATACTTGGAAACGAAAGGTGTACCTGTGATGGGGTATCAAACGGATATTTTCCCTGCATTCTATACAAGAAGCAGTGCACATCATGTAGACTATCGAGTGGATGAAATCGATATGATGGCAGAGATGTTACGTGTTAAATGGAATCTAGGCTTGGAAGGAAGTGCAATTATCGCCAATCCGATACCTGAAGAATATGCGATGGATCAAGAGTATATGGATGGATTGGTTTCAGATGCGCTTAAAGAAGCTGGAGAATTGGGTATTAGCGGGAAAAATCTCACACCACATATGTTAAAAAGGGTTCAGGAGATGACAGGTGGTAAAAGCCTCGAAGCCAATATTGCGTTGGTGAAGTCAAACGCAGAACTGGCTGCAAAATTGGCAGTGAGTTTTAACGGTAATTAATAAGGATAGGTTGTGTAGCATTGAAAGTAGTATCTTGGAACGTGAATGGTATTAGAGCATGTGTGAAAAAAGGCTTCAGTGACTTTTTTGAACATGCACAAGCAGACATATTTTGTGTCCAGGAGATCAAATGCCAAGAAGGACAAATCGATCTTTCTTTCGAAGGCTATGAATCTTACTGGAACTATGCAGAGAAAAAAGGATATTCAGGTACTGCGGTGTTTACGAAGAAAACACCACTTTCTGTACGCTATGGATTGAATGATCTAGATCGCGAAGCAGAGGGACGGGTGTTGACGCTAGAATTTGAAGAGTTCTTTCTCGTCAATTGCTATACACCCAATTCACAACGGGACTTGGCACGATTATCATTTCGACTAGCATGGGAAGATGAATTACTTAAGCATTTACAGTCGCTCGATGCCATCAAGCCCGTCATCTATTGCGGAGATTTGAACGTAGCGCATGAAGAAATCGATATTCGTAACGTGAAATCAAACATTGGTAATTCAGGGTTCACGAATGAAGAACGTGGAAAAATGACACGGCTATTAGATACGGGATTCATTGATACATTTCGCTTTATGAATCCGGATCTCGAAGGAAGTTATACGTGGTGGTCTTATATGCGCGACGTACGTGCACGAAATATCGGCTGGCGGATTGATTATATTATCATTTCAGAACGCCTTCAGTCAGCTTTAGAAGCGACAGCCATTCATTCAGAAATCTTGGGCAGTGATCATTGTCCAATTTCTGCAGAGTTAGAAATATACTAATTAGAGCCAGTGCATCTGAAATTAACCTGTTTAGTTGGAGGATACTGAAGCTGTAAAATAAAAATCGCAACACAAGTCAAACTTGTGTTGCGATTTTTTGATTAAATCAATTCTAGTTGCTTGGAAAAAATTAAATGAAAAGAGTGTCATATGATTTTATCCTCGGAGTAGACAGCGATAAGTAAGACAGCTACATCTTCTCCGATGTTTTTTACAAAGTGAGGCACACTAGCATTCCAACTGAATGAATCGCCTTCTTTTGCAATGACAGAATCTTCGCCTTGTTCAGCAAGGACCGTGCCTTTAAGTACGACATGGCTTTCTTCACCTTCGTGGGTAATCGCTTGACCAGTCGATGTACCGGGGGGTAATTCAACGTGCATCATGCGAAGGCCGCTTTGAGTAGAAATATGTTCAATTTTTATGCCGTTAAACGTTGTATATACCCGATCGGCTTTCCTAATAACTTTCATATGCTTCTTTTTTTCTAGCAGCAAATAGGGTAGAGGAACGTCCAGGAAGCTGGCGATTTCTTGCAACGTATTTAGGGAGGGGGATGCGTTATCGTTTTCGATGTTGCTTATGAACCCTTTTGAGAGTCCAATTTGTTCGCTCATCTGGGCAATTGTTATTTTCTTTCTCTTCCGTATATCTCGTATTTTCGAGCCGATTTTCACTCTAATCCCTCCAAGAATATTGTTGTTTGACTATATGATAACACACATATATTGACGCGAACTTTCGCATGATGTTATCCTATAGAGAATTAATATTCACCTAGTGATACTTATTATTGAATTATATACTAATAATAAAACTATTGATGTTTTTCACGAACATATATGTAGTTTTAAAAAGTAAAATAATCCCAGGGGTATAGTAATATTTGAGAAAGGAGGAGAAGTTTATTAGTCAGATATTTAGCTATGCGGATTGAAAGAGCTGTTAAAATATTTGAACATTCCATTGGGACTCTAGCTATGTGTTGGTTTCTTAGGTTCCGTAAACTGTAATTTCTACTGGAAATCAATTGAAAGCGAAGGTTAATTATTTTTACAAACAGTGTTCACCTATATAGAAATAATAATCTTTTGGTACATAAAATTTGGGATGATGACATAACGGATTTTTATGCGCTTCGAAGCCCGGAACACAATGACTTTGGAATGAATAATGCATTGATTTTCTTAATACACAGAGTATATTTTCTTCTTATCCACTAACAGGAAACGATCTGTTTGTTATAAGTCTAAGAAGATCATTAGAATAGCAGCTTATTTATGATCGTAGGATACGCTAAGCCTCATTGGGATATGGATGACAGAGCTACAAAGGTATTAGTAAGCTCAATTGAAGATTATCAGGTGGTCACATTTCTAATGGGAATTATATTGATGTGAACACGTTGTGAAATAATGTAACTGAATTAAGTAATAAAATTTAGGAGGAAATGAAGATGAAGAAATTAGAGATAAGCATATTTTTATTAAGAATAATGTTAGGGATTAGTTTTTTTGTACATGGGTTCGTTAAATTTCAAGATGGAATAGGAAATACGGCAGGATGGTTTGATAGTATAGGAATTCCAGGGTTTTTAGCATACTTTGTAGGAGCTGTGGAACTAATAGGTGGAATGGCACTCATTTTAGGCGTAGGGACGAGAGTTGTTTCTGCATTGCTAGCTATAATCATGGTTGGTGCAATTCTAAAGGTTAAACTTACCGCTGGATTCTTAGGCACGGGGGAAAAGGTTGGCTATGAACTAGATCTTGTGCTTTTAGTAATCGCCATATTTTTAACCATAAATGGAAGTAAGATTTGGGCAGTTGATCAAGCTATATTTAATAGAAAAAAGAAAAATTCATATCACGAACAGTAAGAAACAATACTAGATAGAAGAGAGGCTGATTGCAAAAATGAAAAACTTTCATCAAAGTCCTAATATATTTGTTGGACAGGTTAATATAAATGTAACAAATCTTAATTTATCGCTTGAATTTTACCAAAAGGTTATAGGATTTCAAATATTGGAGCAAACAGATCGAAAAGCCGTTTTAACAGCGGATGGTAAAATAGGATTATTAACAATTGAACAACCGGTTGATGTACTACCAAAGGAAAAAGGGAAAACCGGTTTATTTCACTTTGCACTTTTATTACCAACACGGGCTGACTTATCTGTCTTTTTACGCCATTTATCTGAGACAGGCTTTCGATTCGCAGCATCAGATCATCTTGTAAGTGAAGCTCTATACATTACAGATCCAGACGGAAATGGCATTGAAGTGTATATAGATCGGCCAGCTATCGAATGGACCTGGTCTAATGGGGAAGTCAAGATGGTTTCTGACCCATTAGATGTAGAAAGTCTATTAGCAGTAAGTGATATGGATTGGGATGGGTTGCCTGCTGACACGGTTATGGGGCATGTTCATATGCATGTGGCCGATCTTCAGAAAGCAGAGGAGTTTTACACGAAGGGACTTGGTTTTACAGTTGTGAGTCATTATCCTCAAGCTGTTTTCATTTCAACCGGTGACTATCATCATCATATCGCCTTGAATACATGGCAAGGAGTAGGTGCTTCGAAGCCACGAGAAAATAGCGTCGGTATAAATTGGTATACTCTTACTTTTCCAAATGAAGAAGCAATAGCAAAGGTTATTGAACAATTACAGTATCTAGGCGCTTCGTATGTAGTTGAAGATGGATTGTTTGTCATAGAAGATCCATCAGGAAATAAAATTCAATTAACCGTGTAAACTCGTTCCAGTTATTCTTTCTAAAACGGTGTAATAGCTGAAGTTCCACTAATTTCATGTACATATTTCGTGGTTCTGTTCTATTGACATAGTCACCATTCCTGATCGATATAAGCACTTTTCCATGCTAACGAATTGCTTCATAAGTATCACGTGCACTCAACATGATAAAGTATGAATCTGCTCCAATATGTACCTTGTTAATCTGTAGGATTTGCCATAATAAAATACACGAAAAGTTAGATATCACTCTAGCTTGTAGAGTGCACATTATTATTGGATCATCTATTTATGAGTTAACATAATTTATTAATGAGTTTTAGTTATACATTGGCAGTGCAAAAACAGCAAACAACTGCCTGTTATTTGGATTGCTAACAAGCTATTTAAAACTGCAGGCTTTTTATACTCTAGGTTTATACACTGGTTAAACGAAGAACCCCAATTCGTATGAATTGGGGTTCTTCGTTTAATTATTGAAATGCGTTTTTATAATAGTGAACTAAAGAGCGTAACCCCAAATGTATTCTCACTTTTTTATGATGCATTCTGTTTTGGTTCAAGCGAAATATAACGTTTCTTACCTGCGTACATACCACTGATAAATAGTATAGTTGCAACAACTATGAATGTATAAAGTGGTGCCGTCCATGAACCTGTAAAGTCATGAAGCATACCAAACAGTACAGGACCTACGGATGCGAGTAAGTATCCGATCGACTGCGCCATTCCGGAGATCGAAGCCGCTTGGTCTGGTGTGTTGGTACGTAAAGTGAAGAACATCATAGCGAGTCCAAATGCCGAACCGCCTCCAAGACCAATGAAAATCATCCAAAGTGCAGTCAGGCTTTCGCTTCCGAACTGTACACCACCGTAGCCAATTAAATAACAAGCGAAAACAGCTACGACAAGGATACGTTGATCACGTACTTTATCAGCAACCACCGGTATGATAAACATCATAGGCAATTGTGCGAGCTGGACAAGCGCTAACATCCATCCAGCAGCATCAGCGGTCATACCATTCGTTTGCAACACAACGGGAATCCATGATGCAGTCGTATAAAATAAGAACGACTGCAGTCCCATGAAAATCGTGATGCTCCAAGCTAGTGGTGAGCGCCAAATAGGAAGAGCAGGTTTCGACTTTGTGTTTTTCTGAACTGTTTTGATGACTTCTTTCTTTTTTCGAATTTGTGGAATCCATACTATAATCGCTAGTAATGTAATGACTCCCCAAATGCCAAGTGCGCCTTGCCAGCCATACACTGTTTCATTGGCAATGGGAGAAGCGATACCAGAAGCAAGTGTTGCAGATATACTCATAGACACGGAGTACAATCCCGTCATCAATCCGATATGTAAAGGGAAGCTCAGTTTAAGAAGACTTGGCAATAGGACGTTTGCAAATGCGATTCCTACTCCAATTAAAAATGTACCGATTAGTAGCAATGTGCTAGTACCGACAGAACGCATGATGATCCCTATTAATAAAATAATCATTGCATAGAAAAGCGTTCTAGACATGCCAAATCGTTTTGCAATTCGTGGTGTAAAAGGTGATACAATAGCAAATGCCAGTAGCGGTATGGTTGTTAGAAATCCTGCTAACGAGTTAGAAATTTGCAGTTGATCACGAATGTTGCTGATAATAGGCCCTACAGATGTTAGTGGGGAACGGATAGTAGCGGCTAAAAATAAAATACCTGCTAATAATACCCACTGACTCTTAGGGAAATGTAAATGTTTACTTGGTCGTTCTTTTTCCATTGTGAAGCCTCCTGTATTCCTTGAAGATTGTTCTGAGAAGTATGTAGCCGAAGCAGCAGAAAGGAGATTCCTTTGTGGAGTACTTACTCATAGTCTTTGTAAATGTTATCACACCGATGCTGATTTTATTAGGAATTGGCGTTGTTTTACAAATAAAGTTTACTTTTAATGTTAAGGCGTTGGGGAATATTCTGACATATTGTTTGATACCCGCTGCCGTGTTCATGAACTTATATCATACCGTTATTGATGTAGAGATCTTACTTGACGTATTAATATTTGTTGTATTATTCACGACCACTTTAATAATTACTGGCCATTTATTTAGTAAACTTTTGCGTCTAAATCGCCAGCAGACCGCCGTAATGAAGAACAGTATTGTGCTCATCAACTCAGGAAACTATGGATTACCTGTCAGTCAGCTAGTCTTTCATGCGAATCCGCTTGGTGTATCGATTCAGATCGTTTTGATCGTCTATCAGAACTTACTGACGTATTCATATGGATTGTATAATCTCGTATCTTCCACGCAGTCGGGAAAAGACATTGCAAAACAGTTTCTTCGCATGCCGATTATCCATGCTTTGTGGCTAGGTGCTTTGCTTAACTTGGCCGATATCCAGTTGCCGCAGTTTATCGAGCTACCGATCGGTCATTTATCGGATGCTTTTATCGCCATCGCACTCATCACACTTGGCGCACAATTAGCACAGATTAAAGTGAAGACACTTTGGAATCGTTTGATCTACCTTAGCGCTATCGGCCGACTCATCATCTCCCCAGCCGTTGCGTTGCTGTTGATCTTACTGTTAAAAATAGACGGGGTCACGGCTCAGTCACTGTGGATCGCCAGTTCGTTTCCAACATCGAGAAATAGCTCAACACTAGCATTGGAATACGACGTAGAGTCCGAGCTAGCAGCCCAAATCGTCCTATTCAACACCGTAGCCAGCAGCTTCACAGTAGGCGTAGTAATTTATCTTTCATCTATTTTGTTTTAATCAACGAATAGGAGAGGGTAGTCGTATAGGGATTTGCGCTTCGGAGGGGACGTGTGTCCTATGGATGGGCGGTGAACCACACCCCTGCGTACGCTCCGGCGTCCCACTGATCCTCCAGGAGCCCTCCTACGCTACAATCCCTAGCAAAGTAAGTAGAAGTTACTTGTTGTTGCTCATCGAAATAAGTGTTGTAAAAGGTTTTGAACTTCAGTACTTGAACTTAAAATAAGTTAAGACAAAACAATGATTGAGATACTAGCTACAGTGAGTGACCCAAGTACTCGTACTCTCAACGTAGGATGAAGCGGAAGTTGGGGGCGAAGTGCAAAGATGTGCTCCTAACGCTTCGCTTTTACTCGCAAAAGCCGTTCTTCGTTACGGCTCTTCCCGATGGCTCACCGCGAGCCCATGGGAAAGCGTCCCCCAATTGGTGCTTCCATCCCGAACCACTCACTATTAATTCTCTCTCAAAACAACACCTCATTCCAATTCAGCCCAACTTTTTGTCAAGAATATGTCTATATGCTTGCTAAGTTAAAGTTAGAGAACTAATCGTAGAAGATACATATTGAAAAAATGTCGAATCGTGCTATACTGTTAGCATTCAGTTAAATAAGACTCATATAATCACGGGAATATGGCCCGTAAGTTTCTACCGGTCTACCGAAAATAGACCGCCTATGGGGAGAATGAAAAGCAGCTTTCTTTGTCGTTCGACAAGAAATTGCTTTTTCATTTTTAAAAGCGTACATGCCGCTCTCTCATAGTTGTTATATGGGAGTATGGCATATACGCTTTTTTTATTCGGAAAAATGAAGGGAGCATAACAGCGTGGAGTTGCTAAAAAACAAGATTCGACAAGAAGGTAAAGTATTATCAGAAGAGGTATTGAAAGTGGATTCGTTTTTGAATCATCAAATCGATCCATTATTGATGCAGGAAATCGGGAAAGAGTTTGTAAGCCGATTTAGCGATCAAAACATCACAAAAATCATCACGATTGAATCTTCAGGTATTGCTCCAGCGACGATGGCAGGAATGATATTAGGCGTTCCGGTAGTATTTGCCAGAAAACGTAAATCTCTTACATTGACGGATCACCTCTACTCCGCGGAAGTGTATTCTTTCACGAAGAAGGAATCGAATGATATTTCAGTTTCGAAAGATTTTATATCAAGTGAAGATACGGTATTGCTAATTGACGATTTCCTTGCAAACGGACAAGCCGCGCTTGGATTAATAGATATCGCAAAACAGGCAGGTGCAACGATCGCAGGTGTTGGAATTGTCATTGAAAAATGCTTCCAACCGGGTGGAGATTTAATCCGAAAAGAAGGCGTGCGTTTAGAGTCGTTGGCTGAGCTTCAGTCATTACAAAATGGTCAAGTCCAGTTTGTTGGGGAGGAAACGGAACGATGAAAACTACGCTGCTAGGTTTTCAGCATTTACTAGCTATGTATGCAGGCGCAGTATTGGTTCCACTCATTGTCGGAAATGCGATTGGTTTAACTCCGACACAATTGACGTATCTAGTTTCAATTGACATTCTAATGTGCGGGATCGCGACAATATTACAGATTTCACGTAATAAATATTTCGGTATCGGTCTACCTGTAGTTCTTGGTTGTACGTTCACAGCAGTAGGTCCGATGATTTTGATAGGTAATGATTACGGTATTTCAGCTATTTACGGTGCAGTCATTGCATCGGGTGCAATTATTTTCTTCATCAGTCGTTTCTTTGGAAGTCTTGTGAAGTTCTTCCCTCCAATCGTCACGGGTTCTGTTGTGACAATCATTGGCCTTACGCTAATTCCGGTCGCTATCACGAATATGGGTGGCGGACAAGGGGCTGAAGATTTTGGCTCGATGATCAATATTGGTTTATCATTTGGAACATTATTGTTCATTATTTTGATGTTCCGCTTCACTACAGGATTCTTACAATCTATAGCCATTCTAATGGGATTGGTTGTAGGTACAGTGGCTGCTGTAATGCTTGGTATGGTAGACTTTTCAAATGTCCAAGAAGCATCGTACGTTCATATTGTTACACCATTCTTTTTAGCGACACCTACTTTCCACTTGTTGCCGATTGTGATCATGACTTTGGTTGCGATGGTTTCACTTGTAGAATCAACGGGGGTATACTTCGCGCTTGGTGACATTTGTGAGCAAGAAATCGATCAGAAGATGTTAGAAAAAGGATATCGTGCAGAAGGATTGGCTTCTGTTATAGGCGGTATCTTTAACGCATTTCCATACACGACATTTTCTCAAAATGTTGGCTTAATGCAGTTATCAGGTGTGAAATCACGTCGAGTAGTATTCGTTACTGCAATTATGTTGATTTCCTTAGGCTTCTTGCCGAAAGTAGCAGCTTTAGCAACGATCATTCCACCAGCCGTTCTTGGTGGAGCAATGGTAGCAATGTTCGGAATGGTTGTTTCACAAGGTATTAAAATGTTAATTCCTGTTATCTCAAAAACTCAGGATAATGCAATGATCGTTGCATGTTCAGTCGGACTCGGTCTAGGGGTTGCAGCAGTGCCTGACCTATTCCAACAACTGCCTAAAAACGTGCAAATCTTAACGAATAATGGAATTGTGCTAGGAAGTATCATGGCTATATTCTTGAATATCATTTTTAATATGATTCCTTCAAAGAAAAAACAAATGGCTAAACTGGTGAACGAAGCAAAAGCTATGCCGCTTAGCATAAAAGAAGGACCTTCTTCGGTCTTAGTAAGTACAGCAGATCATAAATAAGAAAAGAGCGACTGCTAAAATGCAGTTGCTCTTTTTGTATTTCACAGTCGATGCTGTTCATATTGATGTTGTTTTGTTATGTTTACTAATTTCTTTAGTATATGTGGATCTATTTGCGTGTCATAAGCTGTTAATGATTCGCGAAGTTGTGCTTGTGTTCTGGAACCTATCAAAGCCGACGCGACAGCAGGCTCTTTAAGGACGAAAGCAAGAGCGTACGCCTGTAAGTCGTTTGTTTCCTTTGAAAGAGCTTGAACTGTCTGCTGCAGCTCGGATTGTGGATAGGATACGAAACCATTTGCTTTCTTGACGCGCACCATACTTTCATGTGTGAGCAAGCCTTTTGCTAGCGTCCCTCTAGTGACAACCGATGCCCCTTTTTCTACAATCATAGAAAAGTATTCTTCAGGACGTCGATCTAGCAAGTTATACTGCATCATGACAGAAACGGCGTTGCTAGTACTCAGAAAACGGTCAATTACAGTAGGTCGAATACTTGAGATGCCGTATTCACGTATGATGCCTTCTTTTTTTAATGTTTCAAATGCCTCGATTGTTTCTTCAGCATCATCTTCCATCGTCCCGCCGTGAAGTTGATACAAGTCGATATAATCGAGTTGTAAACGTCGTAAACTTTGTTTAACAGCGTCCATGATATGTGCTTTTGAAGGATCCCAAGTCCAAGACTGTTCTCCTGAAACCCACTTGTTACCGGCTTTCGTCGCGATGATCAAATCTTGACGTTTTTCTTTCAACACTTTTCCTACGAGTTCTTCATTTGTTCCTTTATCATAAAGATCTGCTGTATCGAAGTAGTTGATGCCGTGATTTACTGCTTCATCGAGTACAGAACGAGCCGCTTCGAGTTCAGTTGGTAATGACATACAGCCCAATCCGAGTTCAGAAACTAATAAATTACTAGAACCAATTGTACGCTTCTTCATGTGCCTCACTCCTTTCGTTTCATGGTACAATGAATGCGGGATATAAAACCAATGGAAAGGGTTGAATGCTGCATGAAGTTTGAAGAAAGAACCCTCTCAACAGAGCACATCTTTACAGGTAAAATCATTTCGGTGCAAGTAGACGAAGTAGAATTGCCTGATGGAAAACTAGCGAAAAGAGAATTAGTAAAACATCCAGGTGCCGTGGCGGTTATCGCCTTAACTGAAGATAAAAAAATCGTGTTAGTTGAACAGTACAGAAAGCCTTTGGAACGAACGATGCTAGAAATACCTGCTGGCAAGATTGAGCTTGGTGAAGAACCTAAATTGACGGCAATTCGTGAGCTTGAGGAAGAGACCGGGTACCGTGCGAATTCATTCGAATATTTGCAGACTTTCTCCACTTCACCTGGCTTCGCGGATGAAATCATTCACTTATATGTAGCTAAAGAGCTCGAGAAAGTGGAACAGCCTGCTGTAGGGGATGAAGATGAATTCATTGAAGTACTAGAAGTAACTGTTGAAGAGGCAGAGGAATTCATTGCAAATGAAAGGATTTATGATGCCAAGACGGTTGCTGCTGTCTGGTATGTAAAAAACCTATAAAGGATTGAGCTATTTCTGGACGGACAAGCATATGTTATAGAAACGATGCGGAGGTGTCCTATTTATGGCTCGATCATTGTCTTTTGTGTATTTATTCGTTATACTCGCAATCAGTTATATAGGAGGGGCTTTATTATTCAGGGAGTGGCCGGTCACGTCGCTAGAGCAGATCATCGGTTTATATGATCAGCGCGTAGTGAATGGATCTGAAGCAGCTTTGTGGTCGCCTGTTGTGGTGACATTGAGCTTTATTCTAGTAGCCATCATTCTGTCTAAGTATAAAAGACTCCGTTTTATCACTATGTTTCTTGGTGCAATTAAATGTGCTCTTTTTGGTTTGTCATCTACCTACTTATTATCGACAGGCTTAAAATTGGTATCCTATACGATTTGGTGGTTCCCATTTCAATTAATCAGCTGTTTGTTGTTCTTGATTTTATGCTCGGTGTTGAACCCGCCGTTTTTCGCTGCACCAGCAAATAAGAAAGATCGCCCACTAACTGCCGTGCCACCATTAATTGCTTTATTGTTGATCACGCAAATATTGGAACTATCGATCTTTCATTTTATAAAGTAATGTCCACTACACACTATAATGAACTGAACCTTTCCTTTCTATTGTCATCTGGAACGACAGTTTGGTATAATGGAAACAATTTGAGGGGGGCGTCGTATGGAAAGCCGAATTGAACGAATCAAGAAGCAATTGCACGGGGCCAGCTACAAGTTGACGCCTCAGCGTGAAGCGACTGTAGCAGTTCTTCTGGAAAATGAAGAAGACCATTTAAGTGCAGAAGATGTATTTTTACTAGTAAAAGAAAAAGCACCAGATATTGGTCTAGCGACTGTATATCGTACATTAGAATTATTAACTGAACTTAAAGTTGTCGATAAAATTAACTTTGGCGATGGTGTAGCACGTTATGATTTGCGAGAAGAAGGCGCTGCTCGATTCCACCATCACTTAATTTGTTTAGAATGTGGAACGGTTGATGAAATACAAGAAGACCTACTTGGCGAAGTTGAAAAAGTCGTAGAAGGTCGTTATGGTTTTACAGTCAAAGATCACTGGCTGACGTTTCATGGAATTTGTAAACGTTGCAAAGTGAAGGACGAAGAGAAAGAGCAAGAAGACAATGGGATGGCCTAAGCGCTATCCTTTTTTACTTTCATGTTAGAAAGGAGGAAGGTCTATGAAAGATGCGCAGTTTGCATTAGAAGATTATGTGCATTTCTTAGTAGTTGAAAGGCAGCTATCGCAAAATACGGTCAAGTCTTACCAACGAGATCTTGTGGCCTATTTGCATTTCATTGAAAACTTGTCATTGGAAACACTTAATTCGATCGAACGTGCAACCGTTCTACAATATTTGCAGAAGTTAAAAGATAGTGGTAAATCCAGTCGAACGCTTTCCCGGCATATTTCCTCCATTCGTTCATTTCATCAATTTTTAGTAAGAGAGCAAGTGACGACACATGATTGTACGGTACATATTGAATTACCTAAAATCGAACAAAAATTGCCAGATGTGCTCTCTATTCCTGAAATAGAGCGGCTGATTAATGCAGCGGATGGCAACACTTCACAAGGAATGCGTGATATTGCATTGCTTGAATTGTTATATGGAACCGGAATGAGGGTAAGTGAATTGATAGCGATCGATTTAGCTGACCTTCATTTGACAATGGGCTTTGTGCGCGTGTTCGGAAAAGGCAGTAAAGAACGGATTGTACCGCTAGGACGTTCCGCAATCGATGCTTGTACAAAGTATTTGAATGAAGGGCGTCCGCAGTTCATTCGTGATACGGAAGCTGTGTTTTTAAATATGCACGGCAGAAGGCTGACGAGGCAGGGATGTTGGAAAATCCTGAAAGATACTGGAGTGAAGGCGGGAATTCAGAAAGTTATTTCGCCTCATTTACTACGCCATTCATTTGCAACACATTTAATCGAAAACGGAGCCGATTTGCGTGCGGTTCAGGAAATGCTTGGTCATGCCGATATTTCCACGACGCAACTTTACACGCATGTCAGCAAAAAACGCTTGAAAGATGTCTATAGTCAATTTCATCCGAGAGCGTAAATTACTATTACTGGAGGTTTTCACATGAAAGAATTTCGTTATAATCGCATTCATTTAATCGTGCTCGACTCTGTAGGAATCGGTGAAGCGCCGGATGCTAAAGCATTTGGTGACGTTGGCTCCAATACACTTGGACATATTGGTGAAGAGATGGATGGGCTGAAACTACCGAACTTGGAACGCTTAGGTCTTGCAAACATTGCACCGATCAAAGGTCTAGTGCCACAAAAAGAAGCACAAGGATATTATACAAAAATGCAAGAAGCGTCTGTCGGTAAAGATACGATGACAGGACATTGGGAAATCATGGGCTTACGAATCGATGATGCGTTCAAAGTGTACCCAAATGGCTTTCCAAAAGAATTAATTGATGAGCTAGAATTAAAAACAGGCAGAAAAGTTATCGGAAACAAACCGGCAAGTGGTACGGAGATTATCGAAGAACTTGGCGAAGAGCATATGAAGACAGGTGCTCTCATCGTTTACACGTCTGGTGATCCAGTGCTACAAATTGCAGCGCACGAGGAAATTATTCCAATTGAAGAGCAATATCGTATTTGTGAAATCGCAAGAGAACTAACGCTGCAACCTGAATTTTTAGTTGGACGCGTTATTGCACGTCCGTTTGTTGGAGAACCGGGAGCGTTTTCACGCACAACAAATCGTCATGATTATGCCCTTAAGCCATTTGGTAAAACCGTCATGAACGAGTTACAGGATAAAGGCTATGACGTCATTGCAATTGGCAAAATCGCTGATATCTATAATGGCGAAGGTGTAACGGAAGCAGTCCGCACAACAAGTAACATGGATGGCGTGGATAAGCTCGTTACGGTCATGCAAAAAGAGTTTGAAGGACTTAGCTTCGTCAATTTAGTAGATTTTGATGCGTTATATGGTCACCGACGCGATCCGATAGGCTACGGTAATGCACTTGAAGAGTTTGATGCACGCATGCCTGAGATTATGGATGCGCTACGACCGGATGATTTATTGATTATCACAGCAGATCACGGCAATGACCCGATTCATGAAGGGACGGATCATACTAGAGAATATGTACCGTTACTCGTTTATTCACCTTCAAACACAGGAGCTGGCCAACTGCCAATCCGTAAAACTTTCTCTGATGTCGGTGCGACAATTGCCGAGAACTTCCAAGTAGATATGCCTGAGCATGGTGAAAGTTTCTTGTCTTCATTAACAAAGGAGGATTAAGCTTATGTTGCGTATGGTAGATATTATTGAAAGCAAGCGAGACGGGGAAGAGCTGACTAAAGAAGAAATTGAGTTTTTTGTGACAGGTTACACGAATGATTCGATCCCTGATTATCAAGCCAGTGCTTTTCTTATGGCAATTTACTTTCAAGGTATGACGACGGAGGAGCAAGGCTATTTAACAATGGCTATGGCAAACTCTGGTGATCAAATCGATTTATCGGCTATTGAAGGTATAAAAGTGGATAAACACTCAACAGGTGGTGTTGGTGATACGACAACACTCATTCTAGCTCCATTGGTTGCTGCATGCGGTGTGCCGGTCGCGAAGATGAGCGGTCGTGGCCTAGGTCATACAGGAGGTACGCTAGATAAACTTGAAGCGATTGATGGCTTCCACGTGGAAATCTCCACGGATCAATTCATTCAGCAAGTTAATGACTTGAAGATCGCTGTCATTGGTCAAAGCGGGAATTTGACCCCAGCTGATAAAAAGCTTTATGCGCTCCGAGACGTTACAGCGACCGTTAACAGCATTCCGTTGATCGCAAGTTCTATCATGAGTAAGAAGCTGGCAGCGGGTGCAGATGCCATCGTATTGGACGTCAAGACGGGTGCAGGAGCTTTCATGAAGACATTGGAAGATTCCAAGCAATTGGCGGATGCCATGACAGCTATTGGAAATGAAGTGGGGAGAAACACAAGTGCCGTTATTTCAGACATGAGTCAGCCGCTTGGACTTGCAATTGGCAATGCGCTAGAAGTAAAAGAAGCGATTGACACGTTACAAGGAAGAGGACCAGCTGATTTAACTGAGCTATGTTTAGTACTTGGAAGCAAGATGTTGCTCGCAGCGAAACAAGCCACAACGCAAGAAGACGCACGCAAACAATTACAAAATGTCATGGAGAACGGCGATGCGCTACGCTTATTTGGACAGTTAATCAAAGCGCAAGGTGGCAACGAAAAGGTCATAGAGGATACAAATCTATTGCCACAAGCACAGTATCAAATAGAAGTGCCTGCAACCGAAAGCGGCTATGTATCCATGATCGACGCTGATGAAATAGGCGTAGCTGCGATGCTTCTCGGCGCAGGCCGTGCAACAAAAGAAGACGTCATCGATCTCGCAGTCGGAATTGTGCTACGCAAGAAAATAGGTGACTTTGTAGAAAAAGGAGAAGCGCTCGCGATACTGCATACAAACACCGAACAAGTAGATGATTCAATCAAACTGCTGCAATCTCATATGCATATTTCGAAAGAAAAAATTCAAGCACCATCACTCATTCACTTATTATAATCCATAAAAACCATGTACCTGAAGTACTCCAGAAATTGGACTCCTTCAGAGTACATGGTTTTTTTGTCGTTCATGTGTAAAAGTGCTTCCAACTGTACAGACTCTGTTGTAGCTCGTGAAGAGTGAAGAAGTGACATCATTTAATACACAACGGTGACTCTCGCAGGAAATCGTTCGACCAGAAAGCAGATCAAAGTTGCTTTCCTATTTCTATTTATTTCTGTCACTACGTAAGAAGTTTTGGGGATGGCTGACTAGTTTTGTCAAAACTAAAGGATACCGGTTCTAAATGTGCGACAATGCCTTCATGAAGGAGGCGTAGCTACACATGGCAACTATTACACAACTGGAAAACGGCATAGTCCTGATCACGCTAGCAGGAGAACTTGACAACCATGAAGCCAACCAAATTAGAGAAGAAGTATCTACTGCTATATTCACAGGAAAAACACGCGCAATCATCTGGGATCTCTACAATCTAGGATTCATGGACAGCGCAGGGATTGGACTTATACTCGGAAGAATGCGTGATCTAGTCCCTGTTAATGGAGAAACACTCATATTGAATCCATCTCCAACAATGGAAAAGCTATTCCAATTTTCAGGTCTCGGAGATGTCGTCAGAATTTGTACAGTCGAAGAAGCAATCGACGAAATCGGAGGGGTTGTACATGAAAAATGAATTGACCTTGTCGTTTCTGGCGATAGAACAAAATGAAGCACTTGCCAGAATGGCACTGACATGTTTTATCGCACCGCTAGATCCGACACTGGAAGAACTTTCGGAATTTAAAACAATTGTTTCGGAAGCTGTCACCAATGCCATCATCCACGGCTACGAATGCGATGGTAAAAGTATGGTGAAGATCCACGCCACGATAGATGACCGTTCGGTAAAAATGACGGTTTCAGATGAAGGAATGGGGATCTTCGACATAGAGCAAGCAATGGAGCCGATGTTCACGACCAAACCACAAATGGAACGCTCCGGTATGGGCTTTACTATCATGGAAAGTTTCTCTGACGGTATCCGTGTAGATTCTACCCTTGGAAATGGGACAATCGTGACATTTGAGAAAAATTTTTCTCCGGTCACAGAAGTAAGTAGAATGAGGTGACGTATGGAAGCATCTGTTGAGAAGCAACACGCTCTATTGTCACAAGAAAAAATGCGAGAACTCATCAAAGAATCACAAGCGGGTGACAAAGAAGCTAGACGAATGATGGTAGAAGGCAATACAAGACTCGTATGGTCTATCGTTCAACGCTTCGCTTCGCGTGGTGCGGATTTAGAGGATTTATTTCAAATTGGCTGTATTGGATTGATGAAATCTATAGATAAGTTCGATCTAACATACGAGGTAAAGTTTTCAACGTATGCAGTGCCGATGATCGTGGGAGAAATCCAACGCTATCTACGTGACGATGGAATGGTGAAAGTCGGACGTACGATTCGGGAATTGAGTTATAAAATTCGTCACGCAACCGATGACTTTTTCAAGAAGCATGGACGTTCACCTTCTATTTCAGAAATGGCAGAAATATTGGAAGTGAAGCAGGAAGATATTATTCTGGCCTCTGATGCGCTTAGAGATCCGGCTTCCTTACATGAACAATTATATGAGAGTGAAGGTGACAGTTTGACGCTGATGGACCAGCTTCGCGACGATAGGTCAGAGAGGGTATTCGATCATATTCCGTTACGAGATGTCATTACCCGTTTGAACAAGCGGGATCAGACGATCATTTATATGCGCTATTATTTGGATTACACACAAAGTGATATTGCGAAACGAATCGGCATATCACAGGTGCAAGTATCACGGTTGGAGAAAAAGATTCTGACACAAATGAAAACATGGATGGGCGCAGATGCCGAAGATGCGCTCGAAAAGGCGAGGAGACCATAATTTGACCGATACACTATTTACGTCCATAAGAGAAGGGGAAAGGTGGTTCATCAATCAGTTTGGCGAAGATGAAACATTCGATGCGACTAAACGGTTGATCCACCTATGGGATAAAGAAATACTTCTTCTGTATATGAACGGGTTAGTGGATGGTGAGGTCTTAACTACCTTAATGACCGAAATGCAGGACCGTAATGAATTATTTACAAGTGAATCTGTTGAGAATATTGATCGCGCCATGGTCGATTATTTTCCGTATCATTCCCTGGAAGTTGTGAAGGATGAAGATCAACTCGCGAAAGTGATCTTAAGTGGGTTAGCTGTATTCGTCATGAAAGATGGTTTCACATTTGCACTTGATGTGCGATCCTATCCAGGCAGAAGTCCCGAAGAACCGGATACTGAAAAAGTCATACGTGGCTCAAGGGACGGGTTTACAGAAAACATTTTGACAAATACAGCGTTAATCCGAAGACGTTTACGTACAACGGATCTACGTTTTGAAATGCATGAAACGTCAGTAAAAGGTAAGACGGATATTGCGATCACCTTTTTGAAGGGCGCCGCAAATGAGGGACATTTAAATTTCGTAAGGGAACGACTGGATGCTTTAGAAACAGATGGCTTGACGATGACCGATAAATCTCTTGAGGAATTCCTTTTTAAACAAGGGTTTCATCCGATGCCGTTCGTTCGGTATACGGAACGCGCTGATATTTGTGCAGCGCATTTACTTGAGGGACATATCGCGATTATTGTAGATACGTCTCCATCTGTCATTTTAGTTCCTGTAACGCTAGTGCATCACTTACAACACGCCGAAGAATACAGGCAAGCGCCTTTAATCGGTACATTCATCCGGATGGTACGCTTCGCTGGGACGTTTTTAAGTTTAGTGATCCTGCCATTCTGGTATTTGATGTCAGTAGAAAAACAATTCGTTCCAGAAGCGATCAAGTACATCGGTCCGAATGAATGGGGAGAAGTGCCCCTATTTGTTCAGTTGATGATTGCGGATGTAGGTATTGAGGTATTACGTATGGCCGCAATCCATACTCCAACGCCACTTTCGACCGCCATGGGGCTCGTTGCTGCTATTGTGATTGGACAAGTGGCGATTGACGTAGGCTTATTCTCTTCGGAAGTTGTGCTATATGTGGCAGTAAGTGCCATCTTGACATTTGCGATACCTTCATTCGAATTAAGTATTACGACTAAGGTATTCCGGATTTTCTTATTGGTCTCTGTTGCCTTGTTAGGCGCACCAGGCTTCTTCATAGCGCTTGCTGTCATTTATTATTACTTATGTTCATTGAAGCCGATGAATGTGCCATATTTGTGGCCGTTCACACCTTTCTTCCCGAAAGCTTTGCTACGTGTATTGATTCGCTTCCCTATGACAATCGATGACCCACGGCCGTTTATCACAAAATCACCAAACCGTGACAGAATGTCGTAAAGATAAGTAGACCTTCTATCGTTCGTTGCTACTTTCCGTCTTCTTGTGATAAAGTTATCTGAGAGAATTCGGGAGGGGTATGGGACATGCATCTTTATGGAACACAGGCAGTGAATGAAAGTGGTCATCTGACAATCGGTGGAGTAGACGTTTCAGAATTAGCTTCACAATATGGAACGCCGGTCATGGTGTACGACACGGAGTTATTCAAAAAGCGTGCGCGAGCATTTAAAGAAACGTTTGAACGCAAAAATATTAACGCTCAGGTTGCTTATGCGAGTAAAGCTTTCTCATCCATTGCGATCTATCAGTTGGCAGAACAAGAAGGATTGTCTCTTGACGTAGTTTCTGGTGGAGAATTGTATACAGCTGTAGCGGCAGGTTTTCCCCGTGAACGTATTCATTTCCACGGAAATAATAAAAGTAGAGAAGAAATCTTGTATGCATTTGAAGAGGGAATTGGCTGTATCGTAGTCGATAACTTCTTGGAAATCGACATGATTAAAAAGGTTGCGGAAGAGCGCAAGCAAATAATGAATGTTCTGATTCGCGTAACACCAGGTGTTGAAGCACATACACATGACTATATTACGACGGGACAGGAAGATTCGAAATTTGGCTTTGACTTGAAAAATGGTCAAACTGATGAAGCATTCCGTTCGCTGTATGATCATGAATATATTCATTTTCTCGGTATGCATTGCCATATTGGGTCGCAGATTTTTGAAACCGATGCATTCAAGTTTGCAGCAGAAGTGCTGATGGAAAGAATGGTGGAATGGCGGAAGAACTACCAGTTTATCTGTCCGGTCTTAAATCTAGGCGGTGGATTTGGTATTCGTTATACAGAAGAAGATACGCCGCTAGAACCAGCCGTATATGTAGAAGAAATGGCAGATGTAGTGAAGAAGATGGCGGAGGAATGTCAGTATCCCATTCCTGAAATCTGGATAGAACCCGGCCGCTCGCTTGTTGGAGATGCAGGAACGACCATTTATTCCACAGGCAGCACAAAAGTTGTGCCGGGTGTCCGTACATACGTAGCAGTAGATGGCGGAATGTCTGATAATATACGTCCTGCTTTATATGATGCACATTATTCTAGTGCGATCGCCAATCGAATGAACGAACCACATGATCAGCAATGGACTGTAGCAGGTAAATGCTGTGAGTCAGGCGATAAATTAATAGAACAAGCCGCTTTACCGAAAGTGGAAACAGGCGATCTACTAGCTGTCTTTTGTACAGGAGCCTACACGTACTCCATGGCCAGCAACTATAATCGTTTACCACGACCCGCTGTTGTGTTTGCTGAAAATGGCCAGCATCAGTTAGTAGTAAGACGCGAAACCTACGAAGACATTATTAAATTGGATCTTCCGTTACAATCAAATGAGAAGGAGAATTTCTGATGAAAAAGAAAAACATCATTCTCTTCCTTTCCATTGTTGTAATGGCGATTGTTTGGGGTGTCATCTATTGGTATTTAGTTGTTCCGGTGATCGATCCGAGCTATAAATAATGCGTAAGTTGAAGAAAACGGTGTATTGGTGTAAACTATACAGAGGATTTCTGAAAAGAAGGGGTTACTATTGAATCTTATTCGCTTTAAGAAAGCACAAGAGAAAATTGCTATGGGTTTTTTATCATATATCCCTAGTGAGAAAATGTTATGTAAATTACAAGAAACTGTTCAGCAGTATATTTGCGAAGAACAGTGGCAGTTATTTCTTTATAAAGAAGCAGAGGATTACATTGGTTTAATAGGTGTAGAAATAAATGATGAGGCTAAGACGTATACTGTCCAGCATATTTCGGTTAATCCATCGTTTCGTGGAGAAGGAATAGCGTACAAGATGATGAAGGAATTGCAGGAGATTTATCCGGGATACAGCTGTGAAGGCACTGATTTTACCAAACCCTTTATACAAAGTTGCTTACGAAAAGAAGAAGGCGCAGATCTTTAATGACTGCCCTTCTTCTTTTCTTCACGTTGTAAAAGAATATCCGACCTGTCCCGCTGCATATGCTTATGAATAACTGACGCGCTATTTTTTGGCAATAATGCAATCGAGGGCTTAGTTTGATCCGCGGCAACTTGCAAGCGTGGTGAGATGGGGAGTTGGAATGCACAGAATTCATCATTAGATTTAATACTCTCCAAACAGTGCTCTAGCTTGCTAATGATATCATCAATGGCCACTTCTTCCAGATAGTCGCCAAATTGTACAGGCATTTGTCTAAAACGTGTGATGGCTTTGTTCAAAGTGCGGGAAGCGCCTGCTGTATTGCCTCTGCGCCAGTGGTATAATCCTGTAGCCATGAGAATATAGCCTGTTAGTGGATGGTCTTTTGAAAAGTTCTCTTGTTCCTTCCAATATTCTTCTAGCACTTCATGGCATTCGAAATAATCTTGATTGTCATTGAAATACACAATAAACTGTAGAAAAAGAGGATGATAGTAAGGGTGCATCTAAATCATTCCTTTCTAGTTAGGTAGGTTGGTAAAATGAGTTATAGTGTAAAACTCGAAGTTTTCGAAGGTCCACTTGATCTATTACTACATTTGATCAATCGGCTCGAAATTGATATTTACGACATTCCCATGGCGGAGCTGACACAGCAGTACATAGAACATTTGCACGCCATGCGTGTTCTTCGGTTGGATGAATTAAGCGAATACCTCGTGCTGGCAGCGACACTTCTAGAAGTGAAAAGTAAAATGCTGTTGCCAGTCAATGAAGAAGAAGCGTTCATCGAAGAATTCGGTTATGAGGAGGATCCGCGTGAAGAATTGATTGCCCGTTTGATGGAGTATCGGAAATTTAAGGAAGCGGCACATTCGCTACGTGAATCCGCAGCGAATCGTGATGAACACTTCACAAAAGAGCCTGAAGACTTAACGGTCTACGGTGTCCCACTTGTAGCGGAAACGGAAGAGCAACTGAATGTCTTTGATTTAATCGGTGCGTTTCAAAAAATGTTACACAGAAAAAAGCTGAAACTGCCTCTTACAGCGAGTATAACAAAGTCAGAGCAATCTGTCGGGGATAAGATGTCTTCGATTATGAGTAAACTTGAACTATGTGGCGGAGAATGTGATTTTCAAGCTCTTTTTGAAACGGCGACAGTGACTGAACTCGTTTTGACATTTTTATCGTTGCTCGAACTGATGAAATTACAAGAAGTTAAAGTACGACAAAGCAATAACTTTGAAGAATTACGAATCTCGTTGATGTGAAGGGGTGAGGGGTATGGATTTTGAAACAGGTTTCATCGGTATGACGGAAAGCTTTTTATTCGTAGCAGGTGAAGAAGGATTAACCCTTGCGCAGTTAGCCACATTATTGGAATGCGATGAGCAAAAAGCAGAACAAGTGCTGATTTCGTTGCAAGCTGCATATGACGAGGATGATACACGGGGTATTACGCTAAAAAGTTATGGTGGAAGTTACCGCTTAGTGACAAAGAGCGAATGGGCAAACGATATTAAGAGAATGCTGGAAGATCCGAAGCCATCAACATTTACACAAGCTGCACTTGAAGTGTTGGCGATCATCGCCTACAAGCAGCCTGTGACGCGCGTAGAGATCGATGATTTGCGTGGAGTGAAGTCTGAGCGTGCCTTGTCTTCGTTAGCCGCTAAAGGCTTTGTAGAGGAAGTAGGGCGCATGGATGGTCCTGGTAGGCCGATTTTATATGGCACGA
The DNA here is from genome assembly GCF_002743245.1 of Sporosarcina sp. P26b. NCBI lineage: Bacteria > Bacillati > Bacillota > Bacilli > Caryophanales > Caryophanaceae > Sporosarcina > Sporosarcina sp. P26b. Next base: position 338,716 of record NZ_PDYW01000002.1, read on the forward strand.
CAGCTTTCTTCTTAGATCGTTTTGGACTGGCTTCACTCGAAGATATGCCACCACTGTCAATTGATGAAGAACAAGAAACATCCGAAGAGACAGATTTATTCATGACAAAATTCCAAGAAGCGTTTTCCAATACAGAAGAAGGAGGACATGATGCTTGAGAAAGATTTCGTTCATCGTTCTACTGGTAGTCGGATTAGTGATGAATCCTGCAAGTAGTCAAGCGGCAGGCGCGTCATATGCAGTGATAGACGGGAATAACGGAAGATTGCTGATGGGGTCAAATGAGCATGAACCGCTACCAATAGCAAGTTTGACTAAAATGTGGACGGCTTATACGTTTTTGGAGTTAAATCCAAGTGAAGAGGAAACAGTCATTTCCTCACAAGCCGCGACGGCAGAAGGGTCATCCATTTATCTAGAAACAGGTCAAGTAATGAAGACGAAAGATTTACTGTATGGCTTAATGCTTCGTTCAGGTAATGATGCAGCCCAGGCGCTCGCGGAACATGCGGGTGGCTCACTTGAAGGGTTCGTCTACTTGATGAATGAAGTAGCGCAAAGTCATGGCTTGGAGCAAACGCATTTTATGAATCCATCCGGTTTGCACGGCGAGCATCACCTATCTTCTGCGTATGATACAGCGAGAATGTTATATTTTGCCATGAAGAATCCAGAGTTTCGTAAAATAGCTTCTACAAAAAACTATCCTTTTGAAACTGAACATGGAAAAAATAGTTGGCAAAACAAACATCGACTAGTGATATCTGAACCAACTGCTGTCGCAGGTAAAACAGGCTTCACAAAAGCAGCAGGACGTACATTGGCTACTTATTTCGAAAAGGATGGAAAGTCCGTCATTGTCGTTACATTAAATAACGGAGATGATTGGCAAGTTCATAAACAGTTATCAGAGCGGGTGTTCTCTGAATATCAATCGTATACTGCAGTGAAAAAAGGGAAGTATCAAGTATTTCCACATATGGTCGCAAAGCTAGATCAATCTGTAAAGTTGCTTGTAACGAAAGAAGAGAAGAAAATGTTGTCCAATGTGTTACAGATTCCACAAGCAGATGAACTACAGAAAAAAGGCTATTGGTCTATTTATTTAGGTACAGAACCAATTAAGACAGTAGCAGTCGAGATCGAGTCCGAAAAATGAATAGAAAACATACTATTTCGAAGATTGACCTACATAGGTCAGTCTTCTTTTCATTTAGCTGAAAGTATGACATAATTTTTTCAGTATGTAACATCAAGGAGGAACCCATGGAAAGATTACAAAAGGTATTGGCACAAGCCGGCGTAGCGTCAAGAAGAAAGTCAGAAAAACTTATATTGGATGGCTTGGTTAAAGTAAATGGTAAAGTCGTGACAGAATTAGGCACTAAAGTTACTAGAATGGACACAATTGAGGTAGAAGGAGTTCAATTAACAAAAGAAACTCCTGTCTATTATCTGCTTTATAAACCACGTGGTTATATCTCAACAGTAGATGACGAAAAGGGTCGCAAAACCGTTATGGATTTAGTGCCAGAAGTCAGCCAGCGTATTTTCCCGGTTGGCAGATTGGATTATGATACATCGGGCGTATTGTTGATGACGAACGACGGGGACTTCTCTTACTTAATGACTCATCCGAAGTTTGAAATCAAAAAGAAATATGTAGCAAAAGTAAAAGGAATTCCTTCCCGCGATGATCTTAAAAAGCTGGAGACAGGAATCGAATTAGATGACGGTAGTACTGCTCCTGCTCGTGTGAAAATGACAAGTTCGGATAAGAAAACCAATTCAGCGATTGTCGAGATCACAATCCATGAAGGGCGTAACCGTCAAGTACGAAGAATGTTCGACGCAATTAATTGCCCTGTGCAAAAATTGAAGCGTGAAGAGTTTGCGAACTTGACTACTCGTGGATTAAATGCCGGAGAAGCACGTGAGTTAACTAGACACGAATTGAAACAATTACGCGTCTTGGCAGAAACAGGTAAGATCGGCTAAGAAAGCGTGGAATGTTCACAAACCTATCACTAGTGCAGTCCCAACTGATTTTACGTTTTGCTATAATAGCAATTGGAACGCAAATTAGACAGGAGGTTACATGATTGGCCAAAAAGAAAAACAAAAAGACTATCAGGCTAATTAGCAGAGCAGCCCTTCTATTAATTTTAGCTGCAATTTTGATCTACGCAATTACTTCAAAAGATAAAGTGAAAGTCTTGGCGGAAGGTGATACAGCTCCTGATTTCGAGCTTGTAGATTTAGAAGGAAATGAACATCGGTTATCGGATTACAAAGGACAAGGCGTATTCCTGAATTTCTGGGGAACATGGTGTCCACCTTGTAAAAAGGAAATGCCTCACATGGAGGATCTCTATAAAGACTTTGAAGCGAAAGGTGTACATATCCTTACTGTCAACGTAGGAGAACCAAAAGTGAAAATAGAACTTTTTAGAGATGACATGGACCTTTCATTCCCGATGTTATGGGATAAGAACAAAACCGTTATGGATTTGTATAATATCAAACCATTACCTACAACTTTCCTCATCAATCCAGAAGGAAAGATTACGAAAGTCATTAAACAGGGAATGACAGAGCAACAAATTTACGGGTATTTAGAAAGCATTCAACCAAAGTAAGGAGATTGTTACTCAATGAGCAAAATCAAATGCCAATGCGGGCATGAAAATCCTTATGGTACAGAGCTTTGTGAGAAGTGTGGTCGTCCCTTATCTGAAAAAGCAAAGAAAAGTGATATTGTAGATATGCGCTACGAAGGATCTTCTAGAAGATCTCAAACCTATAAGAGTTCCATTGTCGATAAAATTTGGAACTTCTTCTCCAGTGTCAAGATTGGCGTTAGTATTATTGCGGCGGTATTAATCGCGTCAGCAATTGGAACCATCTTTCCGCAGAAGTTCTATGTACCTGCCACTACGCCTGAAGGCTATTTGGAATACTATGAGCGTCTGTATGGTACGGTAGGAAAACTGTATTACCAACTTGGTTTTTATGATATGTATAATAGCTGGTGGTTTAAAGTATTAGTCGGTATGCTCGCAACTTCTATTATTATCGCAAGTATCGACCGTGTTATTCCGCTTTATAAATCACTTAAAAAGCAACGTACACGTCGTCACCCATCCTTTATGAAGCGTCAGCGGATTTTCGGAGAAGGTGATGTCCAAAATACCGAAGAGTCACTTGCAAAAGCAGCTGAGAAACTAAAAGCTATGCGCTACAATGTGAAAACAGAAGACGGCGCCATTCTAGCTGAAAAGTATCGATTTTCACGCTGGGGCCCATATGTCAATCACGTTGGATTAATTATTTTCATTTCAGGCGTTCTGCTTAGAGGAATACCTGGTTTTTATGTGGACGAGGCGATGTGGCTCCGAGAAGGAGAAACACGTAATATCGTTGGAGCACCAGGTTATGTACTTGAGAATAAAAAATTCACTCTTGAGAATTATACAAAAGAAGAAGCGGAAGAAGTATTTGGTAAGGCGTTGGAGAAAAATGGCGCCATTGCTAAATCGTATACAACCGACGTTGCTTTGTATAAACAAGAAGAGGGAGCATTACCTGGTAGTGAAAGTTTGGAAAAAGTAGAGGATTACTCTATCAATGTTAACAAGCCATTGAAATTTGATGGATATAATGTATTCCAGATGGATTATAAACTGGATGAGCTTAAAAGCATGACATTTAATTTGGTAAATAAATCTACTGAAGATTCACTAGGGGAATTCACTGTAGATTTAAGTGACCCCGAGAAGGAATATGATCTTGGAAACGGCTCAAGCGTAAATATGCTTGGTTTTTATCCCGACTATGATGGAATTAAAGATGGGGAACCGTTCTCGAAGTCACCTGTTCCAAATAACCCAGCGTTCATTTTCCAAATGAACACACCTGATAAGCCAGAAGGTGAAAAGAGTTTCGTAGCTATTCGTCAAACACTTGAAGTAGAAGAGAACGATTACGCGATTAAGTTCGCAGCTGCCGAGACACGAAATATTTCTGGTTTAACAATCCGTAAAGATAAGACATTATATATCCTCTTATTCGGTGGTTTAGTATTTATGATTGGTGTTATTCAAGGTATGTACTGGCAACACCGCAGAGTATGGATTCAAGAAGATACAGAAGGACATCTATTGATTGCTGCACATACGAATAAAAACTGGTTCTCTTTACGTAAAGAGCTAGATACATTACGAGAAACTGCAGACTTGCCTGCTTATATAGATCGTCAGGATCCTGAGTTGGACAAGCCAGAACAGGAAGGGGACGAGGAAATATGGACTTAGTTACCATTAGTAGTAATTTATTATTAGTTTCGTTTGTTGCGTATTTAGTGGCAACAATGTTCTTTGGTGGGGCAATTAAAAAATCGAAATCTGAAAAGGCTTATCATAATAGTAAGTGGGGAACAATCGGTATTGTCATTACAATCATCGGTTTCCTTACTCACCTAGGCTATTTCTTTACTAGATGGGCTGCATCAGGTCACGCTCCATTAAGTAATATGTTTGAATTTACGACTGCGTTCGGTATGATGCTTGTTGGTGCATTCATCATGTTGTATCTAATATACCGAACACCGTCACTCGGATTGTTTGCATTACCTATTGCGATTATTATTATCTCGTATGCAACTATGTTCCCGACGGACGTAACTCCGCTAATCCCTGCTTTGCAGAGTAAATGGTTGTTCATCCACGTAATCACGACGGTTATTGGTGAATCTATCCTTGCAATCAGTGCGATAGCAGGTCTTGTGTATTTGGTGAAAAATATCGACATGACAAAGAAATCCAAATCGCGTTTTTGGATTGAAGCAGTTATGTATACGCTAGTTTTAGTACTTGGATTTGTTGTGGCATCTACAACATTTAAGGTAATGGATTATCAAGCTGATTTCACATACATCAATAAAGATCAAGTGCCAGCTGAAATCACATATCACGTTCCTCCGCTATTCGGAATGAATGAGTATGAAGCCATGACACCGGATAAAATGACACCTTGGGTGGAGTTACCTCCGATCATCAATGCTCAAAAAATGTCTTCTCTAGTTTGGTCTATTGCCATAGGTTCAGTGCTTTACGTACTATTACGCTTAATTGCACGCAAACCACTCGCTGCGGTCTTCCAACCGCTAGCGCGGAAGGCGAATTCTCAACTGATGGATGAAATCGGCTATCGTGCTGTATTGATTGGTTTCCCAGTGTTCACGCTCGGTGCTTTAATTTTCGCTATGATTTGGGCGCATGAAGCTTGGTCACGATTCTGGGGTTGGGATCCGAAAGAAGTGTGGGCACTCATTACATGGTTGTTCTACGCTGCATTCCTTCACTTGCGTTTATCAAAAGGTTGGGAAGGTAAAAAGTCTGCATGGCTTGCTGTCATCGGATTTGTTATCATCATGTTCAACCTGATTGCCGTAAACTTAATTATTGCAGGTTTACACTCCTATGCATAAAATCAGACTGTATGACAATAATTGTCATGCAGTCTTTTTATTTCTTTTTATAGGTTAGTAATTGTACAATGGAGATAGAAGGTTGTCGAAAGGGGTAATGAATTGTGGAAGAAACAGTGAAGCTCTTAGTGGTGGATGATGAGGATCGCATTCGTCGCCTATTGAATATGTATTTATCTAGAGAAGGTTATGAAATTGAAGAAGCGGTCGATGGAGCAGATGCGCTAGAAAAAGTGTTTGCTGGACAATATGACTGTATATTGCTTGACGTGATGATGCCTGAAAAAGATGGCATGGAAGTATTAGCTGAACTGCGTGAAAATAAAATTATGACACCTGTTATTTTATTGACAGCAAAAGGTGAAGAAGCAGATCGTGTAAGCGGGTTTGAAAGTGGTGCAGATGATTACATCGTCAAGCCATTCAGTCCAAGAGAAGTAGTTTTACGCGTCAAGGCTATGCTCCGACGTTCGGTAGCATTCCCGAACGTTTCATCTAACACGACGTCTAAAGATTTAGTGGTTTACCCACAACTAACGATTGACCATGACGCGCATCGTGTGACAGCTGAAGGGAAAGAAGTAAATTTAACGCCGAAAGAATATGAATTATTATATTTCCTAGCGAAATCACCAGACAAAGTATTTGATCGTGAACAATTGCTGAAGGAAGTATGGCATTACGAATTCTTTGGAGATTTACGTACAGTGGATACACACGTCAAAAGGCTCCGTGAAAAATTGAGCCGGGTTTCAGAGCGGGCAGCAAAAATGATTGTCACTGTTTGGGGTGTCGGTTATAAGTTCGAGGTTCCGAACGAGTGATGCGAATATGGAATTCAATTGTCGGGAAGCTATGGGCAACCATATTGCTTCTCGTTTCGTTTGTCCTGTTTATTGTCACACTGTTCTTGCTTGAGTTTCTGGATAACTTCCATACGAAACAAGCAGAAGAGTCCTTGCAGAGGGAAGCTGCCACCATCAGCAAGATTGTGAACGATCGCAATGGACAAACGAATGATTCCATTCACCAGATTATAGAAGATATCCTCGACTTGGAGACGAACGCAATTGTAGTTGATCGACAAGGTGATATTTTATATTCATTCCATACATCCTCAAGTAAAGATGAAATTGAAGAAAAGCTTCTTTCTGAAAGCGTTTTATTCGAGTCACCTGAATCAGGTAAGCAAAAAATGAAAGAAATGATATTGCCTTCATTGACAGAAAAAGATGTCATGGAGCAATTTTTAATTTTATCCTATCCATTTAAACAAGAAAGTGGTGAGGAAGCGAGTGTACTGATGTATCAAAGTCTAGATGCTGTGCACCGTACAACAAAAAGTACAACGAATATCGTATTCTTGTCTGCATTTATTGCCTTTCTTTTGACTACATTTTTTGCATTTTTCCTATCTACGCGAATCACGTTGCCATTACGTAAAATGAAGCAAGCGGCGTTTGAATTGTCTAAAGGCAATTTTGATACGCATTTACCGGTTGCGCAAAAAGATGAAATTGGTCAGTTGGCTACGGCTTTTAATCAGATGGGACGTCAATTGAAGTATAATATCGAATTGATTAAGCAAGAGAAAGAACAGCTTTCGAGCATTCTCACCTCAATGACAGACGCAGTGGTAACGTTTAATCAAGATTACTCTATCCTGCTGAAAAATCCTCAAGCTGAATTACTGTTGAAAAAGTGGTATGGCTTCAATGAGAAAAAGAATCATCCGTTGCCTAAAGAAGTCTTTCATATGTTGGAGCATGCTATTTCGTTTGCTGAGGAAGTGGAAGATGAATTGGAATTAGGTGGGCAGTTTTATGTGATTTCTATTAGCCCATTGTACAGTGAAAACAGTATACGAGGTGCTGTGGCGGTATTCCGGGATATGACTGAACAGCATAAATTGGATAAGTTACGTTCGGATTTCATTGCTAACGTATCGCATGAACTACGGACGCCGATTTCGATGTTGCAAGGGTATAGTGAAGCGATCATTGATGACGTAGTGAGCAGTGAAGAAGAGCGTATGGAAATGGTACAGATCATTCATGATGAGTCAAAACGTATGAGTCGTCTAGTCACAGATTTGCTGAATTTAGCAAGGATGGAGTCTGGCTACATTCAACTTCATAAAGAACCTTTATCCATTGTAGAGTTTTTGGACCGCATGGTTACAAAGTTTTCACAAGTTGCAAAAGATGCGGAGGTAGATTTGTCGCTAGAAACTGAGGAAATGAATACTCTACTTGTGACAGCTGACGAAGACCGTCTAGAACAAGTATTCACCAATTTGATTGACAATGCTATCCGTCACACCCCGGATGGTGGAGCTGTGACGTTAGGCGTCTACAAATCTGCTGGTATGCTCGATATTACAGTAGCCGATACAGGCGTCGGTATTCCCGAAAAAGACTTGCCGTTCGTCTTTGAACGTTTCTATAAAGCCGATAAAGCAAGAACTAGAGGGAAAGGCGGAACGGGTCTTGGTTTAGCTATTGCAAAAAATATTATGGAAGCACACGATGGGTCGATTTTAGCGACACGTGGTGATGAAAAAGGAACGATCTTTATTTGTTCGCTCCCATTTGACGCAATAAATAAATGAAACTTTTCCTGTACTGAAACGACTACTATTACAGAGCGAGGGGATTGGATGGATGACTCTGTTTTCCAACGTTTGTATGAAGATTATAACCGCGATGTATTTAACTTCCTGATTTATCTAACTCGCCATCGGGAGGTAGCGGAAGATCTAATGCATGAAGTCTATGTGTGTGTTCTTAAATCCTACGGCCGTTTCGAAGGAAAAAGCTCCGAGAAAACATGGCTGTTTGCGATAGCGAAAAATGTGTCTATTGATTATTTTCGAAAACAATCAACTATCAAAAAGCATACTAATATTCATTTTGATTGGGAAACACAGCAACTGACCGCAACTGATAAACTACCTGAGCATTTCATTGAAGCGGATGAACAACAGAAACAATTGCTGGAAGTATTGCACACTTGTACGGGGGATCAAAAGATGGTCATCCTCATGCGGTTTTTCCAAGATCTTTCGGTTGCTGAAACTGCAGAAGTTTTGGATTGGACCGAAAGCAAAGTGAAAACAACACAGCATCGTGCAATAAAAGCATTGAAAACGAAACTTGACGTACGTTCTGTGAAGGAGGGGGGGATGAGATGAGTAACGATAAGTGGAATGAAGACGATATGGAGAAACGTTTACGTCATATGCCAGTCGTGGAAGATCGGCGGTCCAAAGAAGAGATCTTGCAACGATTGAAAAACGATGCCAGACTTACAGAACTTGAAGAGCCGAAGAATATTCCGTCAAAATCTAAATGGCCATCAATTATTGCAGCTGTAGCAGCGGTCCTGTTGCTCACTATACTCATACCAACTTTCCTTCAACAGAACAATGAAGTATCAATGGATAAAGCAACAACGAGTGAATCGGCAAGCACTATCGAGATGGAAAATAGTGAAGAAATGCAGTCCGAAGATTCAAGTGATACATCTGTCTATACCAAACAGATTGCAGCGCCACTTACCAATGCTGCTTATCCTGCTGATCTCATCGATCACACAGCTTTCCGTATTGGGCTGGCTACCGATCAGGCGACAATTGTCCCTGTGACGTTCTTGATCCCGAATGAACGACTTCCTGAAGGTCTAGGGTCATCTTCAGACGCAGTGGCACTCTATAATGAGTATGCGAATACAATAGATGAAGTGTCGCTTGGCTTCACAGAGTATCATCCTTATATGGCGACGATTTCATCAGTTGGAAAGCAAGTTCAAATGAAGTTTTCAGCTGACCATTCTTATGATCGATCGAGTGCGACGCTTGAGATGCTTAATCTGTCTGTACAAGATACATTCTACGGTTTTGATGAAATCCGATTTCTACAAGAAGACGCATCACCCGTTACGTTTGACGGAGTAGGGAAAGTTGAAGAACCTCTTATCATAACAGGTAATAACTCGCGTCAGGCATACTATCGATTTGAGAAATCGGATGGAGAAGTATTTCTTTCGACGAATTTTGGTAAGGCTTACGCTACAGTAGAAGAAGCATTGAATGCGATGAAAGAGACACCAAACGATATCTACTCGTCTGTTGTTCCTGATGGAGTAAACTTCACGGTTACGGATGAAAAAAATAAAGTGCGCGTGAAATTTAGTGAAATACTGGACTTAAATAATCTACCATATGAAGAAGCTATGCAACTGATTGAGGGGATTTTACTAACAGCGGCTAGCTTTGATAAGCAAGCAGAGTTTGATCAAATTAAACAAGATCAATGGGGGCGCTTTGATTTTACACAAGCAATCGAAAAACCGATTGGTGCAAACCCTAAGTTTCTGATTAACGAATAATTCTGTTTTGTAAACTCGTAGAGTTTACAAAACAGTTTTTTTACGCTACAATAGAGTCATAATTAAATATTGATTCATCTTCGGGGCAGGGTGTAATTCCCGACCGGCGGAAATGGAGTAGTTTTCTACTTTTAGCCCGCGAGCTTAACAGCTGATTCTGGTGTGATTCCGGAGCCGACAGTATAGTCTGGATGGGAGAAGGTGAAGGTGCAGCCATCTTTTTGTGTACGCAAAAGTGGTGCTTGTTTTCTGACGGATAAATTCATTGAATTTATCTGCTCTTAACAGTGCATTTTACTCTCCCTAAGGCATATTTTGCTTTAGGGATTTTTCGCGGAACAGCAGATGTGCAAGCCTTTCCTCTTTTGAAGTGAATCGCAAAAGGAGAGAGGAACAAGTGAATAACAAGAAGTTACGTAAGTTAATTTTGGTGGCAATATTGGGAAGTATTTCAACGGTGTTGATGCAGTTTAACTTCCCCATCCCGGCTATGCCCGGATTTTTAAAGATCGACTTCAGTGAGATTCCTGCTGTTATGGCAATCATGACAATGGGACCTGTAGCAGGTATTGGCGTAGAGTTATTGAAAAACGTCATGCACTGGTTCTTATCAGGCAGCCCGACAGGAGTACCGGTAGGAGAAATCGCAAACTTTGCGACAGGTGTATTATTCATTATGCCGATCTACTGGATCTTCATGAAGTATCGTTCAGCTAAAGGTCTGATGACAGGTTTGTTCGCAGGTACAGTAGCAATGGCAGTAGGTATGAGCTTGTTGAATTACTTAGTGTTCTTGCCGATGTACACATACTTCCTTGGTATGCCAGCAGTTACTGGCGACTCATTGTATCAGATGATTATCTTAGGAATCTTGCCGTTCAACCTAGTCAAGGGTGTCATTTTATTGGTCATCACATTGATGTTATATAGAAGTATGGAGAAGTGGATTCTTCAGCAACAAAAGAAATTATCATTTTAATCATAACAACGCTAGTCTTTCCGAAAAGGAAGGCTGGCGTTGTTTTTGCATGGGATTGGAGTGTAGGAGAGGCGACTCGACTCGTCACTACGTTCCTGCAGTGTCTCGAACTCGCAAATCCTAATGCCGACATTTCTTCCTAACCTAAACAAAAAAACAACACATCCAATAGTAGGAAGTGTTGTCGGGATTGAATCAATCTTCATATTTTAATGGATCGCCTTCAAAGGCTTCATCCGCAATTTTAATTGAATCAGTAGGGCAGCCATCAAACGCATCCTCGAGATCCTCCATCAGTTCTTCTGGAACTTCAGTGTTTCCCGTGTTATCATCTAAAATAACAAATGCAATCCCCTCATCGTCATAATCATATATATCTGGTGCAGCAGCCCCGCAGGCCCCGCAAGCTATACACGTATCCTGATCGACAATCGTATATTTTTTGCTAGACATTTGTCTTTCTCCCTTCTTCCATTCACTCAACCTATTTTGTATCTACTCCATTCTAAAGCTGTTTTCATCACTTTTCAACAAAAAAACGTTATTTCTTCAGGAGGGAGCGCAAATGAGTTTTGATTCCATCTTACTAACGATCTTTCAACGCCTTCATGGTGAGCGTTCGGCGCAAGGTGTTTACCACATACTTCGTGGGAAACGATCGGGACAGACATTGCAAGACGTCGAATATTATCAAGTCAAATCATACTACGCACTGTTGCCACAGTTGTCCTCAAGCGAATTCCAGCAGGCGCTCGAGCGGATGGTGGCGGACGGTCTTATCTATATAGATAAACTTGTTTATGTCACAGCAAAAGGTCAAATGGCTACAGGGAGTGAAATGTGGCGATTTAATGGCTGGGACTATCGCGGACGTGAAAGAGAATTCGGTAGGCGATTGGCATTGACAGTTCAAACCTTGTCTAATTTGCGAAGAGGTGAAACTATGTTCATGCCGATTCAGAAAGAATTGCCTACTCAGCAATTTGTAAAAGGATTTCTGCGTAATCAATCAAAACCGATGAATACACTATCTATATCGCTGCAGAAAGAATTGGAACACGCACTAACAGACGCTCAAGTACCCGAGTTGCAATGTACAATAGTGATTGGTCGATTATCAGGAAACCGGCTTACCGCCTTTACTTGGGAGCAGATGGCAGAAAGTCTCAACATGCCGATCCGTTCGATCCAACTTTATTATCTAGAAGCATTGCATATGTTGCTCGATTTTATTCACCAACAACGAAATACTCCATTGCTAAAAGAATTAGCTGCAGGTTGTAGAGTGGACACGTATTTGACACAATCCGCTGAGAGAACGAGGAAGCTATTCGAGCGTGGTTATACCGTTGAACAAATTTCTTCTTTGCGGAATTTGAAATTAAGTACAATAGAAGATCATTTTATTGAAATGGCTGCGAATGTAGAAAGTTTTCCATATGAAGAGTTTGTGACAAACGAACAAATTGATCAAGTTTGGCGTCATGTAGAACAGATGCAAACAAAGCGATTACGTGTATTAAAAGAACAGTGTCCAGAATTGACGTATTTTCAACTACGATTAATAATCATTATTGGAAGGAGGGAGAGCTAATGGAGCTACAGGAAGTTTTGCATCAAAAATTTGGGTATGAATCATTTCGTCCAGGACAACAAGAAGTCATTACAGAAATTCTCGCAGGAAGAGATGCGGTAGCGATTTTCCCTACAGGCATGGGGAAATCCCTTTGCTATCAGTTACCTGCGTATATGCTCAATGGTGCAGTCGTCATTATCTCTCCGCTCGTTGCGTTAATGGAAGATCAAGTTGCTAATTTACGTAAACATAAAGAGAAACGTGTTGTGGCCATTAATTCATTCTTGTCCAGACAAGAGAAAGAATTAGCGCTGTCTACTTTATCTCAATATAAATTTATTTTTTTATCTCCTGAAATGATGATGCAAAAACCTGTTCAACAACTCGTCAACCAATTACATATTGCTTTTTTCGTAGTAGATGAAGCGCATTGTATTTCAGAGTGGGGATTTGACTTTCGTCCAGACTATTTGCGCTTAAAGGAACTATTTGCAGTTTCAAGAAGAGCACCGGTTTTGGCATTAACGGCTACTGCGAATAAAAAAGTAGTGGGGGATATCACTACGTATTTGCAAATGAATAACCCGTATATTGAACGTCAGCCGATGGATCGAACGGCTATTTCGTATCGTGTATTGAAGATGGACAATGAATTAGCAAAGACAGAATGGATTATCGACAGGCTTTCTACGACAATCGGTCCTGGTATAATTTATGTAGCTTCACGAAAGCGAGCCGATGAACTTTCTGCAATCATCAGAGAAAGAGGCATCGCGACTGCTAGTTACCACGGGGGCAAAGAACAGGACGAACGGTCAATCATTCAAGAACAATTTGTCCAAGGAGAACTTGAGTGGATCTGCGCGACTAATGCATTCGGTATGGGAATTCATAAAGATGATATTCGACAAATTATTCATGAACATATCCCTGCCACTTCCAGTGCGTATATACAAGAAGTCGGGCGTGCAGGGCGTGACGGAGGAAAAGCAGCCGCCACTCTTTTGTATAATGATCGAGATATTCAGAAAGTAAAATTCATTGTCTATGAAGATTTGCCCGATGAACAGCAAACACTTTATTATTCTTCTTTATTGCAAGCGGGAACTGGAGAGCAATTGGCTGCAGAACAAGCAGGATTGTCTGAAGTCTCATCCCGTCTACTTGATTATTATTTGGAACAATTTGATGTGGAAAATGTCGTTCGACAAATCCAGCAGATTTATCATGTAAAAGAGAAACAAATTGAGGAAATGGAAAGTTATATAAAATGTGATAGTTGCTTACGGAGAAAATTAGTGCAGTTTTTTGACGAAAACACCTCACCAGCAGAAATGGATTGCTGTTCAAACTGCCAGAATCTTGACGATAGCTGGCTAATGAAATCAGAATCTTTACCTGAAAGGGTCGCTAAGCCGTTACAATGGCGTGAACGACTGCATCAATTATTAGGTTGATCCTAACTGTCTGTATTTACTTTTAAGACAAAATTCGGCATAATAGAAACAGATGAGTTTATGAGCGGACGTACTTTTCACGGATGAATAAACGAATTGCATCATATAATAGCAACAGACATTATGCGGTGTGAAGGAGAAATTAGACATGTTAAACGATCAATATAAGATGGATTTTGAACGGCAGCGAAAAGAGATTAAAGATAAAGTGCCTTCCGATAAACTTCCTTCCCGTGCAGAAGTACATGGAAAGAAGAAAGAGGAAAAATACGGTCGCGTGAAGATCATTAATATTTTTCTAGCAATCTTTACGCTAATTCCTATTATTATTTTACTCTACGTATTATCCGATCTCTATTCCCCTGACGTTCCCGATCAAGTGCCAGTGGAAAAAGTGGAGTTATCGGTTGGGTTTCATCCAACCATGACAGAATACTTGGGTGCAGTTTCATAAGGAAAGTAAAATGGTTGAGGGTATTATCGGAATCTTGCTATACTACTAATGAAATTAATACTACAAAAGCAAAGTGGATACTTTGCTTTTTTCTATGGGAGCTGACAAATGAAAAAGGCAGAAACAGCAGGAATATCAGTTCTTTTATCAGCAATAACTACGTTGACGTATATGTATACGTTGGCCAATCGAAATCGTTTGCTAACGCATACTTTGTCGATTGATCCAAATCCTACTAAACAGCTGAATATATTCTTTATTTCGGATATACACAGACGTACTATCTCGCCTCGATTAATCGATGAATTACGTACGCGTGCAATTGATGCGGTCATCGTAGGCGGAGATGTAGCAGAAAAAGGTGTACCTATGGAGCGGATTTTGCATAACATGCGATTGCTGTCTTCAGTCGGACCGCTATTTTATATTTTCGGTAATAATGATAAAGAAGTTGGTAGAAAAAACATTTTACAAGTGATGGATGAAGTAGGCGCAACGGTACTCGTAGATAGTACAGCAACCGTACCAAATCATCCGCGCTTCGGATTGTGTGGACTGCAGGATCGGAATAATGGTACCGTCGATATCAATAAAGCAATCGACTCAGCAAGTGGATATGAGTATTTAATTCTCGCTGTGCACAACCCTTCTTTGTTTAAAAAGGTAGAGGAACAACTGCAACCTAAATTGTCGCTTGCTGGGCATACGCATGGTGGGCAAATTAGATTTGGGCCATGGGGATTGCAGGATCTAGGGCGTTTCCAATTAACGAAATACGGTGCGAAATTAATCAGTAACGGCTATGGAACGACCAAATTACCGTTACGACTCGGTGCAAAACCCGAATGTCATGTAGTGGAAGTTCGCTATTAGGCAGTAAGAAGTCAGGAGAGTAGATGTCATGAATTCTGTAGATGCAGTAATTGTCGGTGGCGGTCCATGTGGCTTGTCAGCGGCAATTGAACTACAAAATATCGGTTTGTCTGTAGTAGTAATTGAAAAAGGAAATATCGTGCATTCCATTTATAACTATCCGACTCACCAAACCTTTTTTAGTTCAAGCTTGAAGTTATCAATTGGCAAGACGCCATTTATTACGGCGATGGATAAGCCGAAACGTAATGATGCATTAGTCTATTATAGAACCGTTGCACAAATTGAAGAACTACAAATAAATAGCCATGAGCGAGTAGAAGATGTAGTTAAAAACGGTGATCAATTCACCGTGAAAACGGATAAAGCGGTCTATAGTGCAAAGTATGTTGTAGTGGCAACAGGTTATTATGATCAGCCAAATCGTTTACATGTAGAAGGAGAAGATTTGCCAACTGTTTTCCATTACTTTAAAGAAGCACATCCGTATTTCAATAAAAAAGTAACAGTCATTGGTGGCAAAAATTCTGCAGTCGATGCGGCATTGGAATTACAGCGTGCTGGAGCGCATGTTACGGTCGTTTACCGTAATGATACGTATTCAAAAAGTGTCAAACCTTGGATTTTGCCTGGCTTTGATAGTTTAGTGCGGAATGGTCAAATCGATATGTACTTCAATGCGGACGTTACCAAAATTAATGAAAAAGCTGTCACTGTTAATCAGCAAGGTGAAACGTTTGATCTCGAAAGTGATTATGTCTTTGCGATGATTGGCTATCATCCGGACCATGCATTTTTACGTAAAATAGGTATCGAGGTGGATGAGACGTCGGGCCGTCCTATTTTCAATGAAGAGTCAATGGAAACAAACGTGGAGAATTTATTTATAGCAGGTGTCATTGCAGCAGGCAATAATGCCAATGAGATTTTCATCGAAAATGGTCGTTTCCATGGTGGAATGATTGCGCAATCTATCCAACAACAGAAGTGAATCGAAAAGTCGCTTGCCTTATAGGTCAGGCGACTTTTGTCGTTTAGTGTGTGGTATACTATCGACATGAGGAGGCGCTTATGTTTATCTTACTGACAGTCGCAATAGCGCCGGCGCTGGCACTTTTCAGTTATTTGTATTTACGTAAACAAATTGCCAAGGAGCCATCCAAGTCGCTATTCCATGCATTCATTTACGGTGCGATCATGACATTCCCAATTTTGTTTATTCAACATGTTTTTGAGGAAGAGCGTGTATTTAATAGTGAATTTTTCCGCAATGTTTTATTTACAAGCAGTTTAGAAGAATTTTTTAAATGGATTATTATTTTTATTCTCGTATATAAAACAATTGAATTTGAAGATGCCTATGATGGAATATTGTATGGAGCAAGTGTATCACTTGGATTCGCTACAGTAGAAAATATTTTATATTTACTGTCCTTCGGTTTGGACACAGCTTTTATTCGAGCATTGCTACCTGTCTCAAGTCACGCGTTATTTGGTGTGGTCATGGGCTATTATTTTGGTAAAGCAAAGTTTTCTATAGTGTCAGAAAAAGCGAAGTGGATAGCCGTTGCATTTTTGGCGCCATTTTTGCTTCATGTACTTTATAATTCGATTTTATTTACCTATGATTATTGGTTATATTTAATGATCCCTTTCATGCTGTTCCTTTGGTGGTTTGGCCTGACACGAGTAAAGTACGCACACACTTTTGCGATGCAGCAATTTAGAAAAAAAAATCAATCAAACTTTTAGAAATCCGTCTGAATTAATCAGACGGATTTTTTGCCTTATAAAATACTGCATATTGGACAAACTACAAGGAAGCACAATTTTTTGGAGGTGGATGTCTATGAAGCGAATTACAAAACGCTTCCTATTTTTATTACTGGCAGGCATCATGATGTTTTCTTTCTTTGCGAGTCATAGTGAAGCATTCAGTGGACGTGACTTGGCAAAAGGTGCAAAAGGAGATGATGTCATTGAGTTACAAGCGAGACTTCAATATATCGGTTTCTATCACGGAGAGATTGATGGCAATTTTGGATTTGGGACTTACTGGGCATTGCGCAATTTCCAAGAGCAATACGGTTTGCCGCTTGACGGGATTGCTGGGAAAGGAACCCAGAAGAAGTTGCAAGGAATTACGGATTACGATGAAAAGTATGTAAAGGGACAGATTGCTAAGGGCAACCAATTTACCTATTATGGTGGTCAGTCGCTGGAATCGCAGGTGAAAAAGGGCGGCGCGCCACATAAACAGTCGCAAACTCAAATGCAAGCACCGCCTAAATACACTGACCAAGATATTAATTTATTAGCGAATGCGGTTTATGGTGAATCGCGTGGAGAGCCATACGAGGGGCAAGTGGCCGTGGCAGCAGTTATTTTAAATCGTGTTGAACATGCAGACTTTCCTGATTCAATTGGTGGGGTCATATTTCAACCAGGCGCGTTTACTGCGGTTGCGGATGGACAGATTTGGCTGACACCGAACGAGCGCGCGAAAGAAGCGGTCATCGATGCAATCAACGGCTGGGATCCTTCAGAGAACGCTATTTACTATTTCAATCCAATTACCGCAACTAGCAAATGGATTTGGTCGAGACCACAAATTAAGAAAATCGGTTTACACATATTTTGTGACTAATAGAAAGGAGGACCTAGCTTATTATGAGAAGCATGATTTTCATTTTGACCTATTCATTTATTGTGTTAGGAATCTATACGTTTGGGACAGTGCGTGAAAATGAAGAGTTATCGATTGCACTAAATGGCCAGTATTCGAAAAGTATGACAGATGCCTCGCAAAAACTTGGGGAGTTGGAAGAGGCCGTAAACAAGTCGTTACTCTTTGAAGATCAAAAAAGTTCCGCAAAAGAGAGAGAAGATATTTGGCGTTTGTCTTCGGACATCAAATCGTCCATTTCCTCTCTACCTGTCGATGAAAGTTTCTCTACTTCCTGGATGAATTACTTAGGACGGTTAGGGAATTTTGCAAAGGAATCTACGGAAAATGGTGAACCTGACGAATATTATGGTGTCATGCAACGCGCTTCAGAAAATCTTAATGAATTAACGAGTGAATGGCAATTGGCAACAAAAGACATGTTTTCAAGAAGAATGTCGATGAGTAACTGGGAAAAGAAGTTGCGCGACTCACCAGATGGTAAAGCGAATTGGTCGAAAATGGGAGAGTCTGTCATGCAATATACAGAATCGGTATTCCCTTTAACGGCAAGTGAGTCTGATGCTCAGAAGAAAAAAGAGTTGCGCGATATAAAAGAAAAGAAAATAAGTGAGGACGAGGCGATTCAGAAATTCAAAAAGCTTTTGCCCGCCGTGTCAAATGATATCATTGCAGCGGAAAGAAGTAGGAAAGGTGCTCCCTATCCGTTTTATCATATCCGTTTTGCGGAAAACTCTTCAATCGGCTATATTGATCTAACTGAAAAAGGCGGTCATGTATTGTCCTATCTTGTGGAGCGTCGTATGGGTAAACCTGCAGTATCGTATGAAGAATTGGAGAAGTTAGCTGACGAGTTTTTAAAGAAGGCTGATTATAAAGATTTGGTTCTCGAAGAAGCGAGAGAGAACGATACGGCTTGGCACTTTGTTTATGTCCGCGTGTATCCTGAAAATGGGGCTAAAGTATTCTCGGACCCCATTCATATCAAATTAGCAAAAGATAACGGAGAAGTGATCGGTCTCAATGCGTCCGAATATATTCGTAAAGAGCAACCAAAACCGCAACCTATTCGTACAGCCGAGTGGCACACATTCTTCAGACCTGAAGTTACGGTCATGAAGCAAGAGCTCGCATATGTAGAAAATAGTCAAATGCAACAGCGTCTTGCGCACTATCTCACGGTTGTTTCAGGCGAAGAGAACGTAGAGACATACAAAATTCTTGTCGACACTGATACATTAGAAGTCATTACGACAGAAAAACAATAAGAAAAGGATTGGAAAAATGTACTCCACATGACATAATGAATGTATAGGACGAATGGCAGGTGGAGAAATGAAATTAACTATCGGAACGGTATTAACAATAGAAAAGGATTACACGGAAGAATCGGAGAAATTCAAGTGTCGTGTAGTTGATATTGAAGGTGATGATCACTTTATGATGGATTATCCTATCAATATGGCAACAGGAAA
This sequence comes from Sporosarcina sp. P26b, assembly GCF_002743245.1. NCBI lineage: Bacteria > Bacillati > Bacillota > Bacilli > Caryophanales > Caryophanaceae > Sporosarcina > Sporosarcina sp. P26b. Next base: position 358,093 of record NZ_PDYW01000002.1, read on the forward strand.
AACGGCGTTCTTCATAGATGGCACACAATTATTAGTAACGTTCGTGGATGACTATAAGATGTCTTACGCATTTCGTACCGAAGTGCATAGCCGTATCAATCGAACAATTCCTATGCTTAAACTGGAGTATCCTGGAGATAAGCAACTGATTAAAATCCAGAGAAGAGAATTCGTTCGCGTAGATACTTCGCTCGACGTAGCATTGCAGGCTGATGCCACCTCACTACAGTTAGTTTCAATGGATCTGAGTGCTGGCGGCTTAGCGGTCAATATGAAAGATCATGATTATTTTGCACAAAATGAAGAAGTAAAGTTGATCATTGTGTTATATTTCTCAAAAACAGAAATCAAATATGTTTCATGTAAAGCAAGAGTAGTAAGGAATTGGGAAAGCGAGAAACGCAGACTGACTTCTTTCAAATTTGATGAAGTAGATGAGAAAGACCGACAACATATTATTCGCTATTGTTTTGAACGACAGCTTGAATTACGAAATAACTAACAGGAAAGTCTGTCTACAGCAGACTTTTCTTTTTTTCATATGGTACAATAAAGGCGTAAATGGAGGGGTTTTCAGCATGAATAGTGGAATGAGAATCGCAATTGACGGCCCTGCAGCAGCAGGTAAAAGTACAATTGCTAAATTAGTAGCTAAGAAATTAGGATACACGTATATCGATACAGGAGCTATGTATCGTGCTATTACTTACAAAGTACTACAAAGTGCCATTGATCCGCGTGATGAAGAAGAAATTACTAAATTAATTGCACAAACTGAAATTGAATTGCAACCAGACGAAGGGATGCAAAAAGTTTTGCTAGACGGTATTGAAGTGACGGATGCGATACGTTCTCATGAAGTGACCACAAACGTTTCAGCGATCGCAGCATTGACATCTGTTCGTGAATTATTGGTTGCTAAACAACAAGATCTTGCTGCGCAATCATCCGTTGTAATGGATGGTAGAGATATCGGGACTGCTGTTTTACCTGAAGCGGAGTTGAAAATCTTCATGACAGCCTCTGTAGAAGAACGTGCAGAGCGTCGTTTGCTAGAGGAACAACAGCGTGGCATGACGTCAGATTATGAAACATTGAAAAGAGAAATTAGCGAAAGAGACCAAGCAGATAGCGAACGTAAGATTTCGCCATTAAAAAAAGCGGAAGATGCGATCACAATTGACACAACAGGGAAGACAATAGAAGAAGTGACGAATAGTATTATCAAATATGCCGAAAAGAGGTTAGCATGATGAATTTATATCCACTCGGCAAATTTTTGATTAGTACTGTTTGTTATCCACTGTATCGAATTAAAGTAATCGGCAAAGAAAATTTCCCTAAAGAGGGCGGCGTACTTTTATGTACCAATCATATAGACAATTTGGATCCGCCTGTAGTTGGAATCACATGTCCTAGAACCGTTCATTTTATGGCCAAAGAGGAGCTTTTTGATAAGCCTATTCTTAAAACGTTATTGCCGCAAGTACAAGCATATCCCGTAAAACGTGGTATGAGTGACCGTGAGGCGTTCCGGAAAACGATAAAACTATTACGAGACAATAAAGTAGTCGGCCTTTTTCCTGAAGGAACAAGAAGTAAAACCGGGGAAATCGGAAAGGGGTTAGCAGGTGCAGGTTTCTTCGCGCTAAAAGGAGGAGATGCGAAAGTGGTCCCTTGTGCGATCATTGGACCGTACAAAGCCTTCTCGCAACTGAAAGTCGTGTATGGCGAAGCGATGGACATGACGCCTTATCGTGAAAGAAAAGCATCTGCCGAAGAGGTAACAGATGCAATTATGGCAGAGATTGCTAAGTTGATTGAACAGTACAAATAAAAGAATAAGTGCAATTTTTTGTTTTTAAGTCTCGATTCGCATAATATAGAGGTAAGATTCATTATGGAGGAGGACTACATATGACTGAAGAGATGAATATGGATGAAGTTAAAGAATACGGTGAAGGTGCACACGTAACGGGTGTAGTGACGAAGGTTGAAGAGAAATCGGTGACTGTTGAAATTGCAGGCGCTCCTTTTGACGGCGTGATTCCGATCAGTGAACTTTCCAGCTTGCATATTGAAAAAGCAGCAGATGCAGTCTCAGTCGGTGACGAATTAGAATTGGCGATTACCAAAGTGGAAGATGAGACATACGTCTTGTCCAAACGCCAAGTGGATGCAGAGAATGCATGGGGTTCATTGGAAGAGAAATTTGAAAATGGTGAAATCATCGAAACGGAAGTAAAGGACGTAGTAAAGGGTGGACTTGTTGTTGACCTTGGCGTTCGTGGATTTATCCCAGCTTCTTTAGTAGAAGATCACTTTGTAGAATCATTTGATGATTATCAAGGTCGTACGATGACTTTCAAAATCGTTGAAATGGATAAAGAGAAGAATCGTTTGATCTTGTCTCACCGTGCGGTTGTTCAAGCAGAAAATGACAAGAAAAAAGAGGCTGCACTTTCTGAAATTCAAGATGGTGACGTTTTAAACGGTACAGTACAACGCATCGCTTCTTTCGGGGCATTTGTTGATATTGGCGGCGTAGATGGTTTGGTTCATATTTCCCAAATTTCACACGGACATATCGAAAGTGTGTCAGACGTGTTGAAAGAAGGAGACGAAATCCAAGTCAAAGTATTGTCTGTTGACCGTGATGCGGAACGCGTATCTTTATCCATTAAAGATACATTGCCTGGTCCATGGGAAAACATCGAAGAAAAAGCGGAAGTCGGCTCTGTACTGGACGGCACAGTGAAACGACTTGTAGCATACGGCGCATTCGTTGAAATCTTGCCTGGTGTAGAAGGACTCGTACACATCTCACGTATTGCACATGAGCATATCGGTACACCACAAGAAGTGCTTGAGGAAGGGCAGTCTGTACAAGTCAAAGTATTGGACGTCAATCCACAGGAAAAGCGTATCTCATTGAGCATCAAAGATCTTACAGAAAAGCCAAAAGAAGCACGTGAAGAAAACTTCAGCTATGAAATGCCTGAAGAAACGACTGGCTTCTCACTTGCGGATGTAATTGGTGACCAACTAAAGAAATTCCAAGAATAATCTTGGGAATGTGATAAACTAGCCACAAATGATGAATAAGCGTAACTGGAATGATGATGCTTTCATATGCATCATCATTCTTTTTGTGTATAATATTCAAAGATAGGTCGGAAGGGTGTAATGAAAGAAAATGAAAAAACCAACAGTAGCAATCGTAGGAAGACCAAACGTCGGTAAGTCGACAATCTTTAACCGGATCGTAGGCGAACGTATTTCTATCGTAGAAGACGTTGCCGGTGTAACGCGAGATCGTATATACAGTGCAGCAGAGTGGTTGAATTATGAATTTAACTTAATCGACACGGGCGGTATTGAACTTCGTGATGAGCCGTTACTCGATCAAATTCGTTTACAGGCTGAAATTGCCATTGAAGAAGCTGATGTCATCATCTTCTTGACAAATGGTAGAGATGGCGTGACAGATTCGGATGAACATGTAGCACGGATGTTGTATAAAACGAATAAGCCAGTTGTATTGGCAGTGAATAAAGTTGATAATCCAGAGATGAGAGATATGGTTTATGACTTCTACTCACTAGGATTTGGAGAACCATATCCAATTTCAGGATCACACGGTCTAGGACTTGGTGATTTATTGGATGCGATGGCGGAGAGCTTTAAAGATATGGATTTAGAAGAAGAGGAAGACGATTCCATCAAATTCTGTTTGATTGGACGTCCGAATGTTGGAAAGTCGTCACTTGTGAACGCGTTACTCGGAGAAGATCGCGTCATCGTAAGTGATATAGCAGGTACGACAACAGACGCAATTGACTCCACGAAAGTAGTGGATGGACAAGAGTTTAGAATTATCGACACTGCGGGAATGCGTAAAAAAGGGAAAGTATACGAAAACACGGAGAAGTACAGTGTTCTACGTGCCTTAAAAGCCATTGACCGTTCAGATGTTGTCTTAATCGTTATGAACGCAGAAGAAGGTATTCGTGAGCAAGACAAACGTGTAGCCGGCTTTGCTGAAGAAGCAGGTAAAGGTGTCATGTTTGTTGTCAACAAATGGGATACACTTGAAAAAGATGACAAGACAATGAATAACTTTATCGATGATATTCGTGATCAGTTTAGATTCCTTGATTATGCACCTATATTCTTCGTTTCAGCTAAAACGAAGCAACGTGTGCATACATTGTTCTCTAATATTTTAATGATTAGTGAAAATCATGCGTTGCGTATTCAGTCAAGTGTTCTGAATGAGGTAGTGGAAGATGCGGTAGCTAGAAATCCTGCACCTTCAGATAAAGGACGTCGTTTACGGATTTACTATGCAACTCAAGTTGCTGTCAAGCCGCCAACGTTTGTCGTCTTTGTCAACGAACCGGAACTAATGCACTTTTCTTACCAACGCTTTTTACAGAACAGATTGCGTGAAGCCTTTGGATTTGAAGGAACACCAATCCGCTTAATTACAAGAGCAAGAAGCTAAATACACAAACAGAAAGGGCGGAGGTAATGGAAAAAGTCTCTATAATCGGTGCAGGCAGTTGGGGAACGGCACTTGCTTTTGTGCTGGCTGAAAATGGACATGACAGCTTAATTTGGACAAGACGTGCAGAGCAAGCGGATGAAATCAATAGTCAGCATACGAACAACCAATACTTACCTCAGGTGAATCTGCCCGAAAACCTTAACTCTACTAGTGACCTACAAACGGCGGTACAGCATGCGCAAACTATTGTGCTGGCTGTACCGACAGTTGCGATGCGTGAAACGTGCCGTCGTATACAAGAATCACTGACCGAACCGGCTGTGTTTGTTCATGTCTCCAAAGGAATCGATCCCAATACATTGGAACGGATTTCCGAAATCATTGCGGATGAAATAGACGAAGAGCTGCGTGAGGCCATTGTCGTGTTGTCTGGACCTAGCCACGCGGAAGAAGTAGTACTTCGACACCCTACAACCGTAGCAGCGGCTTCGAGCAACATGGAAGCAGCAGAGCGGGTGCAGGATTTATTCATGAGCAATTATTTCCGTGTCTATACGAATAAAGATGTCATCGGCGTGGAGCTTGGTGGTGCATTGAAAAATGTCATCGCTTTGGCTGCCGGTATTTCTGATGGTCTAGGTTACGGTGATAATGCAAAAGCGGCACTGATTACGAGAGGTCTAGCAGAAATTACACGGCTTGGCGTCAAAATGGGCGCAGATCAACAAACATTTTCAGGTTTAACGGGGCTTGGTGACTTGGTCGTTACATGTACAAGCGTCCACTCCAGGAACTGGAGAGCCGGAAACTCACTTGGAAAAGGTCAAACTCTTGAAAGAGTAACTGAAGAAATGGGAATGGTCATAGAAGGCGTTCGTACTACGAAGGCTGCCTATCAGTTGGCTGAACAGTTTGGCGTCAATATGCCGCTAACTGAAGCACTGTATTCTATATTATTCGGCAACATCCCACCTAAACAAGCAGTAGATGAATTAATGAACCGTGGAAAGAAACAAGAAATCGATACATTTTTCGGTATCTAAATAGTAGGAGGGTGACAATTTTGTCCTCGTTAGATAAAATGTGGCTATCTTTTTACGCAATGGGATTCATGGTTGTTTCAATGGGCTTGATCTATTTAAGTCGTTATAAAATAAAAAACCGTGCACTACAAATCTTATTTGCGATTATTGCCTATACACTATTAATTACATCGTTCTTCGCAATGGTCTATTTGGTATTCAACGGACCGACTGGAGGGGCGTAACGTATGAATAAACGATTACTTATACTGTCAGTTATGATCTGTGGATTATTACTGTCGGCTTGTGGCGGTCGTCCACCAGAAGAGAAGCAAGCAAGCGAAACACCGTACCCTGATCAGCAAGAAACAATCCAGAAGGCTGTTGAGCGCTACCAAGAACAAACGGGTGGTCTATTACCCATCAAAACACGCGATCAAGAAACCGATCAATTTATCAAATATCCTATCGAGTTCTCGAAAATCGTTCCAGACTTCACTGAAAAGATTCCGTCCAACGCATTCGAAAACGGTGGCATTTTCCAATACGTTCTCATGGATGTAGAAGAAAATCCGACTGTTAAACTAGTCGACTTGCGGACTACTGAAAAACTGCGCGACATAAATTTGCGCAAATTTATCAGTGGAGAACTACCATTCTTGGATCCAGTCGGGGACAATGTCTATGCAGTAGACTTTAAGAAAATGGGCTTCAAAGAACCACTAACAGTCCAAAGTCCATACTCCGATGCGCACCTACCCATCGTAGTAGGCGGCGACGGAAACTTCTACGTAGACTACTCCATCGACCTTAACAAGATCTTGATGGAGAAAAAGCCGGAAATAGAACCAGGCACAGACATTCGTTATCTACTATACGAAGACTCCCTAGTCCTCCCGGCATACTCCTTGCCCTACACAGTAGACGAAAACAACGAACCTGTGTTTATGAAGAAATAATCTACTCTAACTTGCAGGTGACCTCACGTATTCGCTTTTGAACTTTACATATTCAGAGAGTAATACAATCTGTCACCAAAATATAACTAGGATTGGTACGGAAGATGGGACGACTCCGGGAGGATCAGCGTGCGCCTTGAGACCCCGCAGGGAGCGAAGCGGACGAGGAGGCTCAAGCCACCATAGCTGTCAACTTAAGAAATAGGTGTACTTTTCTTAAAAAGATGGTAAAGATACATACCATCTTTTTTGAAAGGAGTTCTTTTTATGTCTATCAACCATCATTTTGACATGCT